>CAZFSF010000008.1:5865-36150 GCA_964522045.1 uncultured Desulfobacteraceae bacterium
TTTTCAGTTTACTGATGACCTTTGAGACATCCTTGCTCTCTTCACCGATCATCTCTGCAACCTCTCCCGGTCTTACCGGTTTCCCCGCCTTTTTCATTGCTGCCAGTACCTTTTTTTCCATTTCTTTTTCCATTGGTTATAGTTGAGTGATTAGTCCGAATCCAGCTCATCTCTGAGCCAGTCTCTGATCTCATCTTCAACGGCATATACCCCTTTGTGTAAGCCATGCCCCTTTTGCAGTTGATTTTTTAGATCATCCGGCATTTCAATTTTTGCAAGCTCCACTGCACCTTCATAATTTCGCCTGATAAAAAAGATGGCCGGGATATCTTCCCAGGTATTCAGGACAAAGTAATATGTTTCATCATTCTTTGACCTGACCATGCGATACCCCCGACTCCAGTTGTTACCCCATTCAAGATAGAGCCTGACTGCCTCCTCAGGGGTCATTTCCCAGTCAATAGAATCTATCAGCGGCCTGCTTTTCTTAAGTTCCTCTAATCCCATCATGACCCATCACCCCTTTATTCAACCCATCTTTCTTCCCCCTAACTATTATCAATCAAACCAAGCTGTTTTGGTTTTCTCACTCCTTCCACCAACCCTTTCTGATATGCGCATCCCTTTCTGCTTCTGCTAACTTCTTAATCTTAAACGCAGAATCTCTGAGTATGCCATAGAGCACACCGCACCCGTTGTCTTCGCGCACCCTGTCACCATCATCGGCTGCTTTCAGCATTTCTTCTGCAAGTCCGATGGTCTCTTTTATACTTTCATCACATGGCCTCATTTCCTTATCCCTCCGGGAGCAAATCAGATACTGCTGGTAAAAGCAGGTTCTGTGCCAAAAAATATTTTTCAAGGAATAGGCAGCAAAATAGCTCTAATATCAAAGAGTTAAGTTCTGTTTAACCGTTAGACTAAATCTTAACCCGCAACCATCAGGCAAAAATCACGAGACAGTAGTGTCTCACTAAAAATAGTGGTGGCTAACCTACTGATATTATAATGTTTTATAAAGGCCAGAAAAAGGGATTTTGCAGTTCAACCAAAACCGGAAAAGACCATAAAAAATTGGGCGGGGAAGATTGCTTTGGGATTAGATTAAAAAAGTCATTTAATATTAGCAGGTTAACCCTATGTCGGAAGGGAGGTGAGCTAAGGTTCGTAAAAAGGGGGGTGGGGTGGATTGTCTCATACTATAAAATGAGACGGAAATGTATCATGAGACACCTTTATGTGTCGCAGGACTTGGCTTAAACCATCCCACCCAACGAATACCCCCTGAATACATGGTCCCGCTGGGAACAAGAAAGAGTATCTGCCTAACACGGATAAACCGGAACCAAACAAAGATTTTACCACGAAGGCCACTAAGAGCACGAAAAATGAGTTTCTGATGGTTTTATGGTCTCTTCGTGATCTCCGTGATCTTCGTGGTGAAGGGATTTCTGACCACTATAACTATATGACAAATCTTGCCCAAACATGATTTAATTTGAATGAATAGGTACTAATCTCATGCGTTTGATTTTTTGAGCCGGTCTTGAATTATCTCCAACCTGGGCGAGGCCATTTGGATATCCTCTTCATCGAACTTAGACTTGATCTTCTCGTTGAGGCCCCAGCGGCCGGTAAGAGCATACTTCCTCTCGACCCAAAACCGGGCCTTCATTTCCATGAAGTTTGGAGAAAATTTGTCTATGACGACCCTCGGGGCGGGTTTCTCCAATACCTTTTCATCCTCCTTCAGGATTTCACCGACCAGACCCTTCACTTTACCCACATCCTGATCATAGGGGATAAAAAAATCGATATCCAGACGGCGGTTGGGCCTGGCGCTGGAATTAACCACCTGGTCGTTCAGGACCTTGTGGTTGGGAATGTAAATAACCTTCCCGTCAAAGGTCCTTACACGTGTATGCATAATGGTGATTAAGTCCACGATTCCCATAGCCCCGGCCACCTGGATGATGTTGCCTTTCTTGAAGGGAAGCTGAGGGATATAAGGTTTGGCGATTATGTAGGACGCCAATCCCACCATGACAATGATCATGATGACTCTGAACAGCAAAGCTCCAGGGAACCCGGCCATCTTGAGAACAACCAGGGCCCCGATTAGCAGAACCAGGATATGCAGCCCCGTAACGGAATAAGCTGCCTTCCGTTCGGGTACCCCGATTTTTATGAGAAGCATTGCCACAAAGCGTCCCAGGTATTTGACCAAAAAAAGGAGAATCACCAGTAGGATCATGGCCTTAACCACCATGGGGCCGAATTCACCACCGATTTTGCTAACCTGTTCCACATAAGCGCTTACGCCGGAAGATAGGGTATCCATAGACGGCTCCTTTCTACATGATTAACTCAAGGGTCGATTATCTAACATCGTCCAATCCTTTCTGCATCAGAAAACAACTTTTATCGGGATCCGCGACCTGATCCTGCAATCCCGTCTTAAGCGGGACTCATTTATAGATGGACACCAAGGGCACGGAAAGGATGTCTCATCGGACATCTGGTAGATCTGCCAGGAACCGGTAAAGAGTAGCCCTGCCTACGCCGAGGAGTCTGGATGCCTTGGCCTTGTTCCCTCCACTCCGGGTGAGGGCCTCTCTGACACTTCCCGTGTCCAGTTTCTTTGCCGGGCCTCGGGGAGACTTCTTCACTTCCAATTCCCTGAGTTCCAACGGAAGGTGTTTCGGTCCTATAATCCGGCCTCTGGACTTTACAAGCGCAAACCAGATGGAGCTTTGAAGCTCGCGAACATTCCCCGGCCAGGAGTAATCCCTCATTAGGTTCAGGGCCTCCTTGGAAAAACCGGGGCTTTCCTGTCCCTCTTCCACGGCCCTATCAAGGAAATGCTGCACCAATAGAGGGATATCGTCCTTACGTTCCCTGAGGGGGGGCAGATGAATCGGAACCACGTTGATCCGGTAGTAAAGATCATCGCGGAAGGCGCCTCTTTCCATTTCGTGTCTAAGGTCGCGATTGGTGGCGCTGATAAGGCGTACATCCACCGAGATGGTTTTCTCCCCCCCCACCCGCTCAAAGGTCCCCTCCTGGAGGACCCTGAGGAGTTTTACCTGAACCATCCTGGGTAAATCTGCCACTTCATCCAAGAAGAGGGTGCCGCCATCAGCTAATTCAAACCGGCCTTTTTTATCCCGCACCGCTCCCGTAAAGGCCCCTTTTTCATGCCCGAATAGTTCACTTTCCAGCAACCCCTCAGGCAACGCACCGCAATTGACCGGCACGAATGGTTCCCCGGCCCGTCTGCTCTCATTGTGGATGGCAGTTGCCACTAACTCTTTTCCCGTTCCGGTCTCACCGGTAATGCACACCGGATAGTCATTGGGTGCCAGGTACTGGATCTCCTTATAAATCCGGAGAACCTTTGGATCCTGCCCCACAATCCCGGCGAAGCTCTTTAGCTCTCCGATTTGTAGCCTCAGCCCGATCAGCTCTGTCACATCCTTAAAAGAGGCAAGAACGCCGACAAAATTA
Source organism: uncultured Desulfobacteraceae bacterium (assembly GCA_964522045.1). Lineage (GTDB taxonomy): Bacteria > Desulfobacterota > DSM-4660 > Desulfatiglandales > Desulfatiglandaceae > Desulfacyla. The sequence continues at coordinate 9,373 of CAZFSF010000008.1, forward strand.
CCCTCATTGTCCCTCATCCCGGTTATGCTCATCTCAACCCGCCGTGATTCGTCTTTCGCAGTCAGAATATTGAGGGGATAGTAAGCGTGTTCAAGAAAACCGGGTGGGCCATCCTGAAAGGAGCAGTTGCCCCCGCAAAAAGGTCCCCCAAAGGCCTCATGACAGTCCTTTCCAACGACATCCTCCCTGCGATAACCGGTTATCTCTTCGGCAGCCCGGTTGAAAAACACGATGCGTCTCTCCAAATCGTGGGCAAAAATCCCCTCTGAAAGGTTATCGAGGATACGTTCCAGGTTCTCTTTGTCAGAGACCAAACTCTCGAGGGTTAAATCTTTCATTGTGGTTTATCCTAAGGGTTCGCTAAGTAGCAAGGTCCATTTAGTCAGAGTCCATGTCAAACTGTGAAAAGGAGCTCAGCTTGGCGGATGTCGGTTTGGGCGAATATTTTTTTGGTTCGGTCCCCTCTTGGAATGACTGGAATACGGTCTTTTTGGAATACCGTCCGGCTAAGAGACCGGTCTCTGCATCGATCTTTGCAAAGACAATACCCTCAGGGACGTTAAAGTCCTTCACCGGTTTTCCTTTCACCGTTTCTGACATAAATCCGAGCCATATGGGACTGGCCGCCCTTGAGCCGGTTTCACCTTTTCCCATCTCTTTCGCATCATCATAGCCCACCCATACCCCGGTTACCAGACCGGGAGTATAACCGATAAACCAGGCATCTTTAAGATCATTGGTGGTCCCGGTCTTGCCCGCTGCAGGCCGTTTCATCGCCCTGATTCTCCATCCGGTTCCCTCGGTAATGACCGCCCTCAAAAGATCGGTCATCAGAAAAGCGGTCTCCTTTGAAATAGCTTGAACTGTTTCAGTCTGATTCTCCTCTATGACCTGACCGTTCCGGTCCAAGACCCGTTTGACATAAATCGGCTTTGTCAGCACTCCCCCATTAGCGAATACCGCATAGGCCTTAGTAAGTTCCATCAGAGAGAGGCCGGAGGAACCAAGGGCTAAAGAGAGATCCGAGGCCATGGGGGATTCGATACCCATTTTCCTTGCGTAGTCAATGGCGTAATTGACGCCAATCTTTTTTAGTATCTTGACGGTAATAACGTTTCTGGACTTGGCAAGGCCAGTCCTGATCAATGTGGGGCCATAAAATTTTTCCTTGTAGTTTTTAGGTTTCCACGCCTCTCCTTCCCGGTTCCGCTTTGACACGTATGGGGCATCTATTATTACGCTTGCGGCGCTCATTCCTTTGTCAAGAGCGGCAGAATAAATCAGCGGTTTAAAGGCAGACCCTGGTTGACGCCGAGACTGGATTGCCCGGTTAAATTGGCTGTCTTTGAAATCCCGGCCGCCGACCATTGCCTTGACATCTCCTGTTTCAGGCTCCATACAAAAGAGCGCCCCTTGCGCTTCCGGCAACTGCTCCAGCGCGACCTCATAGGTGAACTTTTTTTCCTTTCTTCTTTCTTTCCCTCGTTTCTTTCCCTCAAGGGCCAACTGGGGCTCGTCATATTTCTTCAAAATGCGAACAAGAACAACGTCCCCCGATCTCAATGCCTCAGAAGGCTTTCTTATCTTAGCGGAGTAATATGCTATTTTTCTGTTCGGCTTCCTGGCCCACCTCATCTTTTTCAGCGGGAGGAGTGCTGTCTCATCCCCGATCTGAATCGAGACCTCCTTTTTTTTGTCATCTACCTCAACCACAAGGCCTTCGAGTATGGAGCCGGCCTCAGGCGGCTTTGATGCAAATTTCTCCACAGCCGCTATCCTGAAATCAGGGATGTCATCAGCCGTAAGATGCCTGACCGGGCCTCTGTACCCCTCCCTCTTATCTAACTCGTACAGACCTTTATTCAAGGCCATTCTCGCCAGGCCCTGCATCTTCAGGTTTAATGTGGTATAAACCTTTAGTCCCCCCCGGTAAAGGAGGTCTTTTCCATACCTTTCAAGGAGATATCGCCGTACATGCTCTGTAAAGTAAGGGGCACGCTCAAAGGTGTTTTCTCTTTTGATACCTATGTCGAGCGTTGAGCTCAAAGCAGTGCTGAATTCTTTATCATTGATGAGGCCTTCCTCGCGCATCCTTTCTAACACATACTTCTGTCTCGCTTTAGCGCGTTCAAAATGAGAGACCGGGGAATATCTGGCCGGGGCCTGAGGCAGACCGGCCAATAGGGCGGATTCAGCAAGATTCAGCTCTTTGGCCGGTTTGTTGAAATAGGTCCTGGCCGCCGCCTCCACACCGTAGGCGCCTTGCCCCAAATAGATCTGGTTAAGATAGAGGAAGAGGATATGCTCCTTGGAAAACTCTTTTTCAAGCTGGATGGATAAAATGGCTTCCCTGACCTTTCTCCGGTAGGTCCTCTCAACGTTTTTAAGGAGCAGGGACTTTGTTACCTGCTGGGTAATGGTACTCCCTCCCTGCCTGATCTTCCCCGATCTCATATTCTTGATAAAAGCCCTGACAATACTCTTGATATCCACCCCTTTGTGCTCAAAGAACCTGGAGTCTTCCGCAGCCACAAACGCCTGGATCAGGTGTTTAGGCATCTTGTCTAAGGGAAGGATTGTCCTGTTTTCCTCCCAAAACCTGCCGATCACCTCACCGTCATCGCTGAAAATTTCTGTAATGATAGGGGGCCGGTATTCCTTCACCGATCCAATGTACGGGAGATTGCTGGACCAGACATACCAGAAATAGGCGCCGGCGCAGAGACCTAAGAATACCACTATTGACAGAGACCAGATTATGAATTTGAAAAACCGTTTCATCTCAAAATTTCCCCTTTCCACCTCTGATATGTCCAATCTTCCGGTGGCGCAGGGGGATCATAGCCCTCATTATGAGTCTTGCATTTAGCAGACTGAGTCTGAAATTGTCCCAAAAGAGATGGAAATGGGAGACGCGTTCCGCGGGTGAGGGGTAGTATATGGAAACATCTACCTCACGTAGTTCTATACCGGCCCAGGCCGCCTTGACCAATACCTCGATCTCAAAGGAGTAACGCCGTTCGCGTAATTTCAATTGCTCAAACAGGTCAATTGGATAGGCTCGAAAACCGCTCTGGGCATCCCCCAATGATCTACCGGTCTCCACCCGAAGCCAGAAGTTTGAAATAGCGCGGCCAACGCGTGATGACGCAGGAACATAGGCCCCATAAAAATCCCGCTTGCCTACTATTATTGCATCAGGATGCGCCTCTAACTCCGGAATAAAATGGCGGAGATCATCCGGGTCATGCTGGCCGTCTGCATCCATCGTCACCATGTGAGTCATTCCTGACCTTAGAGCCCTTTTTGCCGCAGATAAAATGGCCACACCCTTTCCTAAATTCCTGGGATGGCGAACAATATCTACCTCAAGGCCCTCAAGGGCATCAACGCCCCCGTCACTGCTGCCATCGTCAACCACCATAACCCTGTCGTGAACCTTGAGGGACCTTGTCACCACATCTCTAAGGGTGCCGGCATGGTTATAAACGGGTATGACAATGACTATCTGAAGCGCATCGGACTCTTTTGTCCTGTTCATGGCTGCGGGGCACACAATTTCTCCTGCTGCCAGTGCCGGCTGCAAGTCTGCTACTGCTCTGTTTTTTCTAATGATTTGCAGTCACCTTTCCAAAAAGCCCTGTCGACCTTGTTATTCTTGGTCACCTCAAAATAGGTGATGCAGTAGTCCATTGAAGAAACGGATTGCCCTGTAACATTCCCCTCTGTCTCGCCGGTGCGTCCTTTGCGGGGGTCAATGCGGGGTGGATATTCAATGAGTGCAGAGTGGGCCAGGGGGTTTAAGGTGTATTCGTCTCTCGTCTCAACATACACGAATACCTTCTTTTGGCCCGCGGCATCAAAAGTTCTGCCAGGCTGTCCCCAGGAATCAACGAGTTTACTGACGTCATTTCCCACGTAATTCTGGCATAAATCTGTATACCCTTTGCCGGTGGGTAAGCCCATACTCTTGCAGCCCGAGAATATGAAAGCAGTAAACATGAAAAGCATAAAAAATAAGATTATTGTTTGTTTCATAGGACCTCCTCATCCGTAAAGTGATTGAATAGGGTTTTCAAACAATAATGATTTATAGCCCTAAGATCGACCTGATGTCAAAATATTCCTGTATTTTCTATCGAGATCATTCCTTCGGCGGCGTTCCACCCAATTTCTCCACCTCCTCGGCCGTGTCTGTCTTGGGCCTCCTCTTGACTCCAGCACTCTTAGGAATGTATAAGCTTCGAGGGAGGCTAATAATGGATGATATTTCTCCCTGCCTTATATTTATTGATAAGGAGGGGCGTTGGTACCACCAGGGGGCCGAGATGATCCACAGGGAATTTATCCGGCTCTTTTACCAGAATATGGAGCTTGATTCAGGGGGCAGGTATCTGATCAACTGGGCGGGTGAGCGTTGTTATGTGGAGGTGGAGGATACAGCCTTTGTGGTCAGGCGGGTCTCTTATGAGGAAGGGAACCGGGGTCGGGCATCCAGGATCGAGCTTAGTCTGAGCGATGACACCAAAGAGGCGCTAATGCCGGATTCTCTCTGTGTGGGGAGGGAGAACGTCCTTTATTGTAAGGTCAAATCAGATTTTTTCCCTGCCCGTTTCAACCGCGCAGCCTATTATCAATTGGCTGAATACATTGAAGAAGAGGGCAGGACCTATTTCCTGCCTCTCAACGGTCGAAAGTACGTTATTCAGGTGAGAGAACCATAAGGTTTCAAGTCTTGCTTTGTGGATTGGGTATTTGAAATTTGTTTTTGGATTCATACTCTTAATCATACTCTTAATCATAATCGTTTTGAGTAAGATTACGATTAAGATTAAGATTATGAAATAGGGAAGTCATTTCGTTCAGGCACTAATCATAAATCATGACTCCCCACTCACCGGGGTAACAATTTCTATATCTGCTTTTTTTCGCAGGTTTTGAAGCCAGTTATCGAAAACACGACCATGCTTTGTCTGCACTAAGGATGAGCGATACTCTTTTTCTTCTTTACGGAATTCCTTATTATCGATTCCTTCCCTTGCCAGCCACCTGATGACAAATACTCCAGTGTTAGTTACAAAGGCCCTGTCAGGATACCGTTTTCTCGAGTTGAGTCCAAAGGCCGCTTCGGTCAATTCCGGTGTGTAGCCTATTTTGGATGTCGATTCCCGGCGTGTAAAGAATCCGGTCTCCGAGGTCTTCATGCCTTTTTCTTTTGCAAATTTATCCCAGGGTTTGCCTTCTTTAAGTTCCTTTAAATATTTTAAGGCGGCAGAGGTTGCTTCCTGGGCCGCAAGGTGGACGGTAAAATCATCCTTCACCTTCTCAGCAACGTCTTTCAAGGGGGGCAAATAAGATGCCTTGCTCTCGGCCACCTGAAAGATATAGAATTTTCCGCCTAATTCAATCAACTCGGTTGTGTCGTTCTTTCCCAAGGCAAAGAGGGCCTCGCCTATTTTTTCACTGCCATCAATCCCGGGCACCGGCTCATTCTTTGAGAGGTAGGGAGAGCGCTTTGCCTCAAGCCCGTACTGTTTTGCATAGTCGGACAACTCCATATCATAAGGCATTTGGTCTATGATAGACAGACCCTTTTCATGTGCAAGTTCCGTTGCGACACTCATGGTCAGCGTCTCTACAATTTCGTCACGCACCTCTTCCAAGGATTTGGTCGTAGCTTCTTTTATGTCCTCCACCTTAATGATGTGATATCCAAACTCAGTCCGGACAAGATCGCTGATTTCACCCTTTTTCAACTTGAAAGCGGCTTCCTCAAAAGGTGGTGTCATCTGGCCTCTCTCAAAAAAGCCCAGATCTCCTCCCTTTGGCTTGGTCGGGCCTTCGGAATACTCCTTTGCCAGAGTCGCGAAATCTTCTCCATGGCGCGCCTTTGCCAGCACCTCTTTGGCCACCTTCCTTACCTTATCCTCGGTCTCTTTCAGGGCATCCTCGCCGAGCTTAAACAGGATATGCCTCGCTTTTACCTGTTTGGGCTGGCTGTAAGCCTCGTTATTATACTCATAAAAAGATTGGATCTCTTTCTCAGTGACAGTGATGCCCTCTTTAAAGGACACTGGGTCTACTTCGATATATGTCACCTTAATCTTCTTGGGAACCCGATAGTTTTCCCTGTTATTCTCAAAATACTCCTTCAATGCATCCTGATCAAACTTGACAGATTTCTTGAAGTCTTCGGGTTTAAATTCAACAAATCCGATCTTGATTTTTTCGTTGATAAACGTGTAGTACTCCAAGACCTCCTGTTCAGTAACATCTAAAAAAGCGAACAGGAACTGCTTAAGCTTTTTATCAAGGAGATCCTGGGTCATAGTCGTCTCAAAATCCTCGGGTTTCATATGATTTTGACTTAGGAGGGACTGGTATCGTCTCATGTCAAACTGACCGTTTACCTGAAAGGCAGGATAACTCATAATCGCTCTCTGGCACTCGCTCTCTGTCACATCTATACCCAACCGTTTAGCGGCCTGTGCCATTAACCTCTGGGCTATAAGGGATTCCAATGCCCTTTGTTTCACATTAAACATCTTTACCATATTATCATTCCACTGGTCCTTATACCTTCTTTGCAAGGCAGATATCATGTCCCGGTAGGCCTTTTGATATTCCGGGCTACTAATTACCTCCCCATTGACATAGGCAATTTTCAAGGCCTGATCAGATGTAAAAGAGTACCCGAAATAAAAAACAAAAACCACGGCTATAATAGCAATTAAGAACTTTATCAGCCAGGACTTGGCATGCTTTCTCATTAGACTCAATACCATATTAAATGCTCCCTCCCGTTTCCCATTCGTCTTCTTCGGGGCTTCCCGATCTTTTTCTGAAAGAATTAAATTTTTTATGATATCATCCTTCATAACGGATGTCCATTAGAATTTGCCACTGCCAGAAATTCGCACCTCTCCCTTGCCATTTCAGTTTTTGATCTGCTATTATAAAGATTAAGATTTTGGTGAGCGTTCTAAAATTCAGAGGTTCACCCTTGTGGCCGGGGGGATCAACCTTTAAACACCTCTAAACACCTCCCGTTTTTTTGAGGTTTCAGATCTCGTTAAGTGGTTGAGAAATTGGATATTGGAAATTCGAAATTGGAAACCAAAGGGTGGGGCCTCTTACCTCGAATTTCAAATTTCAAATATCTTTGGATAGATTCATATGAAGTTCAAAGAAATCACAGAGAATGAAGTTAGACAAATTGACAAGCTTCAATCTGAATACTTCAGTAAATACATGCACCTTTTCGACCCTCCTCTTCCGGATGGCGTGCCCGAACGTCTCGAAAAAATCGTTGAGTATGCGAGTATATCAGGGACAGATGTAGTCCTTGATATGGGGACCGGCACAGGAATATTGATTCCCATTATCCTGAAATATGAGCCTCTCCTGATCTATGCCAATGACCTATCCAAAAAGATGTTGAAATCCGTAAAAGAGCATTATCCTGACGTCAGGACCCTGCAGGGAGACATACGTGACTTGAGATTGCCGGATCGCACTGTTGATGTTGTCCTTATCAATGCCTGCTATCCGAATATCGTGGATAAACATGGAAGTTTCACCAACATCAGGCGGATTACAAAGACCGGATGTCGTGTAGTCATAAGCCATCCGATGGGAGGCGCATTTATTGATTTTCTGCAGGAAAAGGTTCCTTTTCCCTTAGACGGTTTCCCTGAAAACAAAACAGTGGCAAAGAGTCTGTTTGAGCCTTATGGTTTCAGGGTCTCAGGATTTGTGAACAAGGATAAGCTGTATATCTTGGTCTTAGAAGGGTGAAAGCCTGAATTTTTCAAGTAATATATGGAATAATGTCCATCCAGAAATGAGTCCCGCCCGAGGCGGGATTGAAAATAGCCATTTATGGATCGACACAAAATAGCGCTATGGAATCGAATACCCCCTCAAAAATCAGCTATCAACCTGTTGGCATCATTCATACCTCTTTCAGCAATATTGAGGGTATGCCGATTCAGCCTGCAGGAGCTGTTGATATCCGAGGCACTGTTGAAATATTTGAAGAATATTCCAAAGGGCTCAAGGACCTTGACGGGTTTTCCCACATCATCCTGATCTATCATTTCCATCAGGCCCAATCTGCGAAACTTATTGTCACACCATTTTTAGACACCCTTCCGCACGGAGTCTTTTCCACCAGGGCACCAAGCCGCCCCAATCCGATTGGGCTGTCTGTGGTCAGATTAGTGAAAATTGAACAAAACATCCTGCACATTGAAAATGTGGACATTCTTAATGATACTCCTTTGCTGGACCTCAAACCGTATGTGCCAGAGTTTGATCGACATCCGGGGGCACGTACAGGATGGTTGAAAGAGGCCAAAGGGCGGGTCAGAAATAAGAAATCAGATGATCGATTTGCCTGACTGAACAGCGTTGCCTGTCGGCATATGGCCTTTCTTTCATTCACTGCAGTAGACATTCCTTTTGGTGGCGGGGCCTGATAAATGCCTTCAGAAATCTCTCCTAACATCTCGACCATTTTCTGCCGTAATATAAAGATTTTAATTGTTATAACTTCTGTTCTTGGGGTACTTTCTGGCACTGGCTGCGGGTTTTTTGCTGCTGTGCCTTTCACCCTTTACGAGATGAAAACCTATTTAGCCGGGAAAGAAGAAAGCCTCTCATACCCGCTTGATCTGGTTCTTCAAGCAACCGTCTTCAACCTGGACCGAATGGGCTTCGACATTCAAAGAGTCGAGAAGTTTAATCAAAAGGGCCTGGTCTACGCTGCCTGGCAAGGCACCTCCGTCAGCCTATCAATGGAAAGTATTACCCCAAACCTGACCAAGGTGATTTCCACGTTCAAAAGATCCGATACGATGCGGGAGTACTCTTCAGAAAAGGAGTTATACAACAATATTCGAGAGACGCTTAAGCTGAAACAGTTGCCAAACAGAAAAACCCTTTTCAAAAAGATGATTACCGTGCATCTTTCAAAAGATAATAACTCGCCGGTCATAGCCTATTTAGGAAGAGGCAGTAAGACAGAAATTGTCAGCAGGTCCGGGGAATGGGCTGAGATAGCCCTTATGGATAAATGTACTGGATATATACCATTTAGATACTTAGGGCGAGGCGTTCCCACAGGAGAATGATAAAGGGCTATATATTTTCAGAAGTATCGGTTGTAAAAACCTGTCTGGCATGGTAAAAAGTAAGCGTTTACAGGTTCAGGGTAATTCTCTTAAAGCTATATTACCCCTTAACCTCTGGACCCCGTCGAAGATCCCGCATATGGTGCGCGGAACCCGTGAACGCATGGAGACCTTTGAAAGGCAGAATAGATGGCAAAGGAATTATGGACAGTAATTGAGGTATTGGAGTTTTACCAGATTGAAGAGAGCTTTCTCAGGCATTTGGAGGAAGAGGAAATAGTATGCCCTACCTGCGATGAGGGCCTTTCAACCAGGCTTTTTCATATTAACGAACTGGAAAAACTTCGGGTTGCAAAAATTCTCATGGAGGATATGGACGTAAATCTGTCAGGTGTTGAGGTCATCCTTCAAATGAGAAAGAATATGATTGATATGAGGAGGCAATTTGACGCCATTTTAGAGGACCTTGCCAGGCAACTGCAGAAAACCTTGAAGAGAAATCTCAAATCCTGATACCGCTTCTCACATCCCTTTCATAGAGTCCATCCATCTTCTTGACCGTCTCCAGGATCTCTTTGTCATCAGTTATGGGCACCTTTATAACCAGTTTGACCATAAGGTTTCCCCGCTGTTTCGTCTTGGCATTGGTTGCCCCTTTCCCTTTCAGTCTGAGGGTCTGGCCGCTCTGGCTGCCCGGCGGCACCTTCACCTTAACCTGCCCATCAATAGTGGGGATATTGATAGTCCCGCCAGCAATCGCCTCTCCGACCGTCACCGGCACTTCCATGAGAAGGTCATCCCCCTCTCTTTTGAGGAAAGGATGTGGTTTTAGGTGAACTATCAGGTAAAGATCCCCCGGCTTGCCACCGTTCAGGCCCGGCTCGCCTTTGCCTGCTACACGGACCTTGGAACCCTCCCTGACACCTTGCGGGATCGTCACCCTGATTTTGTCCGTACCGAGGATCTGACCGCTCCCCCCGCACTGAGAGCATGGCTTTCCTGTTTGACCGTGCCCGTGGCAGTAAGGACAGGGTTTAGTAAAATGCATGGGGCCTTCTGCCACATCCTGCCGGCCAGAACCTCCGCAGTGGGAGCAGGGGACTATAGTGGAATTTGGATCGGTTCCGGTACCCTGGCATCCCGGACAGACCTTTACCTTTTGCATGGCCAGTTCAGTTTCAAAGCCTTTTAGAGCAGAGACGAGATCGATGGCCATATCATGTTGGACATCCCTCCCCTTTCCCGCCATCGAGGTCCTGAAACCATCTCGCCCCATGCCTGCCCCAAAGAGGTCCCCGAAGATATCCTCATAACTCTGATATTGGCCAAACCCCTCTCCTTCATAGGGCCTGCCGGATTGCTGAAAAGAACTCCTTTCAGAATATTGCCTCGCTTTTTCAGCGTCAAACCCTGTATGGAGACCTTCTTCCCCGAATTCGTCATACAATTTCCGCTTTTCTTTGTTACCGAGACAGTCGTAGGCCTGGGAAATCTCCTTGAATTTCTGTTCAGCTTCCTTGTTTCCCGGATTGATGTCAGGATGCCATTTCCTGGCCAATTTGCGATATGCCTTTTTTATCTTTTCCTGGGGAGCGTCTTTAGAAACACCCAGAATTCCGTAAAAATTTTCAGACATGATAGATACCAACCCGTTCTGTAAGACCGGAATCGCAGATTTAGGGATTAAAGGCAACTTCAAAAGCTCCCTAATTACTCAGCCCTTTTATCCCCCCATTAATCACTTAATTGAGAATATCTCAGACAAATGGCAATTGTCAAACCCTTCACAACTTCGCGCCGTTGAGAGAGGCTATAATTCCGAATGGCATTTGAGCCCACAGAGGGGGGTGGCCCTTTTTACCGCCCTTACTACAGCCTGCTCCATTACTCTTGCGCCTAACAATCCGCTAACGCTCACGTCTGTGTCAACCCTTCCGGTTGCAACGGCAAAAATGGTATCCCCGTCAAACATGGTATGTGCAGGCCTCATGGTTCTTCCGTATCCGTTATGAGCCATGGAAGCGACCTTATTGGCCTCTGATTTTGTGAGTTTCGCGTTTGTGACGACAACGCCGATGGTCGTGTTTCCGCTGAACTCAATCTTCCTGCCGGAGAATTCCTTGATCATAATTTCTTCGCTGTTGATAAATCTCTTTTTGTTTTCATCCAAAAGACCTGCCAATGTTTCTCCGGTTTTTGGATCTATCACGTCACCGAGACAGTTGACCGCAACGATGGCACCCAATTTCAGCTCACCCGTTTGAATACAATATATCCCCAAACCGCTTTTCATACATCTTTCCATCCCAAGGATCTTGCCGACCGTAGCCCCTGTGCCAGCGCCCACACACCCCTCTCTACACTCGGTGTCATTAGCATTCAGGCAGGCCTGATACCCCATTTTCTTTTCAGGCCTGATACGATGGTCACCGATAGTCAGATCAAATAAGACCGCCCCGCATACAATCGGGATTCTTGTTACAAACGCGTCAAAACCGACGCCTTTCTCTTCGAGATATTGCATGACCCCGGAAGCAGCGTCCAGACCGAATGAGCTGCCGCCGGCCATAACTACTGCATGGATCTGTTCTACAAAATTGACCGGATCCAGAAGATCGGTTTCTCTCGTCCCTGGGGCCCCGCCCCTGACATCCACACCGGCTGTCACCCCTTCTTCACCTATGACCACGGTACATCCGGTGGCTGCATCCAAATCCTGAGCGTGGCCTATCTTGATCCCTTCAATATCAGTAATTCCAATCTCCTGCATGCTGTTCCCCTAATTTCTCCTAAGCATATCTTGTGCATGGGCCACTGCTCGTGGCGTAATTTTCCGTCCGCCTAAAAGCCTCGCAATTTCCTGAATCCTTGCTTCAAGACTCAATTCTAAAATAGTGGCCTCTGTTCTGCCCTCTTTGATCTCCTTTTTGACCAAAAAATGGGTCTCTCCCTGGCAGGCGATCTGAGGGAGGTGGGTGATGCACACGATCTGATGATACGCAGCTAATGAAGAGATTTTTTCCCCCACTACCTCAGCCGTGGCTCCGCTCACCCCGGAATCGACCTCGTCAAAAACAACTGTTTCCACAGAGGCAGTCCTTGAGAGGATGGTCTTTATTGCCAACATGATTCTCGAGAGTTCTCCCCCTGACGCTATTTTTGAGAGGGGTCTTAACTCCTCGCCCGGGTTTGGAGAAATCATGAATTCAACACGGTCAAGACCATCGGGACGCATATTCCCGATACCTTTTTCTGCATCATCTCCCTCCGCATCAGATTGATCTTCAAACCTCACCTCGAACTCGGTTTCCTTCATATGGAGCTGATGAAGTTCCTTTTCCACTGCCTCCTTAAAGGCATCAGCCCCTTTTCTTCTTTTTTGCGAAAGAATCCCGGCCTTTTGCATCAATTCAACCTGTACCTTCTGCAATTCTCTTGACAACTCAGTGCATTTTGCCCTGTTTTCCTCCAAATCAAACATCTTTGATGCCAAGTCATTTTTGAATTGCAGGACATCTTCAAGTGTTGCACCATATTTTCGTCTTAGCCTGCTTAACACCTCCAGCCTTTCCACAACCTCTTCCAGCTTTTGAGGATCAATCTGTATCGCTTTCTTAAAATCTCTCAGTGCAAAGGAGGCATCCTCAATGTCAACCGCGATTTCAGCCAAAGAATCCCTTAGGGGAGCGAGTTTCCGATCGATTCCAGAGCCCTTATCCATCGCCTTTGCGCAGCGGGCAACGGATGCAAGCACGGAATCATCCTTCTCGTACAAGGTTTGGTATCCGCCTGAGACAATCTCTAAGAGTTCTTCCGCATGCTGGAGGCGGCTCTTTTCATCTGCCAAGAGTTCATCTTCACCTATGACGGGGTTGGCTGTTTCAATTTCCTGGATCTGGAACCGGACCAGCTCCCCCCTTTCCCTTTGCTCCACGATCTCCTTTTCTATGGTCCTGAGTCCCTCTTTCAATGACTGATATTTGTCAAATAGCCTGCCCAGGCCAACCCGCTCATCTTCAAGCCTGCTGAAATCATCTAACAGGTATAGGTGGTTTTCCGGCCTCAATAGGAGTTGATGCTCATACTGACCAGAAATACTGATCAGCCTCGGGCCCAAGCGGGCCAATATCTGGAGGGTGGCTAAAGAACCATTAATAAAGACCTTGTTTCGACCTTCACGGGATATGACCCTCTTTATCAACAGCTCACCGTCAAAGGATAGACCCTCCTCTCCCAACATCTCATCTAAATGAGGAGGGTTATCGGGAAAGACAAAAAGCCCCTCCACTACGGCCTCGTCGCATCCAGTCCTGATAAGATCCGCCGATGACCTACCCCCGAGAATCAAATTAATGGCATTGATAATGATCGATTTACCTGCACCCGTTTCACCGGAGACGGTGTTTAGCCCGTCCCTCAGGGAGAGATCCAGATGTTTTATAATGGCAAAATCGGTGATGTTTAGCTGGAAAAGCATAACACCTCAGGTTGAGTGTTTAAGGATTGCTCTCTGCCATAAACTTATGGCCAGGCTATCGCCTATCAGCCCGGGTCACCAACAATCACAAGGCTGGTTGCACCTTCGAGGAGCCTCTTGTTTTCTATCTTGACACAGACTGGGTCCTGATCTTTTCTCAATCGGTATTCTACCACTGCTTCGGAAGGCACCCGCAGGTCACACAGGGTGATTTCTTTTCCAGACACATCCAGAATAGTGGTCGATTCCATTACCGCATACCGCCGTCCGGCGATGATAATTCCACCATCGCCCTTGCTCTTGATAGTGACTGTTTCGGACAGTATTGTCTGGTCCTCTGGGGTTTCTGCAAGGCAGACAGCAAACGCCTGCATGGAAAAAAATACGAATAGGACATAAACCAAACCCGGTTGTTTCAGGAAAAAATGCCTGCAAACTTTGGATGTTATTCTCGTAAGTCGATTCATCTCAAATCCTTGTATATTGATTAACATTAAATACCCCCCGCAAATGCGGATACTGAGACCTTTGAAAAATGCTCAATTTCGTTCAAGATCAAGGCGCGTGAGGATTTTAACCACAGGAATACATTGAGTATTTCGAGGATTAAAATCTGAACGCAACGCAGAGATTGGGCGAAAGGGAGCGTTTTTCAAAGGTCTCGATACTTTTGGCGGTTGAAGCTATGCATTTTAGAGAAGGTCTCGATAGATTGTCAAGGATATGCTGGGATGTCCCGGGGAAACATCAAGGTCGGCTCCGGTGCTGGTTTGTATTACATATATGCAGCTTAGTAGGCTCTAAAATGCTTTCTGAACCGCAGACCGCCGAAGCCCTTGACTTTTCGGGCTTTATTGCGCATTAATAAATAGACAAGGCACTTGTCCCGTTTATCCAAGTCAGGTAAGGTGAAGATATGGGGAAAAATGTTGTTGAACGCAGAATTATGTGGGGTGATCTTGATTCCCTTGGCATCGTGTTCTACCCCCGATACTACGAATGGATAGATGCGTCCGGTCATCTCTTTTTCGAGACGATCGGTTTGAACCTTGGGGATCTCTGGAATGAGAGACAGATCCTTTTTGGTCTCGCCGAGACCTCGTGCAGTTATCATAAGCCAGGTAGATATCATCAGAAGATCAGCATCACAACGCACGTGGATGTCCTGGCAGAAAAAACCGTTGTTTTGAAGCATGCCATACGTGAACGTCCAACCGGCACCCTCCTGGTTGAGGGATATGAAAAGCGGATCTGTTTGGACGTTTCAGATCCTAATAATTTCCGCGCCATCTATATCCCTGATGACATCTTGGTGGTGCTCAAGAATGCGGTGAGCGGGTAAATCTTTTCCACGCCCCGGTACCCTCGGCATCATCCGCGTCTGTTTTCTTCTCTTTGTTGTCCTTAAAAAGGGCAATGATGCTATCAGTTCCAAATAATTTCAACCACTTGAAGCCTCAATCTTATACCAGCCAATATTTCTGAACAAGCCCAGAACGGCAATCCAGCCTGACCCAACCTATATTGCTATTTCTTCGACCTTGACGCCCAAGTGGTACTCCGGTATAGTTTCTCCCTGAAAAAGCGACTTCTTATCATTTCACCTTACCCCTATTGAATAAGACACCCAGAGGAACGACAGCTAAAAACCTTGAGAGAAGAAAAAGAATCACAGGATCAAATAATTGAGATCCGGATCCAAGGAATATCGCATCTTTGATCTCCGTGCGGGAACGCCCTATTCCGAATGGAAGAAGTGGAAGGGATGAGAATTGGTTTCATCAAGATTGTGCCAACCGTCAGTGAGGCTTATGACAACGCAAAGGGTGCCCGAAAGGGAGTGCACGACCTTGGATCACACCCATGCCGCGGCCTACGATCGGATGCAGGAGGCGCTGCGAGAGAGGGGGTGGCTCGAGACCGGTGATCTCCTGCACAGCGGCCTTGTTAGCGGCCGTGCGTTGGAGGTCGGCTCGGGGCCTGGGTATCTGGGTTTGGAATGGCTGCAACGAACGAGGGACACCCGCCTCGTCGGGCTTGACAAGAGTCCGGACATGGTTGCAATCGCCAGGCGCCATGCGCAGGAGCTGGGGTTCGACGAGCGCGCCAGGCACCTTCTCGGGTTTGCGGAAGCTCTGCCCTTTGCGGACGGTGCCTTCGACTTGGTTTTCTCCAGCCGATCGCTGCACGAGTGGATCGATCCCGGGACGACCTTCGCCGAGCTCTGGAGGGTCCTGATGCCCGGCGGACGATTTTACCTGTCCGATCTCCGCAGGAACCTGTTGCGCTCGGCCCGCAACTTCCTGGAGCAGCGCATGACGTCCGAGGTGGTGCTTGAAGGGCTCCGCGCCTCGATCGGCGCCGCGTACACCGTTGCGGAGGTGATTGCTCTGCTCGACAAGACAGAGCTCGTAGGCTGTGAGGTTATCGAGACACCGCTCGGCCTGCGAGTGACGGGAACAAAGCTGGGATAATCAGAGCTCCCGAAGGACGACCATGAAATTGCACATTGCTGCAAACTGGGACATTGAACTCCTCGACGGGCTTGCTCAAATCCCCGAGGTGGCCTCGGTCTATGCTAAGCTTCCGTTCGACCTCGTCGGTGGCGGGCGGGCGGGTGCTGTGCTGCCTTTTGTGGACTGGGATACCGCAGCCACATACATCCGGGCAGCCCACCAGCGCGGTCTGTCGTTCTGCTATCTGCTCAATGCGCCGTGTCTCGGAAACCTGGAGCAGACGAAGGAAGGTAAGGAGCGCTTACTCGCATTTGTTGGGCGGCTCGTGGATCTCGGGGTCGACAGCGTGTCGACCTCGAACCTTGCACTCACGGCGCTGGTGCGACGTAACTACCCGGACTTAAGCATCCGTGGCAGCGTACTCAGCTGGCCCACGAATCTTCCCCGGCTGAAATACCAGGAGTCGCTTGGGGTCGATCCGCTGATCCTGCCGTACAGCGAGTTCAACCGGGACTTCCAGACCCTTGCACGGATCCGCACCGGCCTCTCGTGCGACATCGTGCTCTTCGCCAACATCTCGTGCATCTATCATTGTCACTACCTCGCTGAGCACGCTTGCAGCGTGGGGCACGCCTCCCAGGGAAACCTGGGCAGTCAGAAGATGCACTCGATGCTCGACTCCTATCTCTGGCAGTGCACACGGCGGCGCCTGATGCATCCGGAGCTCTTCCTCATGAGTCGTTGGATCCGCCCGGAGGATCTGCACGTGTATGAGGCCCTTGGTATTGAGGAGTTCAAAATCATCGATCGATCGCGGTCGACGGCATGGCTGCTCCGCGCTACAAAGGCGTACGCTTCCCGGAGTTACGATGGCAACCTACTCGATATCGTCTCCCTCGAGATGCTGGGAGATCCATGCGGGTTTCACCCTAACATCGAGGAGCAGAGCCGCAAGCGTCTGCTCCAGTTGGACAAACGTGAGCGGCGCCTGATGTTGCGCATGTTCAGTCTGCGGCAGCGCCTGCTGGAGCTGAAGGTCACCATCGACAACGCGGCGCTGTCGGACTTTCTCGAGGGCTTCCGGAAGATCCGGTGTGCAGAAATCTTCTGTGACGACTGCCGCTATTGCCATTGCTACGCCGAACGGGCGGTGTACTACGATCAAGACGAGGCCGCACGTCTCGTCGCGGACATCGGCGAGCTGATCGATGAGTTCATGACCGCGAAGTGGTAATTTCGTGTTCGGCCGCGACCCACAACTGCAGAACAATCGCGAGTTGGGCGTATAGCGTGGATTTTTCCCGGATAACATTCGAATATGGAATTTCTTCTGAATGTTTCCTTTCATGAAAGGGTCTGAGCGTTGTTATCTGTTAAACATTGAGAGGAGAGAAAAGGGTGGCCGACATAGATTTTGAACATTTGCGCGAAGCCATAGATGTTATCGACAATCAGATACTGAAGTTGCTCAACGAACGAATGGAGTTTGTTCAGCAAATGGGTAAACTTAAACAAAAAATCGGAGGGGCCGTCTATCGACCTGATCGGGAGCGAGCGATTTTAGATAGACTGAAGTCCATCAATAAAGGACCGTTGAAAGATTCTGCCATCGACACAATTTTTTTGGAGATCTTTTCCGTGTCAAGGGATCTCCAGCAGCCTGAGCGCGTAGCCTACAAGGATGGGACGCGGAATATGTTGTTCAGAGTATCAAGCACTCCATAAAAATAGAGCTTAAATTATTTCCATTCTTTGAATATTGGCACCAAGGGATGTAAAGGTCTCATAAAAGTTGGGGAAAGAAACTTTTACGTATTCAGCGTCGTCGATAATGGTCTCCCCTTTGGCGATCATAGCTGCAACAGCCGTGGCCATAACGATACGGTGGTCGTGGCGGCCATCTATATGTGTTCCCTTCAAATTTGATTGATATATGGTCAGGCTATCGGGAGTTTCTTCAAAGCGCCCTCCCATCTTGGATAATTCTTCCATGATGGACTTCGTTCGATCAGTCTCTTTAAGGCGGCTTGCTTCCACGTTTTTGAGTACAGTCTTGCCTCTTGCTCTGCACCCTAGCACAGCTAATGCGGGTACTGCGTCCGGAGTGCCCGAGCAGTTTATCTCTATTCCATTGAGCTCGCTACCACCCTCAATAACTACCGTTTTTCCATCGTCACAGAAAGTCACTTTACCTCCCATATCTTTGATTATGTGAGGATACATCCGTTCGCCGGCGTAATCGCCAGGGTCCATTCCTATGAAGGTTACCTTCGAGTCGGTTATGGCTGCTGCAACCATCGGATACCCCGAACTCCCCCAGTCTGCTGGAATTTCAGTTTCAAAATTCCTGTACTTTTGGCCTCCTGGAATTGTGAACTCGTCATAGTCCTTATGAGTAACAGTTCCCCCGGCTATCTTCATCCAGCCCATCGTCATATCAACGTAAGGACGTTCCATAAGGTCGTCTTCCATTATAGTAACTCCTTCTGTGCTGAGAGCACCAGCGATCAAAAGTGGGCTAAGCCATTGGGAGTTAACACCTGGGAGTTTGGTCTTACCGCCTTTGATAGGACCTCTGATTACCAGTGGAGCGCTCCCAGAGTCACAAGTGGAGAAAACCTGTGCGCCCAAATCGTTTAGGGCGTCAATGAGGGGCTGTGCGGGCCTCCTGCATATCTGGTAATCCCCTGAGATTACCGAAAAACCTTCTATTAAGGCACTTATTGCGCAGAGTAAATAGAATCCGGTGCCGGAGTTGCCGGCGTCTAAAACGCAACTCGGTACCTTGGGCTGGTTGGCTACCCCTTCGAAGACCCACTCATCGTGTTGTGAGGTGTCAATTTTAGCTCCCAAAGCACGCATCATTTCTACTATTGAGAAACTATCTGCACCAGGAAGAGGATTCCTCACCCTGGAAAGTCCTTCAGCAAGGGAGGCCAGCACGATGGCGCGTGCTGACGCAGACTTGTTGCCAGGGATTCTAGTGGTTCCCTGAAGAGAAGTTTTTTTCACAATAAATTTCATGCTTGATCTCCTTTGTATTTTTATTTTTTCCACGGGATGCAAAGTTGTTCCAATTTATCAATAAGCCAGGAGAAGATCAGGCCGAGCATTGACAGGATGGAAATACCAAACATGAGCTTTGTGGTCTGCATCAAGTCAGCTGAGGTCAGGATCAAAAACCCAATACCTGCATCTGCTGCGATCATCTCAGCCGCTACAACTAAGAGCAATGCTATCCCAATGCCCAACTTCAGCCCTGCAAAAATCATGGGCAAGGCGCTGGGCAAAATGACTTTGCGGATGATCTGTTGACGGTTGGAGCCTAAAGAGATGGCCGCCTTTATGAGTACGGGATCAGCGTTTCGTACCCCCGTATACACATTGATCACCATGGGAAAAAAGACGCCCAATCCGATCACCGTGATCTTTGAATACTCGCCGATCCCGAGCCACAGGATCAGCAGGGGCAGGATCGCGATCTTGGGTATGGGATAGGTTGAGGCAATGATAGGATTTCCGATACTTTCGGCCACCGAAAAAAAACCTAAGAGGATACCCACGAAGGTGCCGATGACCGCCGCACAGGAAAAGCCCCAAAATATGCGCCACAGGCTGGCGCCGATGTGATGGAAAATCTCCCCGCTCAATATCATCTTATAGCCCGTGACCAGGATAGCACTGGGAGCAGGCAGGAAAAGAGGTGATACAAGACCCCTCTGAGCGGTCAGCTCCCACACTCCAAACAAGCCAAGAATGAAGATGAGGCTGATCAGGTGGTGCTCCCGCCGTACCATAAATGCCGTCTTGTCGTGCACCACCGTTTCGGTCTGGAGTTGGGTATCTTTGGTCACGGGTTCTCCTCTGTCAGTGCCTCCCTGGCCTGATCGCGGATGTGTCCCCATATCTGATCTGCATAAGACAGAAATTTCGGTTCCATCACAACATGTTCCTGGCGAGGCCGGGGCAGATCAATGGGTATTATTCGCTCCACACGGCCGGGTCTCCGGGACAGGATCACCACACGATCTCCCAAAAAAACCGCTTCCTGAATGTTGTGCGTGATGTAGAGGACGCTTTTCCTGGTCTTCTCGTAGATCAGGGACAGCTCACCTTGCATAATGGTGCGCGTCTGTGCATCCAGGGCACTGAACGGCTCGTCCATGAGCAGTAACCACGGATCGTTTGCGAGGGCCCGCGCGATGGAAACCCTTTGCTTCATCCCTCCGGAGAGCTGGTGAGGGTATCTTTTTTCAAACCCGGTTAAGCCCACCAGATCGATATAGTACCGGACAATTTCCTGTCGCTCCTTACGGGGTAGACCACGCTCCTCCGGACCATAGGCCACGTTTCGCTCCACCGTCCTCCAGGGAAAGAGAGCGAATTCCTGAAAGACCACCGCCGTATGGGGCCTCGACTCATCCGGTATGCCCTCAAATACCACCTTCCCCGATGTACCAGGAAGGAGACCGGCCACGATGTTGAGCAGCGTAGACTTACCGCATCCCGAAGGCCCCACAACCACCAGGAATTCATTCTCTTCATTGCTCAGGTTGATGTCCCTGAGGGCCTCAGTGTGTCCACCGGTCCCATCCTCAAATGTTTTGCTGATGTTTTCAATTACAACACGCATGATTGCCCGTTCGATCCCCTCTTAGGGCTTCAACCCCAGGTCTTTCATTGCCTGCGTCCAGATGGAGAGGTCCACGATTTCTTTGGCATCCAATCGTTTACCGACCAAACCGTGATCGTAATACCAGTCGATCTGGTGCTGGATATCCTTGGCATAAAGACGGCCGTTTCGATCATTATAATTGAGACCCTTTGCAATGAGTTTAGGTTTGCGGCCCGTGTACTTGGAGATGAACTGCATGACTTCATCAAAGTGGGGCCCCTTGATTGTTTTTCCGTCCTTCTTTCTAAGACAGTTTTCATAGTAGTAGCGACACGCCTTGATGTAGGCTCTCATGAAGGCCTCGGACGTCTGTCTGTCCTTCATCATCTTGTCCCCGAAAAAAATGACCGCTATCTGGTAATTGAGATAATCACTGACCCACAACATGCGGTGCCCCATCTTTTTGGCCTCCATCACCGAGCAGAAGGGCTGGACCATGAAAGCCGTCTCGATCTGGTCCGACGCCACCGTATCCATCATGCTTTTAACGCCCCCTAATGGGGTGACCTTCACGTCTTCCAGGGTCATGCCGTTTTTTTCTAACATATTGCCTAACATATAGTGGAACGTGGATCCGATCTGAGTCACACCCACACGATGACCTTTGAGGTCCTTAAGCGTGCGCAGGCCGTTGTCCCAGGCCTTTTTGCTGACCATGATACCGCAGAGCTGGTAGCCCTCCCACTCACGGCCTTTGTCCGCAACGATCTTCATCTTAAAACCCCCGGCAATGGCATTATAGAGGCCAGCCGTGATCCCCGTTGCACCCACAATGATATCCCCGGAGGCCATGGCAACGGCCACGGGTTGCGCTGACCTGAAAAAGACCTGCTCGATATCCAAACCCTGTTCCTTGAAGAACCCTTTCTCCACCGCTATAAAGATGGGCGCGGAAGAAGTGAGTTTCAGTACTCCAACCCTGACTTTGGTTGCGGCCTGGGCCGCTGACAACATGAGTAGCAATGCTGCTACCACAACCCCAAACAAAAGAGCTTTTTTTCTCATGATCATCCTCCCTTTCATAAATTAAAACCTATAGTATCCGTCCTAAAAGACCGTTCCAAAAAGATAGGGGACCCCTACGCTTACAATTTCGAGTAATATCACCTCCTTCCAAATACAGGTTTTATCTCTTTGATTTATCCCGGCATGAGTAACTTCATAAATTCATTCACAACTTTTTTCGCAAATTTATCATCATTGATGTATGAGTCTAACTCAACGAGAGGAATGCTGTCATCAAGATTTTTCCAAAGCGTATTAAGGAGTGCCTTGTCGGCCTCAGGATTCCAGTATGGCTTACCTTGGCGGTCCAGAGTGGATAGCCCTCTTTTTGGCCAAAGCACAACAACAGGTCCCTGGGATTGATTTAGCTTGCCGGCAATCAATTTTCCGAGTCGTCTGTTGTCTTCTATGTTTGTTCGCACCAAGGTGGCTTGAGGATTATGGCTGTAAATCTTTCTATGTTCGTATTTTGTAGGAACCGTCTCGGGACCTAAGAAATTTATAAAATCAGCGCTACCGGGGGCAATTACCTGTGGGATACCCCTTTTTCCAGCGGCAGTGAGACGATCCGGACCCGCAGATGCAAGACCTCCCATCAGCTCATTGGTGATTTCATTAACCGCCAGTTCGATTACCCCTACAACTTCTTCCGATTTTACATAGTCCTCTAATGCCTCGCCGCCAGTGCCAATGGTATGGAAGACCAGAACCGCGTACCCTTTGGCCTCAAGCATCCCCTTCACCGCCAACCCGCAGTCCGTCACTGTTCCATTCATGCTCATGACCACGAGAGGCCTATCGCGGCCCTCAGGGGCCTCGATTTCTATCATACCGCACATGGCGCCCGCCGCATTGGTGAGGATCTGACGTGTAAGACGGTTGATTCCGGCCAGATCGGCTACAGGGGGTACGATTACCACATCTTTTGAACCAATATAGGGCCGGGGGCCCGCCTGGGTGACCTTTGTGGAAACGAGCAGTTTAGGAAAACCGAGACGCAGGGACTTGAGCGTAGGCGCAACAATAGTAGACCCCTGGCCCCCCCCGATAGCCAAAAGTCCCTGAATACGTCCTGATTCCACAAGGGGGTGAATTATTTCCTTCAGACCTGCGCCCATGATATTCTGGGCAAAGGCCTCATCCCCCTTCTCCTTCAGGGTTTCAATGTCTGCACCACCGGCCATTGCGATCTCATCTCTCGTAATGTCCGCCTCGATATGGGATTTCCCCAAGATCCCGGTATCTGCAATGAGAACAGTGTGCCCCCGCTTGAGAATCAAAGACCTCAAGAGATCTATTTCCTCACCCTTGGTATCCAGGGTTCCTACGATGACAACTGTTTTGCTCATTATCTCTTCCGCATTCCGGAATGGTCCGATCCACGTATGGGGAAAGGAACTCCGCCTTTACGGGCAGGGGCCCATCATCCTATACATCTTTGAACAGGTCTGACCATTTCGTGAGCACTTTTTCCCTTAATTCCGGACCGGCTACGTTAGTCGGCGGAAATTTATCTTTCCAGTGGTAGGGCCTGCAAGCGTTTATAAACACCTTTGCCGTTGTGTAATCTTTTTTAGCGCGTTTATCCGGATTGAGCATCGGGTCCAGCGGGCTGGTCAAAAATCCCGGAACAATATCAATATAGTGTTCAGGATCACATCGTGTGCAAACGGCCCAAAGTACCTCATCCAAATTGGAGGGGTCGATGTCCTCATCCACTGTTATAATATAGCGTCCCGTGCAGGCGCCGCCCTGAAGAAATGCCCCCGCCAGAGTTCCAATCTGCTTGGCGTGCCCGAGATATCGCTGCTTGAGAGAAATGACGGCAATTATGCGGTCCCCGGGGCCATGAACGTATACGCCCTGGATATCCATCATCCCGGCCTTTTCCAGTTCGTTCCAGAGGAACGTTGCCGTATGGATCGGAATGGGGAACCATGTATTGACAGGTGGTTTCACCGGCGGCTGACCAAAAAGAATGGGATCGTTACGGTGGTACAGGGTCTTGATGTGTACTACCGGTTCATCCCTCGTCCCCGAGGCATAATAGCCCTGCCACTCCCCAAAGGGACCTTCCTGACGACTGTCCTCCTCTGGCGGGGGCGAAAAACCACAGGCTACTATTTCAGCGCTTGCCGGGATGGGGAGGCCCGTTTCAGGATCAATAACTACTTCAATCCCCTTGCCTTTAATATAACCCGCCATGTCATACTCCGGTGTCCCCCAGGGTAAAGGCATGGTGGACAGGGCAAACAGAAGCGGATCCTGGCCAAAACACATGGCCACGGGGCATGGTTTACCCATCGCCCAATATTTTTCACGCATAATGGTAGCATGTTTGCCGGGTGAGGCATAAAAGGCCAGGGTGGTCTTATCCTGGATCATAACCCGGTAGGTCCCAAAATTGACCCATCCCTCATCGGGATCTCTCGTTATGGTGATAACGCCTGTGCCAATGTAGCGACCTCCGTCATGGGTATGCCACTTAGGAGTGGGAATCTTGTAAATGTCGATGTCATCCCCTTTAAGGATATTCTCCCTGACTGGGCCGTCTTCCACCTCCACAGGTGACACCGGTTGAAATTTGTTCCACTTCCTTTTCCAGTCTGCCACGCATTCAAGCTTGGTCATCTCTTCAGGAAAACCGAAAGCCAGTCGCTGGCCAATTTCGTGGTGCATGAGGTTTGTGGCCACACGAAATCCCTTGGGGTATCCCTTGATTTCATCGAATACCAGACCGGGACCCTGTCGCTCTGCCATCAGTTCATTAATAGTACCTATTTCAAGATCCCAGTCCGCACCGCTTACAGTTGAAAGTTTGTTTCTTTCCTCTAAGGCATCTAAAAAATCTCTCAAATCATCAATCATGGCGAAAACCCCCCTCACTAAAGTTTCACATTATGAACCCATATTTCATTGATTCCTCATTTATCATCACTCTGAAAAGGGTGTCAAGAGGAAAATGATTATCTCTTTGAATCTTGATCAATAATGATATATGGTTTCATGATATGAAAATGAAAAAGGATAAAGGATCTATTTATAGGGTACAGTCCTTAGAGAGGGCCTTGGATATTCTTGACTGCTTCACTTTTCAGAACAGAGAAATGAGTCTGTCTGAAGTCGTCAGGCTTACCAAACTCAACAAAACGACCGCAAAACGACTGATTTCAAATTTGACATATCGAGGTTACCTCCAACAAGACCTTAACACCAAACGCTACCAGTTGGGGTTACGCCTGTTTGAATTGGGCGGTATTGTTTTTTCTTCCTTTTCCCTTCGTAAGGCTTCAGCTCATCCCATGACCCATCTTCAACATGAAACAGAGGCAACCATCCTGTTAGGGGTAATGATGGAAGATCAATTGGTCTATGTGGACAAACGAGAAGGCCGTGGGATGATACGTATTTCGTCAGACATCGGATGGCGAAGACCTCTGCATTACGGTATGTTGGGCATGGTCTTGATGGCCTATCTTAGGCCGGAAAAGGCAAAAGAAATATTAAAGAGAAATCCCTTGAAAACTCATACTCCGCACTCCATTACTGATTGGGACGCGTTCAGTCTTCGCTTAGAGAAAATCCGGAAAGACGGTTTTGTCGTAGAGAAGGAAGAAGCTGTGGAAGGAATCATTGGCATCGCCGCTCCCATCAGAGACTTTTCCCGGGAAGTCGTGGCCGCCCTGGGTGTAGCCTTACCAATCAGCCAGGGCAGCGAAAAGAAGGTCCAGAGCATCGTGAGATTAGTGAAACGCTCCACAAACGAGATCTCTACCGGTCTGGGCTATTTGAAAATTTGATCAAGCCGGCCCGGTTAAATCGACTCTGTATTTCACAGGCAAAATTGAGGACAATCCTGATAGCTTGAGAAGTTTTTGAGTGAACTGCGGAAGAGGTTAGCTGCGGCGATCCAAGCCGGACAGAAGATCCAGATTCGTTAAAGGGCAGAAACCACAGATTGCACAGATAGCACAGATAGGAGGCTTTTTTGCCCGGGAAATCCGTGGCATCCGTGGTTAAAAAAGAGGTGATGACATTTTCCATGTGAACGAGGCCAAGGCATATTGCAATCGCCTGGAAAAGGAGAATAGTGACCGATATGGGATCAAGATGCGGGCATAATTCAACAGCCACCGAAGTTACAAAAAAACGCTTAATATCAGATAGTTGTACAAGTTACTTACTTATTGATGAACGGAAAGACGCGATTAAAGGGTTCTTCCCAACTTACGATTACGCATACATAAGCCTGGTGAATTTGATACATAGTGTCCGAACGAAAACTAGGATTTTTTGTTCAGATCAAGGAAGACGATAATTTTAACCGCAGGAATACATTGAGTATTTCGAGGATTAAAATTTGAGTCTGACGAAGATATGGGCGAAAAAGACAGTTTTCGTTCAGGCACTACATAGGACTTTTGAAAGGCGGTGGCAGGTGTTGCCATACTCAAATTCAAATTTAAGCGCACTATTCAAATTCGCTGGTGGGTTTATGGGTGTCTGCCTCATGGTTTTCCTCATTTCGGGCTGCGTTGAAAAGCCTTCCAAGACGTATCAGGGTTATGTTGAGGGTGAGTTCGTATATGTTGCAGCACCCATAGCCGGAAGACTCGATGTTCTTCAAGTGGAACGGGGCAGCCAGGTGAAAAAGGGCGATCTTCTATTCAAGCTGGAGGCCGACTACAGAAAGGACGTTGCCCAGGAAGCCCTGAACAGACAAAACCAGACCATACATGCGTTGGCCAATCTCAAAAAGGGCAAAAGACCTTCCGAAATCCAATCCATCGAGGCCAGACTCAAAAAAGCCAAGGAAGGTCTCAAGTTGGCCAAACTGGAGTATACCCGGCGAAACAGGCTTATCAAGAAGCAGTTCATTTCAGAGGAGCAACTGGACAGGGCACGCACCGAGTATAAACAGCAACTCCAACAGGTTCAGGAGATCACGGCCCAAATTGACACCGCTCGCCTGGGCGCCAGGACCGATAAAATCAAGGCCGCCCAGGCCGAGGTAAAAGCCACACAGGCCAG
>CAZFSF010000009.1:0-35608 GCA_964522045.1 uncultured Desulfobacteraceae bacterium
TTACCTCTGCAATGGATTCAACAATACTTCAGCCAACTGTTTCGCCAACTCAGAGGGTCCCCCCCTTAAGACATGTCCCTGGGATCTGGACTCCGGGGTCCATATCCGGGTAACTGCTGTGGGAGAGCCCAAGAGACCGAGACGGTCTTTTTCAATGTCCAGGTCTTCGGCACGCCATATGGGAATTTCCTTATCCATGGCTTCGCTCAAGTTGTTGTACGTGGGTACCCGGGGGACGTTAATCCCCTTAACCACGGTCACCAGGGCGGGCAGCTTGCATCGAACCACCTCATATCCGTCCTCCACCTCCCTGGTAGCCTTTATATACCTGCCCTCCATCTCCAGCTTGCTCACATAGGTGATTTGGGGAATGTGAAGGTTTTCCGCAAGCATGGGCCCCACCTGGGCAGTATCTCCGTCAATGGCCTGCTGGCCGCACAACACAAGGTCAAAATCGCCGATCTTTCTGATGGCTCCGGCCAGGGTCAGGGTGGTTGCGATGGTGTCTGATCCCGCAAATTGCCTGTCGCTCAATAAAATGGCCTGATCCGCCCCCATGCTGAGGCATTTGATCAATGCGTCTTCAGCCTGCGGGGGACCCATGGTGACGGCAATCACCTCACCTCCTTGTCGCTCCTTCCAGGAGACGGCCTCCTCCATGGCGTATTCATCAAAAGGATTCACGATGGCAGGCAGCCCCTCACGAATAATGTTGCCCGTTTCCGAATCGGTTTCCATTTTTTCCATCTCAGCGATGTCGGGGACCTGCTTGATACAAACGACGATTCGCATTAATTGTCTCCCGTTCTCTGTTGTTAATTGGAGAAAATTCCCCTTGATGCCACCAATCTGGTAATTTCATTGGTGCCTTCATAGATCTGTAGGAGTTTGGCATCTCTAACATATTTCTCCAGAGGGTATTGCTCACTGTAGGCGTGATGACCCAGGAGCTGAACTCCCCTATTGGCAACTTCCACGGCCGTATCGCTCACATAGAACTTGGTCAGACTGGTCATGGCCCCCACGGGGATCTTGTTGTCCAACATCCAGCTGTTTTTCCACACCATCAGCCGTGAGGCCTCTATGGCGGCCAACATGTCTGCCAGATGAAAGGAGATGGCCTGTTGGCCCATGACCTTCTTGGCATCGCCAACCGTTTTGTAAAACCTGACCGCATCCTCGTAGGCTGCACGGGCCACCCCGACACCCACTGCGCCGCAGGAAAGCACGCGAAGAACTTCAAGCTCCTGCATGGCAATCTTGAAACCGTCTCCTTCTTGTCCCAATCGATAGGTCTCAGGGATTCTCACATCATTCAAGAAAAACCCGGCCGTCCGGGAGGAACGAAAACCCATCTTGTCTTCGATCTTCCCCGGGCTCAGACCTTCAGCGTCACCCGGAACGATAAACCCTGTGATCCCCTTAATCCCTTTACCTTTATCCACGGTGGCAAAAATAGCGTAGACACGGGCCACATCTCCATTGCTAATAAAGGACTTTTCGCCATTTAAGACATATTCGTTCCCCTCCCGGCGAGCCTCCGTCCTTATGGAGCCCGCATCCGATCCCGCATTGGGCTCTGTCAGGGCAAAGGCCACCAGTCCGGGATTTTCCGTGTCGCAAAGAAGAGGGAGGAATTTCTTTTGCTGCTCCTCATTTCCCGCAATCATGAGGGAGTTATAGGAATTCAATGAAGCGGTAAAAGAGATCCCCCCATCGCCAACCGCCAGCTCTTCCAGTACGATGGAGAGGGTTAAGATATCCAGGCCGCTTCCGCCATATACCTCAGAGACCCCCATGTTCAGAAGCCCCTGCTTGGCCATCTTTGCAAGCAAAGGCCAATGGTACTCCTGAGTCAACCCCTTATCTATTTGCCAGGCCAGTGGCTTGATTTCCTCTTGAGTGAACGTCTTGGCCTTTTTCTGCCATTGCTTCTGTTCTCCACTTAATTCAAAACTAATCATGGTGAGCAAACCTCCTCTTTAGGGTGATCAGTATGAACGGCCTAAGGTATCGGCCATGAGTATGGCATACCGGACTTTCTTCTCATCGATAGGAACGGACATGCTATAATGGAACATTGACAAAGAATTTTTCTAACAGGCGAGGCTTTTCCTCCAACGCAAGGAGCGCAACGAAGTCTATTGGGCCAACGCAAATGAAAAAGATATTCAGGGCACGCTTCTTCGGCGGAGAAGCGTGCCTCAAGCTCAGCAAATGTGCGGTGATACTCTTCCATTCCCTATCGCACTATATGCGTGGGGAGTACCTGAGTCAAGGGGATATCCTCAAAATGCCATTCCAAGTCTCACGGTGCGGAGAATCTGAAGCCTGGGTTGACTGACCGCCAATGGCTGGGTCCTTAGGTTCTTCCTCGGTGGATCATCTCTACTGCGATCCGGTCTGATGCCACAGGTCCTGGTCACTTTCTCCTTGACTCACATGGGGAATCTCTCTATTGTCCTATCTCGAAAAAGCAAGTTTTTATCGCTTCAGTTGCAGGGGGCTTCAGTCGTATACGGAACTGACAAGTCAGAAGCTACTGAACCCGTCTTTCACCTGTTTTATTGGATTTCTGGAGAATCTGACGTCTTAAGGTTGGTGAATAATGATGCAGGGTGAAATTCTCTCATTTTTTTCTATATGAGATAAACGTGAACTGCAAAATATTTTCACTCTAAATTGTAGGAGGAATTAAAATGGATTTCAAGTTTTCAGAAAAGGAAGAAATGTTGAGAAAGGCTGTCAGGGAATTTGCTGAAAATGAATTGCCCCCAAAGATGGAGGCCATGGAAGAGACCGGTGAATTCCCCATGGAGTTGCTCAAACCCATGGCTGAGGTGGGGATCACAGGCATCATTACGCCCACCGAATATGGCGGCGTGGGAATGGGTTATCTGGCGCGCACCATCGTCCTGGAGGAATTGGGGAGGGTATGCGGCGCCATGCCCATGGCCATGCAGGTCCACCACATGGGGTGTGCGGCCATCAGCGATTTCGGTACTGACGAACAGAAAGAAAAATATCTCACCCGGTTGGCCCAGGGGGAAACCATGGGAACGGTGGCGGTGACGGATCCGGCTGGAGGATCAGACGTGATTGGAATGAAGGCTACAGCGGAACTGAAGGGGGATAAATATATTCTCAACGGCCGGAAATGCTTCATGACCAATTCCCACACCTCCGATTTTTGGGTGGTAATTGCCAAGACAGGCGAAGGGGCCAAGGGAATGAGCGCCTTTATCGTGGACAAAGACGCCCCGGGGGCAAAATTGGGTCGGAAAGAAAACAAATTTGGTTTAAGGGGGGCCAATACCGGGGAACTGGCTTTTGATAACTGCGAGGTTCCCAAAGAAAATCTCCTGGGCCAGGAAGGGGGCGGGCTCGGTGTGGCCATCAAGACCATCAGTGAAACGGGAAGAACCGGTATGGCGGCAACCGCCCTGGGGATTTTAACGGCGACTTGGGAGGAGGCTGGGAAATTTGCCAGTGAGAGGGTGCTTTACGGCAAACCCATCAGTGCCCTTCAGGCCATTCAGTTCTATATGGCCGAAATCTATTCACAACTGGAAATCTGTCGGCTTCTCTGCTACCGGGCCAGCTGGATGAAAGATCAGGGTATGCGCTGTGATACGGAAACCGCCCTGGCAAAATACTACACCTGTGAATCCGCGGTAAACGCGGCAAAAAAGGCAATTGAAATCCATGGCTCCTACGGCATCATGAAAGAATACGCGGTTCAGCGTCTGTTTCGAGATGCCATGGTGACGGTCCCTGCAGGAGGGACAGCAGAGATCGCCAAGGTGGTCCTTGCCAGAGCGGCCCTAACCCCTTTTAAAAAATAACCATTCTCGGACAGCCTCCGAGGTAATGACTACGTTCAATTCCGATACGGCCAAGAGGAAAAGCGACCCGTGAATAGAATCATCGTCTGTGTGAAGCCCGTCCCCGATCCCAGGCATTGGGACAAGGTAACCATGGACCCTGCCACCATGACGTTAAAGCGTGAGGGAATCCCCAGCATCCTGAACCCGCTGGACAAGCATGCCCTGGAGGCTGCTCTGACCATTCGGGAGTCCAGGGGAGGTGAGGTGGTCTCACTCACCATGGCCCCGCCTTTTGTGGACTCCATTCTCAGGGAAGGGTTGGCCATGGGGGCTGACAGGGCGGTTCTGTTATCCGACCCGGCATTTGCGGGATCGGACACCCTGGCAACGGCCCTCATTCTTGCAGCCGGCTGCAAATGGATCGGGGAGTTTGACCTGGTGCTCTGTGGGAACCTGTCCATCGACGGTTCTACGGCCCAGATTTGTTCCCAACTTGGTGAACTCCTGGATCTTCCCAGTGTGATGCATGTGATTGGCCTGGAATGGCTGGACAATGACAGGGCAATCATTACACAAAGGATAGAACACGGTCGTGTCAGAATGGAGGCAGCCTCCCCTATAGTTGTCTCTGTTCTCAAAGAGCTCAACAAGCCCCGGTATATTCCTTTTACAGGGATCCTGGAGGCTGAATCAAAAGAGTTGAAGGTGATCTCCAATCAAGACCTGAAAATCGATCCCGGTCTTATCGGGCTCAACGGTTCTCCCACCAAAATGGCAGGCCTGGAAGTCCGCCGGTTTGAAAGAAAACGGGAGAGGGTTGAAGGGTCCATCGATGAAATCGTCCAGGCACTGGCGGATAAAATCCATCAATACGGCATCATTTGATAAATTAAATTCGGAAATAGGCACTTTTTTGACAGTTAATAACGATAATGGCATATGGGTCTTTGCCGAGCAGCGAAGCGGCGATCTTCATGAAGTGAGTCTGGAGCTGTTAGGGAAAGCGAGAGAGATTGCTGGGCAGGCGAACAGTATGGTCACGGCCGTTCTCCCGGGTCACAATATTCGACATCTCGCTCAAACCTTGATCGACCACGGTGCCGATTCGGTCCTGATAGCCGATGACCCGCAATTAGACACTTATCGCCTCCTTCCTTACGCCCTTGCCCTGGAATGTCTAATCAGGGATTATCAACCGGAAATTTTTCTGATGGGGGCAACCGCCCTGGGCGTTGAACTCGCTCCAAGAGTGGCCGCAAAAGTCCGAACCGGGTTGTCGGCCCACTGTATCGATCTCAACCTCAATGAGAAAGGGCATCTCCTACAGGTGGTTCCCGGATGGGGGGGTGGTGTCATTGCCACTATCACCTGTCCCGACCATCGTCCCCAAATGGCGACCGTGATGCCGGGCGCAATGAAGGCAGTTTGTCACGAGGGAAGGGAGGGAGATATCAGAAACGTGGAAATCCGCCTCCCTGAAGATCATTTTGGGCCACGAGTCCTGGAGATTAAAAAAAAAGCACCTGAAGGACTCCCCCTGGAAAAGGCTGAGGTGGTGATCGCCGGCGGATGGGGCATCGGAGATCAGGAAGAATGGGCCATGATTGAAGAGTTGGCCGGGATTTTGAAGGGTGCCGTGGGGGCCACACGCCCGCCGGTGGACGAAGGATGGGCACAGGAGGGACAGATGATAGGACAGAGCGGAAAGACTGTCCGGCCCACCTTGTATATTGGCGTAGGCATTTCCGGAGTCATGCACCATGTGGTGGGCATGGATCAATCA
This sequence comes from uncultured Desulfobacteraceae bacterium, assembly GCA_964522045.1. Lineage (GTDB taxonomy): Bacteria > Desulfobacterota > DSM-4660 > Desulfatiglandales > Desulfatiglandaceae > Desulfacyla. Next base: position 5,611 of record CAZFSF010000009.1, read on the forward strand.
AAGCATGTTATCAGTATTAATAGTAATCCGAATGCTGAGATCTTTGATGTTTCCGACGTGATCGTTGCGGAGGATTTCAGAAAAATTCTTCCACCGCTTCTGAAAGAACTCAAATCCAGGCTGAAAGATTAGCGTAGGAGGAAAAGGGATGTCAGATCTAATGGAAATCATCAAAGCGAGAAGGTCTGTCCGCAAATACCAGGAAAAGGATGTGCCGGAGGAATCGCTTACCCGGATTTTGGAATCGGTGAGATGGGCGCCGTCCTGGCACAACACCCAGTGCTGGGAGGTGATTGTGGTTCGGGATCATGCCCAAAAAGAGAGGCTCCAGGATGTTATGCCCAAGATGAACCCCGCATGGAAGGCCCTTGTTCAGGCCCCGGTGGTCCTGGCACTGTGCGGGAAGTTAGCGACTTCAGGTTATTATATGGGCCAGGCCACCACGAAGTTTGGGGAATGGTTTATGTTCGATCTTGGTATCGCCACCCAGAGCCTCTGTTTGGCTGCGTATGACCTCGGTCTGGGGACAGTGATTGCGGGACTTTTTGACCACAACAGGACCAAAGAGATCTTAGACATACCCGAAGGTTATGAACTGTTGACACTGATCCCCTTGGGCTATCCCGCACATGAGCCTGCCGCGCCAAAACGGCGGGAGATAAGCGAATTTACCCATTATGATAAGTTTTAGCAGGGCTCGATGCTGGATACTGGATACTGGATGTTGGTTGTAGTGAAGCGGAAATCCCGTCTTCAGCGGGGATCTGGGGATGGTTCCTATTTCGGTTGCTTAAAACCCCGAGGTTCAATATCCAGATTTCAGACCTGAAACCATTAATCTGACTTTAGATCTGGTATGCACAAAAAAATCCCCCTCCCTCGGTTGGCTGGGAGGGGGGATTTTTATTAGTCAAATTTCAAGACTGAATCGAGATCCTCATCGGACACATCAAAGACTGTGTTATGGGGTGGTAGTTTTTCAGTTTTGAAGAATTCCGGTAGTCTGTCGTCCGCAGACGTGAACCCTGCACGTCTGTTGAAGTCCGTTTCAATCCCCAGGACCTTCTTTCCGAGGGCGCCGATATCGTCGCCCGTGAGGCTCAGGCCATACTTTGCATTCACCATATCCACGATAGCTGCAAAGGCGTCCGGGACGTCCAGAACCGGGAAGGCCACGAAGAGGCAGAGTCCCGCGGTGTCGATGGCCGCTGTGGCCGCTTGGAGGCCGCTGGAGAGTTTGGCCTGGCCTTCACTCTGTAACGGATCCAGTTTGCCCCCGACATTCATGATGTTGGTTGCCACCGCGTATCCGGCAGTGTGGTCGGCACCCATCGGCGAGGTGGCATAGGTAACACCTTGGCCTTTGACCGCCCTCGGATCATAGGCCGGCATGGCCTGGTTCTTAACCACTGGAACACGTCTTACACCAAAGGTCTTTCCCACAGCCCCGGCTCCTGAACCCAATATGCGACCAAGGGGTGTGCCTTTGCCGACTTCGGCTATGAGTTCTTCTGCGCCGGCCGCATCGCCAAATTCCTTAACGCCCCCTTCCATTGAAACGGCCACGGAATTTCCCATCTCGATGGTATCCACTCCGATATCGTCACACGCCCTGTCTATGCGGGCTATGGCGTCTAAATCATCGATCCCGCAATTGGGGCCCCAGGCCCATACGGTTTCGTACTCGGGCCATTTGGAGACATATTCGCCCTTTTCATCCACGAAGATCCCTGAGCAACGGATCACACATCCCGCCATGCACCCGTGGGTCGGATTCCCCCCGCGTTCAACAGTAATCTTGTTGAGGGTTTCCCCACCTACCTTGTCGGCACCTTCAAAGCGCCCGGAACTGAAGTTACGTGTTGGCAGACCTCCGGCCTCGTTCAGGATATTTATGAGCACGTCCGTCCCGTAAGTGGGCAGACCCTGACCGGTTACAGGGTACTCCTGGAGCGCTTTGGCAAAGCGTTTTGCCGCTTCCTTGAAGGCCTCTTTGTCCACGATGGGTGCTAATTCACCCTCTGATGGGTCGATTATAATTGCCTTGAGCCCTTTCGAACCCATAACTGCGCCTAAACCTCCCCTCCCTGCATGGCGCGTTGGACGAAGCTCCCTGTCGGTAAAGGCCACGCTCGCTCCGGGTAATTTCCATTCGCCTGCTTGGCCGATACTGACGAAGCCAACTTTTTCTCCAAATTCACCTTTCAGTTTATCTATGGTGGCATAGTTCCCGAGACCTTTGAGATCATCCGCAGGAGACAACTCATACTTATCCTTGCCTACAAAGAGTTTATAAATCTTGTCGTCCTGCTGCAGGCCCTCGACCACGATGGCCGAGATTCCAAGTTTGGCAAGGTATTGGCCCGCCTGGCCACCTGAATTGGCCTCCTTTATGCCGCCTGTCAGGGGACTCTTGGCGCCTACCGAGATACGGCCCGAATTGGCACAGTTGGTGCCTCCGAGAAGTCCGGGGGCAAAAATCAGCTTGTTGTTCGGGCCTATGGGCGAACAAGTCGGCTCCACCTCTTTTGCTACAATGGCCGATGTCAGGCCCCTTCCTCCGAGTCCCTGATATGCCTCCGGAACATCTTCTGCTTTGACCGAAAGGTCAGACATGTTGACTCTCAAGATTTTAAACATCGTAACCTCCTTTCACGGATAGAATTGGGTTATTCCACCTTGTACAAATGCTATTCTTTTTTCTCTATTTTACGAAAGAAAATAAGACAGCCAGTTCTGAAACCTGCAAAACAATTCAATTTTACCACAAAACTGGAATTATATCAAGTGAATTATTTAAAAAATTCAACTTGTTAGATCAACATTGACATAAGGCCCTGCTTGTTACAAGATTGACAGGCATAAACGTATTTGATACGTTTTCATTCAGCCTATGGATTTTGAATAGGATATGCAGTATTTTGTGCTTTTTAGCCTGTCGGAGAGTAGCGTAGATCCCGTTATCGGGGCCCAGTTAGATCGTAGTTTCCCCCTTTTCCCGGGGCGGCTATATCAATGGCAATTTAGGGGGATTCCTCAAATGGCGTTGAAAGTCTTTTTGAGTTCAACACTGCGACAGTACATTTCCGGATATGATCCCTCGGTAGGTGCAGAATTTTCATTGGACCGGAAAGCAACGGTGTTTGAACTCTGCAGGCTGATGAACATACCCGAGGACAAGGTCAAGATCATAATGGTCAACGGAAGGAATGAGTCATTCGATTATGAACTGCGAGGGGACGAGCGGGTTGGACTTTTCCCCCCGGTTGGAGGGGGTTGATCATGAACGAAAGTGGAAAAACGCGAATTATTACCATTCGAATATTCGGCTTTTTGCGTAGCCATATGGATGAGCAGGGATTGCCTTATACACTTGAAAGGTCTATCCCCGAAGAGGGGTGTACCGCATACGACATTGTAAGCATGCTTTCTCTTCCGCCTGAAGAAGTAGAGGCAGTATTTCGCAACGGACAGGTGATAAATATTTATGATCCAGTGGCTCCCGGTGACCGGGTGGCCTTTTGCCCGTATGGGACACCAGGGCCTTATCGGGTCTTCCTTGGAATGGTCAGGGAAAACCGTGAGCGCACCAGGCGAGAGAAAAAGGTCGATGCGGGGTGAAGGCGTTAAGGGCTCAACAAAAAATAACTTAGCAGAATTGGCACCCTGATTCATGTTAGATTCGGAGTCTCGCAAGCTCGCTTACCTGTTTGATCTCAAATCACAAAAGCTGATGGAATAGCAGGCTATTTTGATGTTTTCGGAGTCTTCGCTTACCTGTGGTTTGAGATCGGACGAAGATGACGTGAAGACGGGATGCAAAAATGTGAAATTATTTTTTGTTGAGCCCTTAGCGACTGGAATCAGGATTGAGCTGTTAATGAAGGAGGGATTCGAATGGATTTACCTGAAAAGAACAAAGAGGTGCCGTTGTCTGAGATAGAAAAGATCTGTGAGGTCTACGGTCTGTCAGACCTCTGGGAGAAAATTGAGAAAGACCCGCCGCCTATCCCCTTTAAGAGCGACGGATGTTCCATGTGGTTTGATTCATGGCATGGGATCGACTTTTATCCGGCCTGCTTTTTCCATGACCTCAAATACTGGTGCGGGTATCCGGGAGAGGATGCCGAACGCCTGATTGCCGATGCGGAGCTTATGATCGATATTGCCAGGGCCGGTGCGCCCAAGATGGCGGAAGTAATGTTTGCAGGCGTCAGGGTTGGTGGTCACGAAGCGCTCGAGAAATCCTTCAGTTGGGGGTTTGGTCGCCAGAAAGAGAGCCCATGAACATCATCTTTTTTGCCATTGTCCTGATCGCATTTCTCTCAGCCGGATGGCGTCAGATCAACTGGATGCCGGGCGATAGCGTTCTCTCGCCTATGGAAGGTCTTTCCAAGGCCATGGTGGAATCTGCTTCGGGTTCGGTTGAACTGGCCTTGGGGCTTGTGGGTGTCATGACCCTCTTTTTGGGCCTGATGAAGGTGGCCGAGGCCGGAGGTATGCTGACTGTCCTGGCCCGTCTTATTCGTCCCCTCATGGTCAGGCTATTTCCCAATGTTCCTCCGGAGCATCCTGCAATGGGGAGCATGATCTTGAATATGTCGGCCAATGCCCTGGGGTTGGGCAATGCCGCCACTCCATTCGGTATCCGGGCCATGCAGGAGCTTGACAAGCTCAATTCCCGTAACGGAACCGCAACCGATTCAATGGTGCTCTTTCTTGCTATCAACACCTCGAATGTGACACTCTTGCCAACGGGGGTTATCGCGCTCCGGGCTGCCGCTGGATCGGTTGACCCTGCCGGGATCCTCCCCACCACCCTGTTTGCAACCGTGTGTTCGACGATTGCGGCCATATTTGCCGCCAAGGCCTTTGGCCGGCTCCTTATGTTCAAGAGAACGCGTCCCATGGAAATCGAGAAAGAGAAAGAAGAGGATGGGACAGGCCCAGAAGGGGATACACTGAGCGAAGAAACAGCAACCGGCTATCCTGTATGGGTGAGCGGGATTGGGGTATGTGCTCTGATAGCGCTTATTCCACTGACCATTTTTTTCGGCAGATCAATCTCTCCCTGGATTATCCCCGGTCTCATGTTAGGGTTCCTATCCTTCGGTGTTGTTAGACGGGTGCGCATATATGAAGTCTTTGTGGAGGGTGCAAAGGAGGGGTTTCAGGTAGCTATCAGGATTATCCCTTACTTAGTGGCAATCCTTGTGGCGGTGGGGATGTTTCGTGCCAGCGGCGCCATGGAGGCCATGGTCAATATGATCGGAGGTCTTACATCTCAACTGGGAATGCCTGCCGAAGCCCTCCCCATGGCGCTTTTGAGGCCTTTGTCCGGATCCGGGGCATATGGGGTCATGGCATCTATTATAAACGAGCCCGGCATCGGCCCGGATAGTTACACTGGGTATCTCGTGTCAACACTGCAGGGGTCTACTGAAACCACCTTCTATGTGTTGGCGGTCTATTTTGGGGCTGTCCAGGTGCGCCGAATACGCCACGCCTTGGCAGCGGCATTGACGGCCGATCTGGTGGGAATTGCGGCAGCAGTGGTTATCTGCTCATTCCTTTATGGATAAGGACTCCAAAGGAGGGATAACCCTGAACTATTTCCTGTGACCTGAGAAGTCTAGGGGGTATGTGAGGCATTAGAGATTGTACTTCTTGAGTTGGAAAAGTTTTTTGTCCTGTGTTGCAACGATGTGGTAAAATTTGTCTTGAGGTACATAAACATAGGGGACGTCCTCTTTTCGCCTGTAAAGGAAATGTGAAAGGATCATCCTGTTAACGGCCCGGTGACCTATGATCATAATGTTTTGGGGGTTACTGCTTAAATACAGGGCTTTCTTAATCCCCCTGTCCACTCTCTCCTTCATGGTGATATAGCCCTCTCCTTCCGGATAAATATAGTTATACTTATCCTCCTTTCTGGCAAAGTAGATATGGGGCATTTTGCGCCGGATTTCCTCATAGCTCATACACTCACAGACCCCGCTGTTGATTTCGTTGAATTCTTTCAGGGGTATGATGACGCAATTGTCCTGTAGACGCTTTATGGGAAAAGCCGTTTGCACCGTACGTTTTTTTTTGCTTGTGAAGATTACGGGTACCTTTTTGTTTCTAAAAGATTGTGCCAGGGCCTCAGCCTGGATCTTCCCATCCCCGGTAAGACCGGAATTTCCGCCGATCCTGTTTTGGAGGTTAAAGTAGGTTTCTCCGTGTCTTATAAGAAAGAGGTTTTTAACGGTGTCAGTAACCAGAAAATCCCTGATCCGGTCATAATAGGGGATGTCGTCAGAAATCTTTTCATCTAAGATCTTGTTGTACAGCGAATCTAATCTAATGAAATTTGTTTCCCTCTCGACGGGGGTGTAAATGGCCTGATAGTAATTGATGCGTTGTCTGAAGCTCCTGATAGCAGCTTCCCTTCCTAAGTGGCTGAACTCAGGATGAGCAACCTTCCTATCTATGCTGGCCTTAAGTATCTCTTCGTCATCGTTAACACATTCGATAACGAGAATAGCGTGATCGGTAAGCAGTTCGGTTATTTTTTCTCTTCTCTTAAGACTGACATTTGTAGCGTCCAAGATGGCTACGCGCCCTGTTCCTTTTAGGTAGTCTTTGGCGCGTTTGATATTGATCAGGGCAATCTTTTCTCTGAGCTTTACACCCTCCCTGTTCCCGGGGTCGTAGAATTCCGGGTAGGATGTGTTTTCCGGGCCGAGTTTTCTCCTCAGATCGCCGTTGTTGAAAATTCTGGTCTTCACACCATTTTTGACCAGGTTTTCCTTGAGCTTGCTCGCAATGGTAGATTTACCCCTGGCAGGGAGGCCGACCATAACGATGTAGAGTTTATTTGTGTCCATATTGAAGGCGCAAGGCGTTAGGCGTAAGAAACTCAACGAGCATCCAGCATCCAGTATCCAAGATCCAGGATCATTTAGCCATACCTCAAAAACCTCTTGAATTATGACATCGGAACTAATATTAATCTTGAACTTTCTCGCAAAGCATTTATAATTAAAAAAGTATATCTAATAAAGGAAATATCTTGCGTATGCAAGGATAAATGAGAGGAGAAAAAAATGGCACAAGCTTCCGTTTCAAGATCTCGGACTGACGTATTGGTTAATGACTTTGTAAGAAGTGTTTACAACTGGATGGCCGTCGGGCTCTGTCTGACAGGGGTCGTAGCATTCTATGTTTCTCATAATGAAACGTTGATGCGTCTCATATTTGGCAACTCTATCATCTTTTTTGTCCTAATTTTAGCTGAATTAGGCATGGTATTTGCTATTGCAGGGATGGTTAACAAGATGAGCGCAGGCACGGCCACGTCCCTATTTGTGATTTATTCGGCCCTGAATGGGGTTACTCTTTCTTTCATATTTCTGGCCTATACACAGACCTCTATTGTCAGCACTTTCTTTATCTGTGCAGGGACCTTCATAGGGTGCAGTATCTATGGATGGACCACGAAACGGGACCTGACTTCCATTGGCGGGTTCCTCATGATGGGTTTGATCGGCATTATTATCGCCTCTCTGGTAAATATGTTTATCAGGAGCAGCGGCATGAGCATAATAATCAGCTATATCGGGGTGATTGTCTTTGTCGGTCTAACCGCCTACGATACCCAGAAGCTCAAGAACATGGCGATTACACAGCCAGCGGGTGTGGATGGGGCTGTGGTGAGAAAGGGGGCGATCTTAGGGGCGTTGTCCCTATATCTCGATTTCATTAACCTGTTCCTGATGCTCTTGAGGATATTCGGAACCGGGCGTGATTAGGGTTGCCGGACAGACGTAGGCCTTCTGGAAATGGAATAGCCAAAATCCGCAATCCGAAAGTTTTGAAGATCCCCCTGATGGAACCTGAGTCCTGTCAGGGGGATTTTGTTTTAAGGATTGATAGAAATGGCGGAGCCATCTTATTTAAAGCTTTATAGAGATGGGGAACTTGAGGCCCGGATTGAAAAGGGATTGGCCTTAATGAAGTTCTGCCATCTCTGTCCCCGTGAATGTGGTGTGAACCGGTTGGACGGGGAGACGGGCTATTGCCGCACCGGTAGGAGGACCAGGGTTGCCAGCTACAACGCCCATTTTGGTGAAGAGACCCCCCTTGTGGGGAATAGTGGCTCCGGGACCATATTTTTCAGCTCTTGCAATCTCCTCTGCAGCTTTTGCCAGAACTACGATATCAGTCACCTGAACCAGGGGGTGGAGGTAGGGCCGTCCCAGATTGCTGCCATGATGATCGAGTTACAAGGGAAAGGTTGTCATAATATTAATTTTGTCACGCCGACCCATACGGTTGTGCAGATCCTGGAGGCCCTGATCCCGGCCATTGAACAGGGCCTGAATCTACCCTTGGTCTATAATTCGGGAGGGTATGAATGCGTAGAGACCTTAGCCCTTTTGGACAGGGTCTTTGACATCTATATGCCTGATTTCAAATTCTGGGAGGATAAATGGTCAGAACGGTTTTGCAAGACGCCTGATTACAGAAAACGGGCCAGGGCGGCCATAAAAGAGATGCATCGCCAGGTCGGCGACTTGTTGGTTGACAGTGACGGGATTGCAGTTCAGGGGTTGCTCATAAGACATCTCGTTATGCCGAATGGCGTGGCCGGGACCGACAGGGTTATGGATTTCGTGGCGAACGAGATATCTTTAGACACATACGTCAACGTAATGGATCAGTACAGGCCCTGCGGCGATGCTGATGCAGATGATCTGATCAACCGGCGGCTCACGTCAGAGGAATTCAGAAGAGCCGTGGGTGCAGCGAGAGACGCCGGACTGAGCCGTCTTGATTCGAGGGAACGGCCACATATTATCTTTGGGCTTTGATGGAGAGAAAAAAAACATTTGTTATCGGAGATATACACGGGTGTCTTGATATGCTGAAGAGGCTCCTCGGCAAGATCCCATGGCGACCAGGGCAGGATGCGCTTATTTTTATCGGTGACTGTATTGACAGGGGGAGTCATTCCAAAGGGGTAGTTGACTGTATCCTTGACCTTATCCGGAATTACTCACATGTGAGTTGTCTGTTAGGTAACCACGAGTCCATGCTGCTCAATTATCTTTCCGGGAGGGAGCAGGATCTCTATCTTGCGAACAGGGGATTAACAACACTGAAGAGCTATTTAGCAGAAAAGCGGGAAGGGGAGGGCTCCCTGATTCCCCCTGACCACATCTCCTTTTACCGTTCCCTCAAGCCATTCATGGAACTCCGGGATTATTATCTGGTTCATGCCGGTTTCAGGCCCGGAGTAGATTTAGAACACCAGACGCAGGAGGATATGATCTGGATTCGGGAGCCGTTCCTTTCATCGGGCTATGATTTCGGGAAAAAGGTTATCTTCGGTCACACCCCTTTCTCTAAATCCCTTGTAATGGACAACAAAATCGGTTTGGACACAGGGGCCGTGTATGGGAACAGGCTGACATGCATCGAGTTGCCGGAAGAGAGATTTTATTTCGTGAACAGCAGATGACGATCAAATCTTCCCACTTATAAATTTCTCAGCCAATTCTACGTCCTCCTTGCTTCCGATATAGAGCGGTACCCTCTGATGGAGTTCCTTTGGTTCTATCTCAAGGATCGGACCGTTGCCATCACTGGCGTATCCCCCTGCCTCCTTGACCACCATTGCCAGGGGATTGGCTTCCACCATCAGTCGCAACTTCCCAGACGGTTTTTTCGGGCTCTTGCTGTCCGCTGGATACATGAAGATGCCCCCTTTGAGGAGGTTGCGGTGGAAATCGGCGACCAGACTTCCAATATACCTGGATGTGTAGGGGCGACCGCTATTTTTGTCTGTGGTCTTGAAATAGTCCATTAAAGCGATGGTTTTTTCGTCCCAGTATGCGTAGTTTCCCTCATTGACGCTGTAGATCTTTCCTCTTTCAGGAATGCGTATGTTCTCGTGAGAGAGGAGGAATTCTCCAACGCTCGGGTAGAGGGTAAACCCATGCACACCTGTTCCATCTCCGGTGGTGTAGACCATCATGGTGCTTGAGCCGTAAATGAAATATCCTGCTGCAACCTGGTTCAGGCCCGGCTGAAGGACATCGTCCATGAGGAGATCAATATTGGTCTCGGCACTCTTCTTCTTATAAATCCCGAAGATGGTACCAATGCTCACATTGACATCGATGTTTGAAGAGCCGTCAAGGGGATCGAAGACGATGATGTAGTTCCCTTTAGGATATTTGGAAGGGATATCAATCAGGTCTGCATCCTCTTCAGAGCCCATACAGCAAAGTTGACCGATGTGCTGCATACGCTCGATGATGATCTGGTTGGAAAATACGTCAAGCTTCTGGACCTGTTCATCCTGGATATTGGTTCTCCCTGTGGCGCCTAAGATGTCCGCAACACCAGCCTTGTTTACTTCCCTGGAAATAACCTTTGCCGCAACGATCAATTCATTGATCAAGGTGGTAAACCCGCCGGTTGCCTCGGGGTTTTCCCTTTGCTGGCTCAGGATATGTTGTGTAATTGTGATACCAACGCCTTGTTTTCCCATCTTTGATCCTCCTTGTAACGCAATATCACGCAAAGCCGCAAAGCTCGCAAAGGAAAACATTTACCCGGTTAGGGAACCTGACAGGGGTAACGAATTATTTGTTCAAAAACCTTGCGCCTTTGCGTGAGACCTTATTTTAATTCATATCAATATTTCATTAGGGAATCCCAGAACTCAGGATCGTCGTCCTTCCAGTTCGGACCAAACCGCCTGTCGCAAAAGCCGCTCAGCCTTTCGTACCATTTGACAAATACGTTTTTCTTTTCATCTATGGCCTCAAGGATATCTGCCAAGAATACGTCTACTCTGCCGATTTCATCCTTGGGCACATAATATGATGCCCCTTCTTTAAATGATTTTTTCAGGTTGTCCTGTGATAGGGCGTGGGCGGTAAGCATGAGAGCAGGGATTCCCCTCGTATTTGCAATTTCCAACAGCTCATATCCTCGAACGCCCATAATGTCGAGGACTGCCGCGTGATAATAGTGGGATTCAAGAAGGTTTTTCCCCTCTTCAAATGTTGATGCCCTGTCGATTTTGCATACCTCCAATAGTTCAGTCAGAAAATCGAGGATGTCCTCCTCATCGTCAACGATCAAGATCCTTTTCCCTCTAAGGATTTTTTCAGTGTCCATGTTGCATCCTCCTGCAATACTCGGGTGTTTCAGAAACACAGACTCGTTCAGATTGCGCCTTTTTTGTATTCGAGCCTGTATATCTCCGCCAATGTCAGAAATACAGTCATAATTAAAGGACCGTAAATGATCCCTAATATACCGAATAGTTTTAACCCCCCTAAAATGCCGATGAACACAAGGAGTGAATTCATCTGCATGCCCTTGCCGATCATCTTGGGCTTGACCAAATACTCAACAATGGAACTGTAAGAGAGGTTGTAGATCAGGTAGCCTAACCCGAGCCCCGTATTCCCTGTTAGCATAATAATGACAGTGGCCGGGATAAAGACCGCGGTAGCGCCCACGATGGGCAAAAACGCCATAAAGGTAATAACCGTACCCCATAGAAAGGGAGAGCCCAATCCAAAAAAGAAAAAGCCAAAGCCCCCAAATATTCCCTGGATGATCCCTGACATGCCATTGCCAATGATGATAGCCTTCCCCATCTCCTGGAACTTGCTGACCACCTTTTCAAGCTGTTCCTTGGGGACCGGCATTAACTCGACGAGATAGTCCTTGAGCCGGAGGCCATCCCGAAAGAGATAAAAAATGGTCAGCATCATCAAGAAGAAGTGGATCAGGAAGCTTAGGAGGTTAGATGCCATTGATCTGATCTGGCTATAGAGAAACAGGCCCACTTTCTTCCCGATTGAGCTGGCTAATTCCTCAACTGTCTCAGGGGTTATGGTAAGGCCTGTCATTTTACTCAGTTTTTTGAAGCGTTCAGCCCAGACAGGGTCATTCTCTATAATATCCTGGATCTGCTTCAAGGAGACTTGGTTACTGCTCCGTTGGTAGAAGTCGAAGGCCTCATTAGAGAGGGTCCCGATAAACCATCCTACCGGAATGACTAATATTAATAGTATAAACAGGGTGACGCTGAGGGATGCTAACAATTCCCGCTCCCGCAACGCCCTTTTGACCCAGGAATATAAAGGGTAAAAGACGCTCGCCAAGAGAAGCGCCAACACAATGGCTGACACATAGGTCCAGAAGAGTTTCAGGAGCAGGACGAGAGAGCAGATAAAAAAAACGAGGAAGAGTGTGGCGCCGTGCTGTTTTTCCATGATAAGTCCCCTTGAAGCGGTACTATAGCGAGAGATCAGTGGATAGTCAAAAAAAAAGTAAGGGGAAGCCCTCCTTGGCATGTGGGCTTATCTTGGTCGCTTTTCGATCCTGACCCCTTTCCTGACCTGTTCTTCATTGATGGTGAACAGGGCGTCGAGCAGGGCGATCTGGAAGGTTCCGGGGCCCTTGGAATGGGTCGCCCCCTTTTCACCTGCCAGACCGAAGTATGCCAATGCGGTAGCGGTGGCAGTAACAGGATCGTTATCTACGGAGAGAAAAGCTCCGATCAGGGCCGTGGCCGTGCAGCCGGTTCCTGTTACAAAACCCATAAGTTCGTGTCCGTTCAAGACCTTGTAGATACGTTTCCCATCAGTTATCAGATCTATCGGGCCGGTGATTGCGAGTGTGGTGTTAAGTTCTTTAGCAAGCATGAGCGCTGCGTCCGCCGCTTCTTCCACACTATGAATGGAGTCAACCCCTTTAGTACGGGACCCCTCCTGGGCCAGGGAGAGGACTTCAGATGCGTTTCCACGAATCACGCTTACCGAAAGCTCATTAATAAGGCGTTTGGCAGATTCGGTGCGTAGCCTGGTTGCCCCTGATCCCACCGGGTCAAGGACGATGGGGGTTTTCAGCTCATTGGCCTTTTTCCCCGCAATCAGCATGGAATCGATCCAATCGTTGGTAAGGGTTCCGATGTTGAGCACTAAGGCCCCGGCGAATGATACCATCTCTTCCACTTCCTCTAATGCATGGGCCATTACGGGCGAAGCGCCGCAGGCCAAGAGGGCATTTGCCGTGTAGTTCATGACTACGTAATTCGTGATGTTATGGATCAACGGCTTTTTTGTCCGCAGGGTCTTGAGATTTTCGGATGCTTTTTGCGCTAATTGCTGGTCAGACATGTTTTCCTCCTCATTTAGAAAAATGGTCCCAGCCAGAAGGGGTTATATCACGGGGGATACCGTCCTGCGATATAAGTTTGATCCCATCGGTTTTCTCGGTGATTGTCCCGATCTCCGTAACAGGGGTATCGGTCAATGAAGCGATCAGGGCGCAGATCTTGTCCCTATGTTCTGGGGGACAGGTAATGATAAGTTCATAGTCATCGCTATCCTGTAGAACGAAGTCCAGCGGTTTTTGTTTCATCTGTTCAGCAGCTTCCCGTAATGCACCGCTGATCGGCAGGTTTTCCTGAATTAGCCGGGCGCCGACCCCGCTCTCATCACAGATATGGCCCAGATCCCCTAAGAGCCCGTCGCTGGTATCGATCATCGCGGTTGCGAGCCCGGATTTCGCAATGGCCTCTCCCTCGCGTGCTCGATGGGATGGCGTATTATAGGCCCGCACCAGTGGGTGGGCCCTTATCTCATCATCGGGCCGGGCCTTCAGCAATAGCTGTAAGCCGGCGGCTGCCTGGCCAGGATACCCGGTTATTAGGATTGTGTCCCCTAATTTTGCCGTGGAGCGGCGGACCGATTTGCCTGACTCAATTTCTCCAATCAAGGTGATGTCGATAAAATTGGCGCCCTCAGACTTGGTGAGGTTGCCGCCAATAATGGCGGCATTAAATGGGTTTAGCTCCGCAATAAATCCCCGGTACATGGCTTCCACATCTTTTACCGGTGTATCCGCCCTCAAGCCTAAGGACACGAGTGCATAGAGGGTGTGTCCACCCATGGCGCCGATGTCACTGATGTTCAGGTCCATGGCGCGTCGCCCCAAATCGACGGGAGAAATAAACCGGGGCAGGTAGTGCCGGCCCTCTACAATAGAGTCACACGTAACTAAGAGTTCGTACCCTGCTCGGGATTGAAAAGAGGAGCAATCGTCTCCTATGCCCAAGGTATCTTCAGGAAGTCGAGCGCCTTCTTGTCTGAGGAGTCTGTCAATCCTGTCAATCAGGCCGAATTCTCCGATATCAGCTAAGGTCTCAGGCATGGCTCCCCCCGGATGTTCCTGAATGGATAGCCTCATAAAGCCTTTTAGTCGCCGCTTCGGGGTTCTCCTTACAGCAAACCGCCGAGATTACGGCTATCCCGTGTGCTCCTGCCTTCATAACCTCCGGTGAGGTTTCTTTATCTATCCCGCCGATGGCAATAATCGGGAGGGGGATGGTCTCAACGATCTTTCTCAGGGTATCGATTCCGCTCACAGGACCTGCATCGTCTTTGGAGCCGGTAGGGTATACCGGGCCGAATCCCACGTAATCGGCGCCGTCAGAGAGACATTTTTTGGCCTCCTCCATGGTGGCTGCCGAGCCGCCGATAATCCGGTTATCCCCGAGTAGTTCGCGCGCTAAAGGGATGGGGAAATCATCCTGTCCCAGGTGTACACCGTCTGCCTCAGAAGCGATCGCGATGTCTATGCGGTCATTTACAATGAATATGACGCCTTTTTCAGTACAGAGGCGCTTCATCTCTGTGGCAACCTGAATCATCTCACGGGTAGGACCCAGCTTGTGACGGAACTGTATGGTATCCGCTCCTCCGGCAATCGCCTGCTCGGTAAGCTCGATATGAGAGAAGCGGGACTGCAGCAGGGTATCCGTCAAAATATGCAATTTTCCGATTTTTTTAGTCATTGGCAACACCAAACCCGGATAAATCGGAATTACAACCCCTCTTTAGATCCTGCATTCAGCCATTGCCGGGTTGTCTTATGCTGTTTGCAAGCAGGGCACAAATCCCAGTAGTCTTCAACTTCAGGAAATATATCCTTCAGGAACAGTGTTGGCTTGGGAGTGAAAAAACGTCCGCATTCCGGGCAGGCAGAAAGCTTTACCGTGGTATTCCACGTATGAAGGATACGCTTATTTCCCTGGTCTTCAATCCTTATCGCTCCAGTGGGACATATCTCAGCGCAGGCGCCGCATCCAATACATGAGTCAGACTGCAATTCGAAGGGCGTGCCTACTTTACGGTCTGTGCCCCTGCCAATAAAGCTTATGGCGGCCGCGCCAATCACATCACGACACACGCGTACACAAAGGCCGCACAAGACGCATAACTCATCCATCTGCTCAGGGGAAGGAACGCCAAAACGGGAGGAGGTGATCCCTTCGTTTTCAGCCATCTTGCGTATTACATCGGACGTAGGGCACCGACTCATGAGAAACTCCAAGGCCAGGCGCCTGGCCCTTATTGCTGGTTCGGTGTCAGTCTCCACGGCCAGCCCCTCTTCAACTGGATAGACGCAGGAGGCAACAATGGCATGATGCGGTGCTGTTATGGTTACCATGCACAGCCTGCATGCGCCGTAGGGGGACAGGGCATCGTGGTAGCAGAGCGTGGGCAAGTCTATCCCCGCTTCCTGCACTGCCTTCAAAAGCATTGTCCCTTGAGGAACAGAAACCGTTTTTCCGTTAATGGTCAGGGTTACCATTGGTTTACCTCACGATTTTGACGGCCCCCTCCGGGCAGACGTCATGGCATGTGCGACATTGAGTGCACATCTTAGGGTCAATAAAATGTGGCTTTTTTTTCTCCCCACTGATGGCTCCAACAGGACACTCACGCATGCAGAGCCCGCAGCCATTACAGAGTTCAGGATCTATGGTAAGCTGGATCAGGGCCCGGCAGACGCCTGCCGGGCATCGTTTTTCCATTATATGGGCATCGTACTCATCGTGGAAATAACGAAGGGTGGTAAGCACCGGGTTTGGAGCTGTCTGGCCTAAACCACAGAGCGAGGTCTCCTTGACCCATATGGCAAGTTCCTCTAATAAGACCACATCTTCCGGGGTTGCCTGGCCCTCAACGATGCGTGTTAGGATCTCGTACATATAACGGGTGCCTTCGCGACAGGGTGTACATTTCCCGCACGATTCTGCCATGGTGAAATTGAGAAAATAGCGGGCAACATCCACCATACATGTGTCTTCATCCATCACTACCATTCCGCCGGAGCCCATGATGGAACCTGCCTGAGTCAATGCTTCGTAATTAATCGGCAGGTCAAACAGGCGGGCTGGAAGACATCCACCTGAAGGGCCGCCGGTCTGTACGGCCTTTACTCTCCTGCCTGCCAATCCCCCGTTGCCTATACCTTCGATCATTTCTTTCAGGGTCAGGCCCAATGGAACTTCTACAAGTCCGGTGTTGGCTACCTTGCCCACTAAGGAGAAGACGACTGTCCCGGTATTTCCCTTTGTCCCTATGTTAGAATACCATCTTGCGCCTTTTGACACGATAGCCGATACCGATGCCAATGTCTTGACATTATTGATGATGGTGGGTTTACCCCAAAGCCCGTTTTTAGCCGGGTAGGGCGGTCTTGGGCGGGGTTCGCCCAGTCCTCCTTCAATGGATGCAATCAACGCGGTCTCTTCCCCACACACAAATGCCCCGGCACCTCGCACAACTTTAATGGAGAAGTTAAAACCCGAGCCAAATATCTCTTCGCCTAAAAGTCCGCACTCTTCAGCCCGGGCTATTGCACGGTTTATGCGCTCAATGGCCAAAGGATACTCGTTACGCACATAGACATAGCCACTATTAGCTCCAATGGCGTATCCGCCAATGGTCATGCCCTCGATAACAGAGTAGGGGTCGCTTTCCAGCACAGTGCGATCCATATAGGCGCCGGGATCGCCCTCATCGGCATTGCATATGATGTACTTAGGTTCTCCTGTTTCGTTGCTGCATACCCCCCATTTTTTCCCGGTGGGAAAACCGCCACCCCCCCGTCCCCTGAGTCCGGATTGGGTAATTTCGTCAATCACATCCTGAGATGAAAGATGCAATAGGGTTCGGCTTAAGGCCTGGTAGCCGTCCCTGGCAATGTATTCTTCTATACTGAAAGGATCGATCAGGCCGCTATTGCGCAATACTATTTTGTGCTGCTGCGTATAGAAGGGCAATTCGCTTATGAGGGGTACTGCAGACAGGTGCTCTGGTCTTTTTCGGGTGTTTGAATCTTCTTCAGGGATGGATGCCAGGGCATGTTCAGCCGGCAATTTACCTGTTGAAAGAGCAGTAATCAGGTTACGCGCTCGTTCGGGCGTCATCTTAGCATACAGGACCCTGCCAAGATCCGGCATACGTACGTCCACAAGAGGCTCCTGCTGGCAATAGCCTATGCATCCGGTGGCAAGGAGTGTGAGATCAAACCCTAATCTATCTGCCTCTTCACGCAGGGCATCGAAAACCTCATCAGCTCCTGCGGCGAGCCCGCAAGTTGCCATTCCAACGATTATCCTTGGTCTTTGTGGGTAGAGAATGGACATCCCTTTGTCAGATAGTTTCTTCAAGTCTGAGCTGGTGCGTATTTTCATGTTTCTTGCTCCCCAGGCCCCTTTTCGCCCGGTTCATTTTGTCTGTATTTGTTCAGCACGCGAGGAATACGGTTGATCTTAAATCGGCCATAGGTATCTTCATCCACGCGTATGACCGGTGACATGCTGCACGATCCGAGGCAGTGCACCGTATCAATTGTGAATACCCCGTCCTCACTGGTTTCCCCATGCTTTACGCCTAATTTTGTTTCGAGTTTTTCTAACAATCTGTCACCGCCCCGGATATAACAGGCAGTCCCCATACAGACCTGAACAGTATGGAGACCCCGGGGTTTGAAGCTAAAGGCAGAATAGAAGGTCGCTGCACTATAAAGAAGGCTCAACGGCAGGGCCAGCTCATCGGCTGCAACCCGAAGATCCTCCTCAGGCAGGTACCCTCGCTCCGAATTAATCGCATGCAATTTGGCTAACAGCGCCCCTGCGGGTGGATGCACTGGTTGAGCAATAATGGGCATGGTTGCCTCCGATTGAGGGACCGGGTCCTTTATCGAACCCGTGTCCCCGTTTTAAGGTAAACAGAAATCGTAACATTCACAGGTTCAGAGGTTCAAAGTTCAGGGTTCATGAACAGTGAACCCTAACGTTGAACCTGTGAACGGTTATCTAAATCCCCAGTGCCGTACGCTTCGCTTCAATATGGTTAATCATAAGTTCTGCGGCCTTGAAGGGATCTGTTTCTACTGCAAAGGCCGCTCCCACCACGTCGTTTGCGCCCTGGGTCAGCAATTCCGTAACGACTGGACTTCCCAGGACTTGGGGCACGGTTCCCAGCACCGTAAAGACGCCCGATGCCACTACATAGGCCCCTATGCTGACTGCCTTTTCACTCATCCATTCGGGTGCGGCGCCTGCCGCAGGGAGATCGCTGATATCCACACCCAAGGCATTGGCAATTGCGCCGCAGGCAACCAATATACGGCTGATGTCAACACAGGAACCCATATGGAGGGCCGGTGGTATACCTAAGGCCTTGCATACGCTCTTGAGCCCATCGCCGCATTGTTCGGCTGCCTCTGGCAACAACAACCCCGCTTTGGCGGCGGCGATGGCGTTGCAACCGGTTGTCACCACGAGCACGTCATTGCGGATAAGCTCCTTTATCAGGTTGACATGGGCAAAGTCGTGCTGGATTTTAACGCTGTTGCACCCGACCAATGCCCCGATTCCTTTGATTGCACCACTCTTGATGGCGTCAAGGAGCGGGTCAAGCGTTCCACCTAATGCACCGACAATGGCTTCAACGCTGAAGCCTGCCATACACGCCATCTTCTCATCGGGTATGTGCACTATTTCAGGTTTACGGAAACGGAAGTTTTCAACGGAAGCCTTTACGATATCTTTGGCAATCTCGGAGGCCTTTTCCTCGTTGAACTCCATGTGTATGGCCCCGGGGAACTTGGCCTTAGGAGATGTAGATATAAATTTGGTGTGAAAACAGCCGGTCAGGCTGCCTAAAGCAGGCATGATGCACTGCACATCCACGATCATCGAATCGACTGCTCCGGTGATGACTGCCAACTCCTGCTGCAGGAAATTTCCTGCAATGGGGACACCGTGACGCATCAGTATTTCATTACCCGTACAACACATACCGGCGACATTGATCCCCTTTGCCCCATACGTCTCTGCTAAGGCAATCATTTCCGGGTCTTGTGCTGCGGCAACAATCATCTCAGAGAGAGTGGGCTCATGTCCATGCAGGATGATATTTACATGGTCTTCCTTGAGCACACCTAAGTTTGCCTCTGAACGCTGTGGGGTTGGGGTACCGAAGAGGACATCAGACAGCTCTGTTGCCACCATTGATCCTCCCCAGCCGTCTGAGATAGATGCCCTGAGACCCTGGAGGATCAGGTGGACCGGATCATTGTCTACACCAATATGGGTGCGGTGCATTATCTCCACAATCTCCCGATCAATACCGCGTGGATCAATACCCAACTCCTTCCACAGGGCAACACGTTTTTCCGGGGCTCTTCGTGTGAACTGTATGGGACCCTCTTGCTTGCCAAACTCCGCATAGACCGCCTTGGCAAGATCAAGAGCAATTTCTTCTTTGCCCCTGCCTTCGGTTTTAATGCCATACTCCGCTGCCAGGGCATTGAGCTTTGCTTCGTCCTTAATCTCATAGCCTCCGCTCTTGCCTTCGGCGGTTAACAGCAGGGTATGGGCGATGTCACGGCCGTGATCGGAGTGAGCGGCTGCTCCTGCCGCAATCATACGGATTAGACCGCGGGCCACAATAATATCTGCCGTAGCCCCGCACACACCTGCTTTGGGGCCTTCTTCATCAAAGGGGCTTATGCGGCAAGGACCTAAATTGCAGTGCCGACAGCACACACCTAATTCACCAAAGCCACACTGGGGCAATTGAGCCTCATACCGGTCCCAGGCCGTCTCAAGGCCCAGCTCCTCTGCCCTTCCTAACATCTCGTGTACAGCAGGATCAATGCTCCTGCTCAGGATTTTATCGCTATATGTCATGGGTAATCACCTCCTCAGGTTATGGATTGGTTGTCAGTTGTTGCTGACTGCCGAGAGCTTCAAGGAACTGCCGGGATGAAGCCGTTGTGGCCTGCTGCATGACTTCTACGGGATATCGCAGACTTAGCGCTTGAGTGGGGCAGGCATCCACGCACGCGGGTCCTTCAGGCCGACCCGCACAGAGGTCGCATTTAATTGCGGCCTTTTTTTCTCTGCCGGCCGTTTCTGTGACAGCCACATGGATGGCGCCAAAGGGGCAAACTATCATGCAAAGCCTACATGCTATGCAGAGCCGCTCGTCTACCGCTGTGTAAGTCTCGGTGCGATAGGTAGCGCCTGTGGGGCAGACCCTTACGCAGGGAGCGTCCTCACATTGGCGGCACTGGGTGGAAAGTTTGACGGTATCCACCTGTACCACACGATTGCGAGGCTGCAATCGCTCTCCGGCCAAAACTGCACCAATGATGGTACCTGCTTCAGTGTGCGATGCGGCACAGGCAAGCTCACAGGTGTGACAGCCCACGCAGTGTTCAGGGTTAATAAGGATAAACGGACTTTCTACTGACATAACTATCACCTCCTTCATGTAAGGTATTAATCCTTTATTTTAATATGGGAAATCAGGCTCAGAGGACTGATTTATCCATGATAGGGCTAATTTAGGCCAGAAATTTTCAATTTTCAATTCCGGCTTCGCCGGATTATATGATAATAGGTCTTACTGTTTTAGAGTACAAGAATTATAAACTTCGATATATTTCTACGTTATTTAAACGGCATCTTCGTCTCTACCAGTTTATATCCGGACGGTATCTTAAAGAGCTCTTTGCTTAAAGATTTTTTCTCAATCTTTTCCAAGACAGTCGTGGTTTTTATGCCCATCATATTGGTCACCGTTTCGACCGGAAAACCTTCCTTTCCGGTAAAACCACCCATTTGCATCTGTTTAAACTCCGGGTGTTTCTTCAACATCTTTTCATTAAGCGTCTCAAATTCCTTGTACCCCTGTACATCCTTAGACATCCAATATTCACTCTTGGAGCCCATGATCGTAACAATGTACTTTCTGCACTGGTATCCGTCAATTTTCTTGGTGTTGTTTGTACGTGTTACTTTGCTACCCTCAGCCATCTTTTTGGCCATGCCTCCCATTTGACCTTTCATCATAGATGTCATGTCAATTTTTGTATAAGTCTTATTTTTAGGATTAAGTTGATACATCGTCATTGACTCAAAATCCATGATCGTGATCCCTCGCTTAGTCTCAGTACGGGAGGCATAAGAGGTGAGATAGTGTTTTTGGGTATTTGTCTCGCTTTTGAATTGAGCGAGCATTTGATCCCGTACTTCCTTGGGCAGGTTCTCGGGTAAGCCCTTAGGCACACCACCCGTTTTTACCGCTGATACCCAGTAAAGGTCGGCGTAAGCCATAGGCAAGAGCGTTAAGAAAAAAATCAACGCCAGAGGCAAAGACAGCATGAATTTCCTGTTTTTCATTTTATTTCTCCTTTCGATGCTTATGTTTTCTTCGTAACTTCGTGGCCTCCGGCCCATAGGGCCTACGCCCCGGAGGGTGAACAAATTTCTGCGCATTTTGAGCACGGATTTATTCATAAGGTGCCAAATCGATGCAAAAACGGCCTCTTACATGGTCGTCAATTCGCCAATATATGCGTAGTCGCTAAGAACCGTGTATTTGCACCACCTCCTTTATCGATCAGGCTTTTAGCTCTTATTAACACGATCGAAGGCGAATATCAATCAGCGCTAACCACCTTTTTATCCTCGTAGAGGACTCTGCCGGTGCCATATATGATTGCTCTTTAAGCTTTTTTTGTTCATTAGTCACTATTATTCTGCTAACCTCAACATGTTAGATAAGTCATTGTGAAAGCCCCACGGCGCAGCATACAAATTTTAGGGAATTGAAACTAAGAATATGAAGCCACCAAGCCCCGAAAGCCCATCATTTTTTTCACAATTAGGGCCTATACTCTTTTTGACAACGATTTTCTTCCTCAACTTCATAGGAAGAATCGTTTTTGCTCCTTTGATGCCGAGTATTGAGAATGACTTAGGTCTGGATCACACCGAGGCCGGATCAATGTTCTTGTTGATCTCTCTGGGCTATTTCATTTCGCTTCTAAGCTCAGGGTTCCTCTCCAGCCGCCTCACCCACAGGAGAACCATTATTATTTCTGCCCTGTGCGTTGGGATAGTCCTTATATGTACCTCCTTCAGCAACAGCCTCTGGTCAATCCGCCTGAGTTTGCTCTTCCTCGGGTTGGCGGCAGGCATCTATCTTCCATCAGGCATCACCACCATTATTTCCTTGATCAATGTTAAGCACTGGGGCAAAGCGGTTGCGATCCATGAGATGGCCCCGAATTTGGGTTTTGTTGTGGCCCCATTGCTTTCAGAGCTGTTTATGGTCTGGTTTTCATGGCGAGGTGTTATCCTTTTCTTGGGCACGGGCTCTATACTTATCGGGATAGCCTTTGCATTTTTTGGAAAGGGAGGAGAGTTTTTTGGACAGGCCCCCAATTTTGGATCTCTTAAGACCCTTTTCGCAGAACCCGCCTTTTGGATAATGACAGTCCTTTTCTCCCTTGGCATCTGTGGGACCTTGGGCATATACACCATGCTCCCCCTCTATCTCGTGACTGAACAGGGTTTTGATCGAAGCTGGGCCAATACCGTAGTGGCCCTCTCACGGATTTCCGGTGTGTTTATGGCATTCATAGCCGGATGGGTGAGCGATCGCCTTGGGCCGAAGCCCACCATGAGTGGGGTGTTTCTCATCACAGGCCTGATGACAATTCTGCTCAGCAGTGTGTCGGATAGCTGGATCGTCATCTTAGTGTTTCTGCAGCCGGTAATGGCCGCCTGTTTTTTCCCGCCCGGATTTGCAGCGCTCGCTTCAATAGGTCCACCCAATGCCAGGAATATAGCTGTCTCGCTCACAATCCCTGCCGCCTTTATTTTTGGGGGGGGGGCCATTCCCATGGGAATCGGCATGATGGCTGACGCCGGATTCTTTGGCCTGGGGATTGCTTTGGCCGGCGGTCTGATAATAACCGGTTCACTATTAGCACTTTTTCTGAGAGCTCCCCGCCAATAACACCAGGTTTTTGTTCTTGACCCTGAAGCCGTTTTTCTCTATATTTCAACACCGTTCGGGTTTTGCTTTGACTTTGGGCACTTTCACTTCAGCACACTTATTACCAACTAATTTTGGAGGTTATTATGGGGAAAGTCGGAATTATTGGAGTCGGACAGAGCTCTTTTGTGCGTGGGTATCCCGGCTCAATCAGGGAATTGGCCTTTGAAGGGTTCAAGGAGGCTATGCAGGATGCCGGAATTCCAACTAAGGATATCGACGCGTCTATCATCTGCTCGGCCCCGGAATATGATAAGCAGCGTTCACCGGCAGGTGTCTTTGCCGAGTACTTAGGGCTTGTACCGCAGCCCACGTGTTATTTAGAGAGCCTATGCTCCTCAAGCAGCATGGGGCTGAGGTTTGCCTATTCACTGGTAAAGTCCGGGCTTCATGATGTGGTGGCTGTTATCGGCTTTCAAAAGATGTCGGAGATATCTTCCGCAGAATCACAGGAGAGAATGGGGAGGGGCGCGGACATCCAGTGGGAGAGTCCATTTGGCACTATGATGCCGGCCTATTACGCCATGTATGCCAGGGGTCATATGGAACAATACGGCACGACCCTTGAGGATCTGGCTCTGATCAGGGTAAAGGCGGCCACTTACGGTCAGATCAATGAGAAGGCCGTTTACCGCAGGCCGGTCACCTTTGATATGTTTTCTGATCCTGAGAGCCCTATGTCGAATCCGGTGGCAAGCCCCCTCAGGGTGGGAGACTGCTGCGCAAACGCGGATGGAAGCTCCTGCGTTATTGTTGCCAACGAAGAGAAGGCTAAGGCTTTTTCCAAGAAGCCGGTCTGGATCCTCGGTCTGGGCGCCGCATCTACCTCTGTGAACCTGGCAGGTAGAGATCTTTTTTCAGGCTTGACCGTGGCACAGCAGGCAGGGGAAGAGGCCTATAAAATGGCCGGTGTTACGGCTAAGGATATCGATGTGGCCGAGGTACACGACTGCTTTACCATTGCCGAGATGATGGCCTATGAGAACTTAGGGTTTGCAAAGCCTGGAGAGGGAAAAGAATTGATCAAGGCCAAGGAGACCTACAAGGAGGGGAGCATTCCGGTCAATGTGGATGGGGGCCTTCTTTCAAAAGGGCATCCGATCGGGGCCACCGGCGGATCCCAGATCAGGACTATTGTCCTTCAGTTGAGGGGCGATGCAGGCGAGATGCAGGTAAAAGACCCTGAGATAGGGCTGGTCCACAATATCGGCGGTGTCGGTCTATACGGAAACGTCAGCATTCTTGGGAGGTAAAACTATGGGTAAGAAAAAGAAAGAGGTGGATGACCGGTTTAAGAGATTTGGAACGGTAAGTTTTACCTCCATTACAAAGATTAATGACTTTATCGATTACTTGGATAAGGGGAAAATAATGGGTACACGCTGCAAGGAGTGCGGCCTGTTCTTCTTCCCTCCAAGGGCGGATTGTCACAACTGTTTTTCCAGTGATATGGAATGGCTTGAAGTATCGGGAACAGGAAAACTCGTTACCTACAGTAAACTGGAATTTGCCCCGATAGGCTTTGGAGACGATCTCCCTTATGCCATTGCCCTCTTGGACTACGGTGACTATAAGGTATTCGGCAGGATAGCAGGAGATGTGCCTGAAAATGAGATCCATGCGGGTATGGAGATGACTGCAAGGGTTAACACCTTGCCTAATGGCCAGTTAAATTACGTGTTTCATAAGGCCTAAGGAGGCTGTCCGAGAATGGCTATTTTCCGCAATCTCTGCGTCAGGCTCAGATTTGAATCCTCAAAATACTTCAATATATTCTTGCGGTTAAAATCTTCGCCTTTCTTGACCTTCCAAAGAATCTCTCATTCTCGGATTGCCTCCTAAGCAGAATTTCAAAAACCCCCGTCATAATGACGGGGATTTTTTTGTCTTTGCAATGAGAAAGGTGCGGATGGGTGTGAGGCGATGAGGCGCTTTTTGGTTGAAACCCTGAACGCCAAGGATGGCGTGTGTACGATTGCAGGCTCTGAAGCAAGGCATATGACAAGGGTCTTGAGGATGGGGGCGAGAGACCGGTTTGTCCTCATGGACGGTAAGGGGAGTCGCTTTTTGGCCTCCATTGAATCTGCCACGCGCCATGAGGTTAGGGTCATCATAGAAGGATCCCTTCCAAAGCCTCCTCCCTCACCGGTTACCATAGTTCTCTGCCAGGCCCTCCTGAAATCCGGTCCAATGGATTACCTGATTCAGAAGACATCCGAATTAGGAGTTGATCATATCTATCCCTTTTTATCTCTACGAACCATCACCATGCTTAAAAGAGAGAGACTTCTTAACAGGATGAGGCACTGGCGCGAGATAGCCAAAAGTTCTGCAAAGCAGTCCGGCAGGATCACTCCGGCACAAATAGAGGCCCCAATTTCGCTTCGCGAATTGACCGCAAAATGGAAAGAAGAGAAAGGGATAAAGGCGATCCTGTGGGAGGGAGAAGATGCAAGGGACCTTAAGGGGTTGCTCAGGGACTCACCCCGGCCAGAGAAGTTCACCGGCATGGTAGGCCCTGAAGGCGGTTTTGCAGGAGAAGAGATCGAATTGGCTGCGGACGCCGGTTTCATCCCGGTTACCCTCGGAAACAGGATTCTGAGGTCTGAGACGGCGGCCATGACCATGGTGGCTATTGTCCAGTATGAATGGGGGGATCTTGGCGTGACGTAGGCGGGATATCAGAGGTCGGAATAGTGGGGATGGTTGGATGACAGGGGTTGTAGAAAAGCCTTGATTGCTAAAATTAAGATATTATTTGTTGATGATGATGAATCGATCCGGCGCCCTTTTTGCCGGGCCATGAAGGATGATCCGCTTATGATGGAGAGGAGGCCTTAGAGAAGCGCAAGACCTTTTCCGCGGAGATTGTGATATCCGATTTTAGGATGCCAAAAATGGACGGTCTGGCATTATTGGGGGATCTCTTCTGGGGCAGGCCATGCTATTCTCTTGAAATTAGCAGATGAAGAACAAACCAGAGGTGAAAATCAAAAAAAAAAGCAACTTTTCAGAGACCTAGCAGGTTAGGGCTGCCAGATGTAACCTTCTGTTTTTCCGCAAAAGTCCAAATTCAACTATAATATCGGTAAGTCTCACTTTTTCTTGATGGATAGGAACCCCAATATATGGATTTTGTCTGTAAAGGAGAGGTTAATCCCTATCCCAAAGACGCTAAGGCCTCCTTTGCCTGTTTCAGGTACGTTTCAGCTTCGCATTGCTCAAAAAGCTGGATAGCCTGCGAGAGGCATTTTCGGGCCTGTCCAATTCGCCCCTTTGCCTTGTACAACAGTCCTAGGTCGAAATAGGTTTGACTCATAAGGCCTGTGGCCCCCATCTCCTTAGCAATTTCAATTGCCTGTTCGAAATGGGTTTCTGCCTTTTTGCTTGCGAAGGGCACGGTTTTTATAAGAAAGCCAATATTCCTGGTCATAATTGAAAGACTTCTTGGTCCAGATCCTTCAACAATACTTAAATACAGCTTGCCTAAGATAAACTCGGATTGCGCAAAGAGAAGTTTCCTCTGATTCTCCAGGCATGCCCTTTGTACTTCGTCCAGCATTTTCAGGCCACGATTCATATGGCCTTTGGCAATCGAAACAAGGCCCAGAAACATATAAGCCAGAGTCCCAATTACCTCAGTCCCAAAATCCTTGCTAAAAGTTACAACTTCTTGCAAAAGACCCTCGGCCTTATTGAACTCGCCACCAAAGACGTAACCCATAGCGAGAAACACTCTTGCGCATTGCGAATAGAGAGGGTCGGCCGAGATCTGAACGGCCCTTTGAAAACATTCATTGCCAGGAGGAAAGTCACCATCTACCCAATAGCTGCCCCCCATGCAGAAGTGACCAACAGTTTGGCTCCGAATATTGGAATGTCGCTGACCATACTCCAAAAGGGCCTTTGCGGCTTCAATGGCTTTTCTTTTCTCTCCCCTCGGCCAGTACACCCACCCCAGTCCACCAAGTGATTTGAAATAGATATATGGATCTGAATCAAGGTCACTATATATCTTTTGGGCCCTTTCGCCAAAAACAATGGCTTCCTCCAGAAACCCCAAACCCGCGCAGGTCCATGTAAGCCAAGTGCAGGCATAGCCGACCACCCGCTGATCCTCAATCTCTTCGCCGAGCACCAAGGCCTTGCGAAGGTACCTATAAGAATCCTTTGCCCGACCTCTCATATCAAGAGCAAAGCCCAGCCATGCATAGAACATCCCGAGCATTGCCTTGTCGTCCAGAGACACGGCCAAATCCTCATACGCACTGAGTAAGTCGGTTAAGCCCTTGACATCGCCCCGGTAGTAAAAAACCAAAGACCATTTGACGAGAAGGTTGATGAATAGCTCTTTCTCTTTCGTTGTCATGTCAGGTTTATTGGAAAGAAGATCAAAGGCTTCTTTATAGTATTGATGAGCTTCCTCGACGGCATATCTCTTCAGGCTCTTCTCACCTGACTTCATCAGATAATCAATGGCCTTTCGAAAAGACTGCGCCTGCTTAAAATGAAAGGCAAGGGTCTCGTAGAACTCCGAGAGCCTGTCCTGAAACAACTGTTCTATGACATGACCGATTCGTTCATGGATTTCCTTGCGGTCTTTTTTGAGGAGTCCGTTGTATACCACCTCTTGGGTCAAAGCATGCTTGAAGACATACTCCAAATCAGGTTGAAGCGATCTGGCCCGGATCAAGTCGAGCTGTTCAAGATCTCTCAGAAATCGGTCTATTTTATGTTTGAATTTCGTGATCCTTTTAAGAATTTCATAAAGAAAAGCCCTGCCAATAACTGAAGCCTCTTGAAGTACCCGCTTTGTCTCATTTTCCAACCAATCCAGCCTACCTGCTATAACGCCATTGATGGTTGAGGATATATCAGTCTCAGTGATGGTTCTCGTTACTTTCCAACTGTCGTTGTCCCGGATAAGCGTTTCCGTCTCGATCAATGAGTTAACCAGCTCTTCTAAATAGAAAGGATTTCCTTCTGTCTTATTCTGAACAAATCGCCGCAGGTCTGAAGGGATACTATCGGTCTTGAGCAACGATTCCAACATGCCCTGGGCTTCCGAGGATGAAAGGTCGTTAAGTCGAATCTCATGGTAGACCTTTGCCATGCTTTTTGCTTGTTCGGTCGTAAACAGGTTGAAAACGGGTCTATAAACACAGAGAACAATAGCGGGCTGTCGGACCTCTATCAAAACATGGCGGAGCAATTCGACAAAGGAGGGGTCGGCCCAGTGAAGGTCCTCGAGCAGGTAAATGGTCGATGCTCTCTGGGCCAGGGCGGAAAGTATTATCAGGACCGCATCTCGAAGTCGGGATTTCCAGAACTCGGGGCTCACCTCTTCTATCTCCGGGTAGCTCAAGGAATAGAGACTCCCTATATAGGGGACGACACCTTCCTTCTTCTCAACCAGTTCTTCTAACTCTGATTCGACTTTTTGCCTGACTTCTTCTGTAGAATCACCTTCTTCAATGTGAAAGACCCTATTCAGCAGATCAATCAGGGGGAAATAGGGGATGTTCTGAGCATAGGCATAGGCGTGTCCTTCTAACCATTGAATCTTTTCAAGATCTAAGTGGGCCTTGAACTCCTCAACGAGTCTGCTCTTTCCAGTGCCCGCATCCCCACAGATAGAGAAAATTCCACCCTTTCCAGTTTTGAGGTCTTCGACGGCCTCCCTGAGTTCGGTCAGTTCAACCTTTCTGCCAACGAGATCAGCTCTCACGCCGGAAAGGCGGTGCGTTGTAACCGGTATTTCCTTCTGAGATATGACTTTATACAATCGGACGGGTTCCGCCCTCCCTTTGACCGTTGTCGGTTCCAGGGCCTCGAATGTAAAATACCCCTCAGCGTGACGATAGGTATCGGGAGCGATCAGGATTTCTCCCGGTTGGGCAAGTCCCGATAGCCGGGATGCAAGGTTGATGCTGTCCCCTGCAACGCCGTGTGTTCCCTTCTCCATATTCACTTCACCGGTCACCACGAGACCGGTATTGATACCGGTGTGCATGGATAAGGGCCGTCCCACCTTCTCTTCCAGTTCGGGGCTTAAGGCCTCCACCAGGTCGTGTATTTCCATTGCAGCCCGGATGGCTCTGACTGGGTCATCCTCATGGCTCTTTGGCACACCGAAAAGGGCCATTACTGCGTCACCGATGAATTTTTCAACAAAACCTTCATATTTGTCGATTACCTTGGAAATCCTGCCAAAAATTCGACTCGTGATCTCCTTGACATCTTCTGGGTCCAGGCGCTCAGACATGGCGGTATAGCCAGACATATCAGAGAAGAGGACGGTGACATGTTTTCGCTCGCTTTCAAATTCGTAAGCGGTAGAGAGGGCTTTATCATCTAAAGGAGGTGTTGGCTCTGGAGCAGATTCAGCAGTGGTTTTTTGGGACTCCTTTAAATCGTGGCCACATTTATTGCAAAAATTGAAGCCCGTCGGAGGTTTTGAGCCACAATGTGGGCATATGACCTCCAACTCCAGTGATAATCCGCACCCCCCACAAAACATGGAGTCCTCTGGATTCTCAAACTGACACTTCGGGCATTTCATTTTTATGCCCTCCAGATCTAAGGAAAGGTCGAGTTGACAGATAAAGGATGGGTAGCTTTTAATAGGGTTGAGTATAAGCGAGTTATTGCCTGGTGTCAATTCAGGGACGATTCCCACATCTTGTATGTCTTTTCAACGCCCTTCGATGCGAGGTTTCGTGCATTAGTCCTCTTAGCACATCCGTAAAATCGATGCAAGACTGCCAGATCTA
>CAZFSF010000010.1:0-34022 GCA_964522045.1 uncultured Desulfobacteraceae bacterium
TATTGGCATCCTTATGGGCCAGGAGGATGGTAGGGCTGATACCCTGATATCCGCCTCCTGCCGGATTTGTGCCGTAGATGCCGGCAATCACAGGCACTCCCAATTTTTCTAATTCTGCATGACGGAAGAAGGTGGTGCCGTTCCCCCTGCGGTTGGCATATACCTCCTGCTGTTCTGTCAGTTTTACGCCGCTGCAGTTCACCACCCAAACCAGGGGGATATGGAGCCGTTTCGCCATGTCGGTGACCCTGAGCTGGTTATCGGCCTGGCCTGCGATCCAGGCCCCGGCCATGACCTTGTTATTGAACCCTATGACCACGGCCCATTTGCCGTTGATCTTGGCTAACCCGTCAATAACGCCGGTGGTGCCCTCCTCATTAAACTGGGGATTATAGAGTGTATGGAGCGGGCACCAGGTGCCCGGGTCGATGAGATATTCGATCCTTTCCCATACGTTTAATTGCCCCCTTTTCTTGAGGATTTCTTCGGGTATCCCTGCGTTTTTTACGTCTTCAACGGCCTCGGCCACCTGTTGTTCTACCTTCTTTATCTCCGCTCTACTCTCCACGGCCCCCTCTTTCTGTTTGTCCGTAAGGGTTTTGCCAAAGGGAGTCATTTTTTCAAAATAAGGTCTCATATTTTCCCCCGTAGTCCTCTACCTGTTTGCCTTTTTGATCCCTAACTGGTCTAAGGCTATAATCCACTTGCAGATATTGGCGGAACCCTCAACCATATAGTAGGGAGGAGCGTCCCGGTAGTATCTGGCCACCGGGTATTCGGTGGAATACCCGTAAGCGCCCATGATCCTCATGGCCATTTGAGTGGCCTTGACCGCTATCTCGCCAGAAAGGTATTTGGCGTGTGCCACTTCAAGGGTGTTTCCCAACTGACCCTGATCCTTTTGCCACGCGGCCTTGTAGACCATCATCCGTGCTGCCTCAGTCTCCGCGGCCACCTGGGCGATCATGTCCTGATTCATCTGGAACTGGCCGATCGATTTCCCAAACTGCTCCCTCTCCTGGCAGTAGGCCGTCACAGTATCGAGACATGCCTGGGCAAGACCGACGCCCCCGGCTGCGGCGGAAAGACGTGACTGGTTCAGGGAGCCAAAGACGATTTTGGCTCCGTCCCCGGGTTTTCCTAAAATATTCTCCTTGGGGACCTTGGTATCTTCGAGGTATACTTCTCCGGTGGGCGTTGACCGGGTGCCCAATTTGTCCAAGTCAGTGGTTGTGATGCCGTTGAAATTTTTTGTTTCCACCACAAAGGCGGAGAGCCCTTTCCCCCTGGCCTCCCTGTCCGTATAGGCATAGAAGACAAGGACATCCGCTGCGCTGGCGTTAGATATCCATGTCTTGGAGCCGTTTAAGAGCCAGTGGTCTCCCTTATCCTGGGCAGTGGATTTCAAGGCCATGACATCGGAACCCGCATTGGGCTCGGTAATCCCAAAACCGCCCACATATTCAGCGCTTACCAGCTTGGGAACGTATTTCTGTTTCAGTTCGTCTGACCCATACCTGAATATGGTAAAGGCGCAGCCCAGGGCCTGCATATTGATCTGCACCCTGACTGAACTGGATGCCCTTGCAATCTCTTCCGTAAGGATCATGGCTGCAACCCAACCCATCTCATTGCCCCCATATTCCTCAGGGATTACGGTGCCAAAAAAGCCCAATTCTCCCATAGGCTTGATCACTTCTTCATAGGGATAATAATGCTTTTCATCCCATTCATCGGCATTGGGAGCAATTTTCTCGGCAGAAAAATCGCGAGCCATGTCGCGCAGCATCTGTAATTCTTCACTTAATCCAAATTCCATAAGTCTACCTCCTATAATTGAAACGACTATTTTATCGATGTAGCGCTTTTCCAAAGCTAAAAAAGAGTACATATAAACCATGAAAGGAAAATTGGCAACAAAATTTATTTACATTGTAGCTACATTTTAACTATTTTGAGGGCTGGCTCCCGGGTCGCATATGTGGGGCATTGCCTGAACAGAAGTCTCTGTTCAGGCCTCCGGCCCATAACGCCTGCGTTTCGGGGAGCCCTTTTAAGAAAGGGCTCCCAACGGTATTGAAAAGGCTGAACTCCCTGCAACCTGCTTGCTTTCCCCACTGGGTTCGGGATTCATGGATTACGCCAAGGAGTTTTCTCTTAATTCCTCAATCCCTAAATCTTGACCCATGGAATAAGGCTCCCTCTGGGGCGGTCCTCCGGGGTCGCAATCCCTGTTTATCCGGGATAGGTATTTTTTTCATTTTACTGATTGACATTTATTTTCAAACAGCTTAAAAAGGCAGGGTTTGATCGGATAAACAGGTTAGAAGATAAACGGAGGAGGTCAATCAATGGAACCGCTAACCATAAATCGAAAAGAGAGCAAGCTACGGGTTGCTCCTGAATGGGCCGATGTCTGCTTCACTTGCGGCACCTGTGCGGGCGGCTGTCCCATAACAGGGATAGACGGCATGGACCCGAGAAAGGCCGTTCGCATGGCAGCGCTTGGTCTGGACCAGGAGCTGATCGATTCACGATTTCCGTGGATATGTACCCTGTGCGGGCGTTGTGAATATGCCTGTCCCCAGGGCGTGGAGATCTTGAAAATGTTGCGTCGGGCACGGACACTCCGAGAACGGGATAAGGTCCCGGGACCGATCCACAAGGGCGTGGCCATGTGTCTGGAAAGGGGTAACAACTTGGGAATTCCCAAGGATGATTTCCTCTTCCTCTTGGCTGACCTGACTAAAGAGATGGAGGAGGATGAGGGGTTTCCCGGATTTTATGCGCCTGTGGACAAGAAAGGCGCCAATATCTTGGTGACGGTCAATTCAAAGGAGCCTTTTGGCGAACCGGATGACATGAAGTTCTGGTGGCGTATCTTTTACGCGGCGAGGGAGGATTGGACCACCACATCGGACAACTGGGAAGGGGTCAACTGGGGCCTTTTTTCAGGCGATGACGAGTCTATG
Organism: uncultured Desulfobacteraceae bacterium; assembly: GCA_964522045.1. Lineage (GTDB taxonomy): Bacteria > Desulfobacterota > DSM-4660 > Desulfatiglandales > Desulfatiglandaceae > Desulfacyla. The sequence continues at coordinate 2,973 of CAZFSF010000010.1, forward strand.
AAGGAGATCACCGGCCGGATTGTAAAGCATCTGGAGGACTTGGAGTGCAAGACACTCCTCTTGCCCGAGTGAGGGCACGCCTACTATGCGACTAGGCTTAGTCTGCAAACATGGTATCCCGAGGTTTTTGAAAAATATAGAGTTGTGTCAGTTCACGAGCTTTTGAAAGAATACATAGAGACCGGCAGAATCAAGGTAGATAAATCGATACACGAAGAACTGACCACAATACACGACCCATGCAACTACGGCCGGAAGAGTATGAAGGCCTTTGGTGAGGCCTTCTTTGAGGAGCCGAGGTGGGTTACACAGCAGTGCTGTGAAAATGTTGTGGAAATGCACCCCAACCGGATGAACAATTTCTGCTGCGGGGCAGGTGGCGGGGCCTGGGCCATGCCCTACGAGGCTGAAAGGATCTACTACGGCCGTGTCAAGGCCAAGCAGATCATGGACACGAAGGCAAAGATGGTCATCGCACCATGTCATAACTGCCGGGACCAGATCATGAAGTCCCTGACCAAGGAGTTTGACCTCGGCATAGAGACCAAGTATCTGTGGGAATTGGTGGCGGATTCCCTCATTATAGATCCCTGGACCGAGGAAGAGATCAAGAAAGGGAATGAGTTGCGAGACGCCCAGAATGAGAAAAACGAGATTGACTTGGATCAGGAGTGGTAATCGGTATCTTTAGAGAAGAATCTGCGTAGAGCAAAAAAGCCCCCTGTTTCCACAGGGGGCTTTTTTACGTTTATCCCGTCCTGTTTTTTCCTCCGCGGGTCAAGAAAGCGTGTACCTTTGGGTCCTGGGATTCCTTTTTGAGGCGTTTCGGATCCCCGGTCGCTATCATAGTCCTGGTCTCCGCATCCAAGAATACACAGTTGTCGGCTACCGAAAAAATGCTTGGCAGTTCGTGGGTAACCATCACCATGGTTGTCCGGAGACTGTCCCTGAGTTCAATAATGAGTTCGTCCAACAGGGACGACGTGACGGGATCGAGCCCTGCCGAAGGTTCGTCAAAGAACAGGAATTCGGGATCAAGGGCAAGGGCGCGGGCAACCCCGGCACGTTTTCTCATACCCCCGCTGATCTCCGAGGGATAGTAGTCCTCAAATCCGGCTAATCCCACCAGGGCGAGCTTCAACGACGCAAGGTCTCTGATCTCTTTAGCTTCCAGGCTTGTGAACTCGCCAAGGGGTAAACTGATATTTTCAGCCAATGTCATGGAACTCCAAAGGGCGCCGCTTTGGTAAACGATTCCGATGTTACGTGCGAGGCGATCCCGTGTCTTCTGATCGGCCTCCCAGAAACTGACCCCACCTAAGAACACCTGGCCTTTTGAGGGCTGCTTCAATCCGGTCAGGGAGCGCATTACGGTCGTCTTGCCGCAGCCGCTTCCCCCCATGATGACGAATATTTCGCCGCTCTTTACCGTGAAGTTAAGGTCGTGCTGGATCACGAAATCGCCATACGCGATTTCCAGATCTTTCGCAACTATCAGATCTTTCGCGTCTGTCATCTTGCCCCCGAAAGGTCTTTTATTGCCCCGGCGATCTCGCGGCTGAGCGCTTCGAGGGTTCTACTCTGGGCGGCAATTAGGGCCTCGTAATCCGGTCCTTCTGCGGCCTCCTTGAAAGCCGATTTTTTTGTTAGAAGGATCTTTTTGTCATCTTTTCCCACAATGGTCCAACGGGTTAATAATGAGGCATCCCCCCCAAGACTGCCGTCAAAACGGATCACCTCAACCTGCACCCGGTAATCAATCGGTTCAGGACCCCTGCTATGTAAGATAATAAAGGAATCTGTTGATAGGAGGATAGAGAGATTTTCTATTAGGACATGCGTGAAGTTGTCAGCCAAGGGTTCTGCCCACTCATCGAATCCGGCCAGGTGAAGCTCATTTACGCTCACCCGCGTCACGATCTCCTGCCGGTCTAAGTATGCCGGGAGTTCCACAGGCCTGATCCCGATAGTGACCTGACGCATATCTGATGCCATTTCAGGTCCCCCGCCTGTGCCGGTAAGAGGGCTCAACACATAGAACCTCGAAGGTGCGTTGGCCGCGCATGCCATGAAGGTCATGAGTATTAAACCCGGCGCAACTGCTCTGATGAGAGAGGTGATTCGGTGCATGGTTTTATCTCCTTTTAGGTTTGCCCTTGCCATATAGCAGGGCATTCGGATGACGTTCAAGGTAATCTGCCAATGAACGAATGGATCGTGCCATACGGGAAATCTCTTTCAGGGTCTTATCCAGCTGGTAGATGACCGGAGATTCCTTTCCAACGGTTTTCTCCGCAACAACCAGGGACTTTCGTGCCTGTTCCAGGGCTGTCCGTGCCTCTGTTAGGCTCTTCTCAATGCTGGATGCCAATGGTTTCACCCTGCCGTCCACGTTCCGGACCAGTTTGCGGGCATCCTTTAAAGTGGCATCGACGCTGGATGCAAGAGGTTCAACTTTCCCGTCAACATCACGGGCAAGCTTTCCGTACCCCCTTACTGTTTCGTTGATGCCTTTTACCATTGGGTTTACCTGGCTGTCCAGTTTCTTAACTAAATTGCGGGCCTCGTCCACGGTCATCCTGAGAGAATGCAAGATCTCCGGAATCTCGGGAGAATTCAGAACCTTTTCCAGTGCCCCGATGGCAGACAGCAATTCGTTCACGATCTTATCAAAGTTGAGGTCTTTTAGCTTGTCGAAGATGAGATCGAAAGATGAAGGGATGGTGGGGATTTCAGGATAATTCTTTTGCAGGCCAACCAGTTTCAGGGGTGTATCGGGATGAAACTCCAACTCGATCAGCAACTGGCCCGTCACAAAGCTGCCACTCGTCAACTGTGCCCGCAGCCCCCTTTTTAAGAGCACTGGCATGTTCGCATCAGAATCCCGTTCTCCGCGTATCAGATGAATCCTGTCCGGGTCTATTTCAATGATTACGGGTATATAAATGACCATGTTCTCGGCATCGGCCTCCAGGGTAATGCTTTTCACCGAGCCTATTTTAACCCCCCGGAATAGGACCGAGGCGCCTACATTAAGCCCCTTGACAGAACCCTGAAAAAAAAGGACATATTTCTGTGATTTTTTCATGAATTGGCCGCCGCCAAAGATCAAAACGCCGGCCACAATAAGAACCACCGCCCCCACTACAAAAGCACCGATGAGGGTTTTATTTGCCTGTGTGTTCATGATTTATTTGTCTCCGTTAGGCTATGGTTCTATCCTATCTCTTTTCTAAATCCCCAGCACATTACATACAACCGTTATAATGGCAGTTGCTACGATGATGCTGACGATCCCCGTAACCACAGCCGATGTGGCTGCATCTCCAACTGCAGAGGCGCTGCGGCCGCACTGCATCCCCCTGAGGCATCCGGCAACGGCGACGAGGACCCCGAACACCATCCCCTGGAAAAGCCCGATAAAAAGATCGTTAAGACTGACAGAGGCCATGGTCTGGTTATAGTACTCCATGACGTTCAGATCCAGCATGCCCACGCCCACAATTAGGCCACCTAAAATACCCATCAGGTCCGCATAGAGGCAGAGCAGCGGCATCATCAGCGTGAGGCCCAACATACGAGGCAGGACCAGAAATTCCATGGGCGAAATCCCCATGGTCTTAAATGCGTCTATCTCCTCGTTTACCCCCATGGTGCCCAACTGGGCTGCAAAGGCAGCACCGGTCCGGCCGGCCATGATAATTCCTGTCATTATTGCGCCCATCACGCGGACCATGGCTATACCGACCAGGCTTGCCACGTAGATCTGAGCCCCAAACATCATCAACTGCACGGCGCCTACAAAGGCGAGGATGAGGCCAACCAACAGGCTGATCAAAGAGACAATGGGAAGGGCCTGTATGCCGCACTCCTGCATGACTACAGTGAGATCGGAGCCGCGGAAGCGTGCTTTCCCTCCCAAAAATCGCCCAAAGGCCATGAAGGTTTCGCCGATAAAGGCGAGGATCTCCCCTGTAGAGCGGCAAAAATCGATGGCTTCCCCACCAACCCGTGAAAGAAATGAGGTTTTCCCGGTTTTCTTTCTCACACCCTTTTTCTCTGGAACGGCTGCTTTAAGGGCCAGGAGTCTCTGCACGCCCTCTGGCAATCCTTTTGTGTCGACAACTTCGCCATCCCTCGAACTCCGATCTATTATCCTTGTCAGAAATGTCAGGAGGGCACTGTCCCAGTCTTCAACCTCCTTTGTGTCGAAGGCGATGTGTGTAATTCGGGGGCCGGATTCAATCTCTTTCCGGATATCGTCTGCAGGTGGGATCTCGCTCCCCAGTGTCCAGTTCCCGGCAAGTCGGATAAGGAGGGTTCCGTCATCCGGGCGGGCAAACCCGAGGTTGCATGGCGCTGATTCCATATCTTTTATGTCAGTCATTTGGTTTTAGCGCCTCAGCGTAAAAGAAAAACCCGTTAACCGATGTTTGTTTTTAATTCTTAGCTACCCTAAGTTCGGGCACTATTTAAAAAATGTTGGATCATGCATGAACAATCATTTAAGATCATTGCATGTGTACCAAATAAACGCATTTCTTTTCAACAGGTTTTTCATAGAGGCAGGGAAGTTACATAGAACGATTCTGGAGGATAAGATCGCGGGAACCGGGTGATCTTGTCCGGTTAAGCCTGAAATAGATCCCCCCTAAATCCATGAGTTCCTTATGCGTTCCTTGCTCCCTGATCCGGCCATGATGCATGACCAGTATCTTGTCTGCCTTCCGGATAGTAGAGAGTCTGTGGGCCACGATCAGGGTGGTTCTTTTTTTAGCCATTTGTGAGATTGCCTCCTGGATGAGCCGCTCTGTTTCGGGGTCCACACTTGATGTGGCCTCGTCTAAGATCAAGAGGCGGGGGTCGTTTGCCAATGCCCTGGCAAAGGAGAGGAGCTGGCGCTCACCCGCAGATAGGGATGCTCCTCCCTCACCGAGTTCCTGCGTAAAGCCACCCGGGAGCCTCTCGATAAAGGGACGGGCATTGGCCGCTTCCGCTGCATGACCAATCGCTTCACTGTTCAATTCCTCCCTGCCCAATGAAATATTGTCTTCCAGTTTGCCGGCAAAGATGAAGACATCCTGCATGCAGAGGCTGACCACATCCCGGAGTTTGGCGTTGGACCATTCCCTCAGATCAATACCGTCTAAGGTTACCGAACCCTCATCCGGGTCATAAAACCTCTCAACAAGATTAACCACTGTTGTCTTTCCAGAACCGGTGGCGCCTACTATGGCGGCTGTTTCCCCCGGTTTCACCTCAAAAGAGATATTGTGGAGTATTGGACGGTCTTTTTCGTACCCGAAAGAGACCCTATCAAAAACAAGATGCCCCCCGATATTGGAAGGCGCCTTTGGCAACTCCGGCTCAGGGATTATCTCCCGGCTGTCCATGAATTCGAATATGCGTTCGGTGGAGGCCATGGCCAACTGCATAATATTGTATTTCTCGGAAATATCCCTGATCGGCTTAAAGAACATCTGAATATAACTGATAAAGGCGACCAGTGTGCCTAAGGTCAGCTCTTCCTGTATGACTTTTCCGCCTCCATGCCAGATAAGAAAGGCGACGGCTAAGGAAGAAAAGAGCTCCATTGCCGGCATAAAGAGGGCAAACACACGAATCTGTTTCATGCCTGCCAAGTAATTCTCGTGATTGATCCGGGAAAAGGCCTCCATCTGGAATTTTTCCCTGACAAACAACTGTATGACCTGCATCCCGCTTATCCGCTCTTGCAAAAAACCATTTATCTTCGCGACGGTGGCCCGGAGTTGTCTGAAGGCCTCTCTTGCCATTGAGCTGAAAATAAACGTAACGCAAAATATAACCGGGAGAAGAGTAAAACATATAAGGGCCAGCCTCCAGTTGAGGTAGAGAAGGATTATCAAGATGCCGGTGAGGATGAACAGATCTTTGAATACTGTTATGAAGACAGATTTGAACATCTCGTTGAGGTTTTCGATGTCGTTGGTCACCCGTGTAACCAGACGGCCAACCGGGTGCCGGTCAAAAAAGCGTAAAGATTGGGATTGCATCCTGCTGAAAAGGGTCAGCCGTATATCGAGCATAATCCGCTGACCTGTGAATTCAAGGATGTAGTATTCGATGTAACCGATCCCCAATGATAAGAGGAGTAAGAAGAAAAAAATGGCAGCGATCAGGGTTACGCCATGCACGTCCCTGGCCCTTATTTTCAAAATTGTTTTTTCGGGGAGACGTTCGAGGAGTTTGTACGGGATCAGGAAAGAGCCATCTGTCATCTCATCTAAAGCATTTCTATCATTCCCTAAAAACCGCTCAATCTTTACGTCCCGCCCGACCCGGTAGAACCGTTCAGATGACAAAAGCCTCTCGGTCCTGAGGAGGTGTAGCTCAGCGGGGTCTATTTTTTTTATGTTGAGGTTGGAGATGTAATACACAGAATGAACACTGTTTGTTTCTAATAGATGACTATACCTCTCTCTAAGATCACGATAGGCTGGATCTGTTAACCTGCCTGAATCAACTCGATACCACGAAGCCACGATGTACCGGTCAATGGCGATTTTAGTAAGATAGGGAACAGTGAGGTCAAAGAGGGTAATCAGAATCGAGAGCAGGAGGCCGGCGGCAATTCTCTTTTGGTAGGGAATGGCAAAATGGGCAAGTCTCTTCAATAACCTGAGATTATACGGCTTGCCTAATTGCCCCTCCTCTGCGTATCCATAGTCTTTAAACATGGCGTAATCAGATCCCCAGTTCCAGTTCCTCTTCTAAGCGTTGCTCCTCATACAGGGTGGCATAGACCCCCCCAAGAGCTATAAGGCTGTTATGGTTCCCCTCTTCCACCAGTTCACCCCTGTCAAGCACTACAATCCGATCCGCCCTGCTGATGGTTGAAACCCTGTGCGAGACAATCAGATTGGTTTTGTCGTGCCGCAGATTCAGGATCTGGTTCAAGATTTCCTCTTCAGTACGGGTATCCACCATGGAGAGGGCATCATCTAATATCAGGACGGGTAGAGGATGCACAATTGCCCTTGCAATGGTCAGACGCTGCCTCTGCCCACCTGAGAGGGTTATTCCACGTTCCCCCAACACTGTGTCTAAGCCTCTTTCAAGATCTTGAATTTCTTCAAGAATACCGGCGGCGTGCAAAGCCTTTTCCAGGGCCTGGTCGTCTATTCCGTCCCTGCCGAAGACCACATTGTTGCGTATGGTATCAGAAAACAGAAAGACCTCCTGTGATACAACGCCGATTTTTTCCCTCAGGGTCTTAAGCGGGATCTGCCGGATGTCACGTCTATCCAGAAAGACCGTGTTTACATGAACATCCAAGAGACGTGGGATAGTCTGTAACAGGGTCGTCTTGCCCGATCCCACCCGTCCTACAATTGCCACTGTTTCACAGGTATTAATTTTCAGATGAATGCCCTTCAAGGCGTAACCAGTCTGACCGGGGTATTTCAGGCTAAGGTCTCTTATCTCAATCTCTCCCTCCACCGGTTTTAAAGTGGTTCTTTCCGGAATCTCAGCATCTGCGAAGTCCTGCAGCGACGTCGGATCCTTTATATCCGGGACCTCTTCAAGGATGTGGTTAATGCGGCGCATGCAGGCCGATCCCCTCTGGATTAGGTTTGTAACCCAGCCCATGGCCATCATCGGCCATGTCAACAGGTTAAGATAGCTGATAAATGCCACAAAATCACCCGGGGTAATGTTCCCCAAGATTGCATAACGCCCCCCTAACAGGATGACAATGGCGAGGCCCGCGTTGGTAAAGATCGTCATCATGGGGAAAAAGAGGGCAAGGGTTTTAGCTAAATTCATGTTTTCGGCGACATATCTCTCCCCCTGCTCCTTTATCTTTGTGTATTCCCATGTCTCACGGTTATTGGCCTTGACCACCCTGATACCGGCAAACGCCTCCCTGGCCCGCTCGGTGAGATCGGCAAACGTTCTTTGGACAGCTTCAAATCCCGTAGACATCCGCCGCGTAAGGATCTTGATGAGTATAATAACGACCGGCGCCGGGATCAGGGAAATCAGGGTTAACTTCAGATCAATGGACATCATGAACCCGATTGCAGCAATACCGAGGACAGTTCCGTCAATCAGGGCCACCAGTCCCATGCCGCTGGCCATCCGGATGGCATTGATATCATTCATCGCCCTGGCCATAAGGTCTCCGGTCCGGGTTTTATGAAAAAATGAGATGGGGAGGGTCTGGAGATGCCCGTACATCCGGTTTCTCAGACCCTGTTCAACCTTCCTCGAATGGCCGAGTATCAGGCGTCTCCACACATAACGAAACAGAGCGATCATCAAGGCGATTGCAACAATTATTATCCCCTGTTGAAACAAGAGAGATCCCGTTTCAGGGGTATGGGTAACAAGAAGGTCTATCGCCCTTTTGATGACCAAAGGGATAAGGAGGAGAAGAAAATCGACTAAGAGGAGGCTCAGGAGTCCAACGCTGAGCGCCCAGCGATTCTGGACAAAGTATGTACCAAGGGGCTGGAAATTTTTTAGCATTGCAGCAAAGGGGGTGGAGAAAATCAGTTTTGCAGCGGCACTTGGATTCATAGTGTTATTATATAATTCCCTTGCCATCCATTTGCAATGGATACTCTCGGGGAGCACAGTTTTCTGTTCGATGACATATCGGAATTCGAGTTGCCCTTTGTTGGCCTGGTCTTCTATGTTAAATACTGATATAAAGCAAAACATGAAGTCCACATTATTGCGTTACATCCGGTCCGCCATCTGGCTCATTTTTTCCATTATTATTTGTTTGGGGTGCTCTTCAACAGATGTTTTGCGAGATGATGTCTGTGAACCGCTTCCTGCGAGCACGCCTTTGGGCCGGGAGCGGCAATCGAGGGGGGTCAATCGCGCCGAACGGCTATTTCGCCACGTGTTGCAAGAGCAACCTCAGGCTTTGTTCCAATACACTCGCCTTGTTGATGCATTTAAAAAAAGAGCGGATCCGCACGGGGTTCCGTTTATCCCATTTGCAACATCCCGTGTCATCGGAGATCCCCTCTCCCTTGAGTCCCTGACCCATACGCTGGTCTATTATGATTCTCTGTACCCCGTCAAGAACAGACGTCCGGAAGGCTACATCTCTCCTGAAATGGTTCCGAGAGCGTTTGTTTATTGCGCCGCAGAACAACTCGATGTGGACCAAACCATAATAAGAAAAACATTTCAGGAAACCACGTCCTATAGGGGGGATAAACCGTTGAAATTTATCTCCCTCGTTGACCGGTTGATTGCCGGTGTCACTGACTCGAACCGTTTGATAGAGAGGGCTTTTTCGTCTATCTCCCCCGATGATAGGCGCCGATTGCTTCATATGTTTCCCAAATTGCCCAACGAGTTTATCATGTCCAACCATATTTCAGAGACCGATGCTATTTTCATGCTCGATTTTGCCAAAAAGGTCGATATGGCAGAACTCTTCGCTGGTTTTTCCGTTCTATCGACTCTACTTTCTCCTGAATTTTTGGCACAGCTCAAGCAAGAAAGTGCCGATACACATGATCGGCCATTGGATCGTGAGATCTATCCGGGGTTAAAGGGGCGATTCCTTGCTGTGCGAGAAACTCCGGCAGGGCTTCTCCTGATCGGAGATGAGGGACCCAACATCTACGGCGTGGACGCATCTGTTATAATCGACTTAGGGGGAGACGATATCTATCTGAACAACGCCGGCTCTCCGGTTTATGAGACCAAAGACGGCCATGTCGAGAGTATCGATTCACACAGTAGTGTTATCATAGATTTTGCTGGCAATGACCGATACCTGAACAGTAAGTTTGCCACAATTGCATCCGGGTTTTTTGGAGTGGGTCTGATCGTGGATATGGAGGGGGATGATTTTTACAGCGGAGACCGGCTTTCATTGGGTGCTTCCTTTTTTGGGGTGGGCTGCCTTATCGATATGGCTGGCAATGACACCTACGCATGTCAGGAAATGGGACAGGGGAGCGCGTTTTTCGGGTGTGCGCTCCTGTTGGACATGGCCGGGGATGATCTCTATGAAGGCGCCAAGTATGTTCAGGGATTCGGGGGGCCGCTCGGATTTGGGCAGCTCCTTGATCTGAAGGGGGACGATTTCTATCGAGCCGGATGGAAGCATGGGTCAAGCTACGGCACAGCGAACATGTACCAGGCCTGCTCACAGGGGGCGGCATGGGGATTCCGGGGTTATGCCGGTGGAGGCATCGGCATACTGTATGATCTCTTGGGAGATGATTTCTATCAGGCTGGAAACTTTTCCCAGGGGACAGGCTACTATTTCGGATTCGGGATGCTCCGTGATGACGGAGGAGATGATGAATACCGCGGAGGCCGTTATTGCCAGGGATCTGCCGCGCACCGGGCGGTTGGCGCTTTTGTGGATGTCTCGGGCGACGACATCTACTCCGGGCGGATCGCAGCTAATCAGGGGGGCGCATGGGATCTTTCTGTGGCCGGCTTCTTTGATTATGCGGGCAACGACTCCTACAGGGGGACGGAGCTTTCCATGGGCTCAGGTGCCCAGAACGGCCTGGGATTTTTCTACGATGGAGGAGGAAAGGACCGGTACAGGGGGAACAAAAAATCTTTCGGGTACAGCGGTGACCACTCCTATGGCGGGGGGCGGAATGCGGGCAATCTCGGCGTGTTCATAGATACAGGTGGGTGCTTTGATACCTATCCAGTAGGCCCGTTCGCGAACGATAAGTTCATTATTCGGGGGGATACAGGGGTTTTTCTTGATGAATGAGCGTTTTTATCCAAGACGGAACAGGTTTCAAGTCCTTAAGACCCCGCGTTTATGGTTGGCCCTGTTGTCTGTGACCTTCTGGGTGACAATGAGCTTGCTTCACCTGAAACTGTCCAAATTAATTGTTTCCCCTCTCCCCACCCCCTTTGGGAACTTCACGCCTTCAGATTATTCATCCGCATCGGGTTGGGTGGGACTTACGGCACTGGTCCTGATTGTGTTTTTACAGGCAAGAAAGGGTCAACATCATTTACGGACTTTTGTCTACTGGTTTCTCTTGCTGGCTGTTATCTTTGCAGCCAACAGAATACTCTTGGTCTCCCCCAATGAATACGTTCATTATCCCCAGTACGCTATTCTTGTCATCCTCATGTGGCTCAGCATTGATCCGGACCGAACCCGGTGGCCCTTCGGACGTATCCTCTTTTGGGCCACCTTTATGGGGATCATCGATGAGGTGAATCAGTATCTATTTGTGTGCCCGTCCTATGGCGACTACCTGGATTTTAACGACTTCTTTCTGAACCAGTTGGGGGTAGTGACAGGGCTTCTCCTGGTCTACGGATTTCATGCCCCGAAAAATCAGGACAGGCCCACATTGTCCCTATTCAAATCTGTTGAGTTTAGGTTAGTCGCCGTTTGTTTTGTCATTCTGATTCTCCTTCATGCAGCAGGAAGATTGTACGTCACGCCTCCAAAGGCGGTCCCTCCGGGCGGGATAGCTTTGGTGAATGGAAAAAGGGCCATATATATTGAAAGAAAGCCGGGGATAATGGGGAATTGGAACAAGGTGTCAGAAGAAAACGTGTATTATGTCCTTGCCCCGGCAAGCGGTCTGTTTCTGCTCCTGATAACAGGCCTCATTTTCTCGACTTATGATCCACGGTTTTCCCGTCGGCTATTCATCAGACTCAGTTTATTAGACACCCCCCCCTAAAAAACCTACTGTATCGCCAATGCCTTTTATGGGATTTCGCTTTTACCCCTTGACATATGGGCTACAAGCCGTATAATGCATGCTTTTTGGGCCAGGGCCCAAGTTGATTTAACCTAAGTTGAGAGAAGGTCCATGGTATTTTGGCGGGTTCCGTTTGATTCGGAAGAAATTCAGATCACAACCGGTATTGTATATATCATCGAAGATCGCTGCAAGGGATGCGGGTATTGTATTGAATATTGCCCTCGGGACGTTCTCGAATTTTCCTCCAAGTTCAATACCAAGGGCTACCACCCCCCCGCTGTTAAGAAACCGGATGATTGCGTCAACTGCCATTATTGCGAGATCTTATGTCCTGAATTTGCCATTTATTCGGTTGAAACGTCTACAGAACAAGGCTCAGGATCGGAGAAAGGATGAGACCAGCAGTCCTCACAGGTGAGCATTTTATGACAGGCGATGTTGCCTGTGCAGAAGGTGCTCTCGCAGCAGGGTGCCGTTTTTTTGCCGGTTATCCCATTACCCCCGCCACAGAGGTCGCAGAGCATATCGCAGAAAGGCTCCCGGAGGTTGGCGGGACATTTATCCAGATGGAGGACGAGATTGCGTCGATGGCCTCAATAATTGGCGCCTCATGTGCAGGCGTAAAGAGTATGACATCGACCTCAGGCCCCGGTTTTAGTCTGATGATGGAGAATATAGGTCTGGCCATCTGTACGGAAACCCCATGCGTTGTAGTAAATGTGCAGCGAGCCGGTCCATCCACGGGTCTCCCCACCCAGGGGGCACAGGGTGATATGATGCAGGCCCGGTGGGGTTCGCACGGTCATTATGATATCATCGCTTTGGCGCCAGCTTCACCCCAAGAGATCTTCTACCTGACCATTGAAGCTTTTAATCTGAGTGAAACCTACCGGTTGCCCGTACTGATCATGACCGATGAGATGATAGGACATATCAGCGAACGGGTCGTCATACCGGAGGCTAAAAAAATCAAGACCGTTTCAAGACCAAGGCCAAAGGGTAGAAAGGACCGTTTCAAGCCATTTGAGCCAGGGCCCAATGGCGTGGCGCCCATGGCCTCTGCGGGCGAGGGATATCATATCCACGTGACCGGATTGACCCATGACGAACGGGGCTATCCGGTGATGACGGTTGAAACGCAGAAGGCGATGATGGCCCAACTTATGGGAAAGATCCAGCGGAATCTCGATGACATTATTCGAACAGAGGCCTACCGGCTTGAGGATGCAGAAATTGTTATTGTTTCCTATGGCGTGTCCGCTCGAACCAGCCTGGCCGCGGTTGATGAAGCGCGTGATCAAGGGATAAAGGCAGGCCTGCTACGGTTGATCACAGTATGGCCTTTCCCGGAAGCCCTGATCCAAAACTTGGCAAAAAGGGTGAAATGCTTTGTTACAGTAGAGATCAATTTAGGTCAAATCCACCTCGAAGTGGAACGATGCGCAGCAGACAAGGCCCCATCTTTTTTGGTGGGGCACCCCGGGGGAACAATCATCACTCCCGAGCGTGTTGTAGAGGTGTTGAAGGAGTTTTTTTAAAAGTATGAACCAGATCAAAAAGCAAGCCAAACATCCCCTGGATGACCTTCTCCGAATAGACCGTATTCCGCATATCTGGTGCCCCGGGTGTGGTATCGGCACGGCGTTTTCTGCCTCCCTTATCGCCATGAGAGAGAGTGGTATTGATCTTGAGAAAACAGTGATGGTTTCAGGGATAGGCTGTTCAGGAAGAGGGGCGGGATATGTAAATTTAGACTCCTATCATACCACCCATGGGAGGGCCATCCCCTTTGCCACAGGGATGAAAATGGCCAACCCCGAACTCAATGTTGTGGTATTCAGCGGTGACGGAGATCTCTTTGCTATCGGCGGCAATCATTTTATCCATGCGGCCCGACGTAATGTGGACCTCACGGTTGTATGTGTCAATAATTTCAATTACGGTATGACAGGAGGTCAGGCGGCAGCCACCACCCCCCACATGGCCAAGACGACCACCACGCCTGTGGGAAATCCCGATACTCCTTTCAATCTCCCCCTTTTGGCCTACGCATCAGGGGCTACCTATGTGGCGAGATGGACCATCCTGCATACCCGTGATCTTACGGAATCCATCAAAGAGGCCCTTCTTAACAGAGGGTTTTCCTTTATTGAGGTCCTCTCGCCCTGCCCGATCAATTACGGCCGGAGAAATAAGGAAAAGGGAATAGACTCATTAAAGATTTATCAGGAGCGCACCATTATCAGGAATGATGCTCAGCCATGGGAATTGGATATCGATTTTGACAGGGGAATTGTCTTGGGCAAATTTATTCAGACGGAACGGCCCACCTGTACAGACAGATATGACAACACATGCCGGCCAAAGGAATTTATAGAGGGAGAAAAGGGTCTGGAATAATGGCCAGAGGAAAAAGAAAAGCCGCGAGGCAGGAGATTATTTTTACAGGTTTTGGCGGCCAGGGGATCATCCTGGCAGGTCGCATTCTCGGCAAGGCGGCGGTCATCGGTGACCACAGGGAGAGCACCTTGGTCCAGGCATATGGACCCGAGGCACGTGGCGGGGCATGCAGCGCCCAGGTGACTATAGACGACCAGCCTATTCATTATCCTTACGTGAGGAGACCTGATGTCTTAGCATGTATGTCTCAGGGTGGTTTTGACAAGTTTATTGGCCAGATGAAGGAGGGGGGGACCTTGCTGATCGACCAGGATCTGGTTCAGCCTCAAGGTTTTGGCGGGCAGTTTTTTTCCGTGCCCTCTACTCGGATTGCCGAGGAGTTAGGAAGGAAAATGATGGCAAATATTATCATGTTGGGTTTTTTCACCGCCATAACCGGGGCGGTCTCTGTGGGTGCCGCCCGAGATGCCGTGACTGATTCGGTTCCCAAGGGGACTGAGGAAATGAATGCTACAGCCTTCAATAAGGGTTTCGATTACGGGCTGGCCGTGCTCAAGGGACGAGAAAAGAAGGCCACTGGGAAGGCAGGAGCCTGAAGATGACACGCCCAAAAGACCGTCTGTACAGAGTACTTATCATAGGAGCAACACCGGCAGGGATAGCGGCTGCCAGTAAATTAGGGGAACTGGGCATCCCCGTGACTCTCGTGGACTCTGATCCCGATTTAGACCAGAAATTAGGCAATGAAGAATGGCGGCTGGCCTCTGGCGTACCCCTGAATTATGCGTACCGGCCCGGTTTAATAAGAATTTTGCGTAATCCCATCATCCGTTGCGTCCTCCCTGCCCGGGTCCTTTCCATCAAGCACACACCTCAAGGATTCCGCGCAAAGATACAAACCTCCCAGACATTTATTGATCCTGAACAGTGCGTCCTGTGCGGGCGCTGCTTTGAGATCTGTCCTGTTTCCCTCCCGGATGGAGGAAAGCCGATACGGTTTGGCCCGAGGACGGCCCTTCCGGGAAGACCGGTTATCGATAAGAGGCAGCAGCCGTTATGCCAGGCCTCCTGCCCCTTAGGAGTCAATGCCCAGGCCTATATAGCCCTCACAAGGGCCGGTAGATTTCAAGAGGCACTCGATGTCGTCAGAAAGGATAATGTCCTGCCCGGGATATGTGGAAGGGTGTGCACCCACCCCTGTGAAGAGGTCTGCAGGCGGGGAGACTTAGATGAACCGATCTCCATAAGAGATATCAAGCGTTTTGTGGCAGATTACGAAATTTCCAACCCTCATGATTCGGTATCCGCGGAAATCGAGCGGAGAGATGAAAGGATCGCTGTCATCGGATCAGGACCCGCTGGATTGGCGGCGGCCGCCGATTTGGCCCGTCTTGGATATAATGTAACCGTCTTTGAGAAAGAGGCCAAGGCGGGTGGTCTCCTTCGCTATGGGATCGGCCCTCATCGTCTACCGAGAGATATCCTCGATTATGAGCTTGAATATATTCGAAATATAGGTGTTCAGTTTGCAACCTCCTATGGTGTTGATCTTTCCGGTTCTTTCAGTAACCTGAAAGAGGATTTCGATGCAGTGATATTGACCGTTGGTTCCTGGGCCGACAGACGGCTCGGGGTGCCGGGGGAGGAATTAGAGGGTGTAGAGGGGTGTCTTTCTGTCTTGAACAGTCTCTATCGTGAAGATTGGGACACTAAAGAGCCAGAGGTCCCGCGAAACGGAGATGCTAAGGCAGAAGCGTTGGCTGTAATCGGCGATGGCAATGCCGCCTTTGACTTAGCGCGCGCCATGAGGCGTTTGGGCGCCAATGTTACGATCGTATCGTGGTTTTCCGAAGACCTTGTCCCGGCAGACAGTGAAGAGATCGAGCAGGCCAAGGATGAAGGGATCGCAATTGTGGATGGAACACAGGTGACAGCCTTTGTGGGCACAAATGGAAGGCTGGATCACCTGAGCTGCAGACCCACAAGACCGGGGAAACCTGACCTTAACGGGATACGATGGCCGGTGATTATTCAGGAGTCTGAGCCATTTGACCTCAAGTTTGACAGGGCCATTGTGGCGATTGGCCAGGCCGGATCGTTTCCGTTGGGAGAACCATCAAAGGGAGATCGTGCTTCAGCCGGACCTAAGATTACCCCTCACGGATTTTTAGAGGTTGATGAAGAAGGGCGCACGAGCGTTCCCGGTGTCCATGCCGCCGGTGATGCCGTCAATGGCCCCTCCACCGTGGTGGAGGCCATGGCCTCCGGGAGGGCAGTGGCCCGTTCGGTTCACATGGAGCTTAGTGGTGGCGAAGCAGCAGTGATGGAGTCATCACGACCTGAAGATAGGGACTTCCCCGAGATCCCGTCAGACATACCTTCTGTTGCCCGACCGACCATGCCTGAAAGACAGCCCTCTGTAAGAACGGACAATTTCTCGGAAGTGGCATTAGGCCTGAGCGAATCTCAGGTCATATTTGAGGCGGAACGTTGTCTCCAGTGCGGAATATGTTCCGAATGTCTCCTCTGCACTGACGCCTGCAGCACCTTAGGGGCTATTAATCACTTAGAGCAACCTGAAAAAAGTGTGGAGCATGCAGGAGTGGTGATTATTGCTGACCCAGAGGCAGCCCCTGCTGTCAAGGGAGAGGACGTGATCAGGGCCTATGGCCCCAAGGCCGCCAAATCAGATGTGTACGCCATGATCATACGCGGCTTTGCCGCTGCCGCCAATGCCATGGTCCTGTTAGGAGGCGCATCCCAGAGGACGAGAGGTCGAGGGGTTTCCTTCTTGCCGCCTGACCCCGAGCTGTCGCCTGAAATTCGCATAGGGGTCTTTGTATGCCGGTGTAACGACGCATTTGGCTGGCTTAATGAGATGGACCAATATGTGGAGGGTCTGACACGGAAGGAAGAGATAGTCCATGCTGAAATCATGCCTTCTGCCTGCGTGCCGGAAGGGACTGCAGCTATTTTGAAGGCTATTCGTGAAAAGGGTCTTACCCGGGTGGTCCTTGCCTCCTGCGTGTGCTGCCCCCTCGACTTTGTATGCAGCGCCTGCACGGATCAGAGAAGCCGCCTGAAAGACGCACTCTTTCATGGGACAGGGATCAGCCGGGCCATGGTTGAAACCTGCAACTTAAGGGGTGAGGCGCTGCGGTATCTTATGGAAGACAGCACTACTGCCCTGACGAGTTTTACAGGGCTGATCGACCGATCCGTTAACAGGGCCAAGGGTTTGAGGCCTCTTCCGGCCCCGGTGAGGACCTATAATTTTGCTACTGCGGTAATCGGTGAGTCAGAATCAGTCGTAAACAGCGCTCAAACCCTTGCCTCTGCCGGGCTTGAGGTCTTTATGTTCGGAAGTGAGGACAGGCCATTAACAAAAAAGCTGTCCCATACCAATATACACTGTTTTGAGGGGTCTGAGGTCACCGGTATGAGCGGTACATTGGGTAATTTCCAGATCTTTGTGAAAACAGAAGAATTCTCTCAGGTTATACAGGTAGGTGCCATAATCTTAGGAGAAAAGGCAAGAGGACGGATACCTTATATGTTCCAGAAGGGGCTCCCGAGCAGTATACTGACATCCTCAATCCAAAAACGCGGGACTCCCGGGATACCCTTTGCCTATCCAGGGACAACCTCTATAGCAGGCCTTTTTAAGGCCTACCCGCCCGGCATTCACGTATCTAAACGGAAAACAGGCTCTGCCGCGGCTGCTCTTGCTGCGGCAATTATGCCTCGGGGCCCAAGGCAGAGCAAAGGATTTACCGTAGTGGTGGACAAAGATCTTTGCCGAGGATGCGGGCGCTGTATCAAGACCTGTCCATATCAAGCGGTTACCCTGCAAGAAAATAGAGTGGGTGGGTGGTATGCGATGGTAGACGAGGCCCTCTGTAAGGGGTGCGGCAACTGCATCTCCGTATGCCCGTCAAACGCGGCTGACAGCCCTTATCGGAACCAGAAGTATCTCGAGCAATTGCTTGGAGAGGTTCTTGTAGAAACCGGTTAAGCGATTTCTGGATACTGGATGCTGGATACTGGATGTAGGATGGATGATCAGGATGGTTGGATGATTGATTCGTGGCGGTGTTCCTTACGCCTTGAGCCTTACGCCTTTGTCAGATACACGATACAGGATAGATGATGCAGAAAGCAGGACAACAAATGACAAATGACAAACGACAGATGACAGATGACAGATTCTAATATCATACTTTTCATGTGCAACTGGGGGCCGCATGCGGCGTATCAAACTCTTCAGGACAACGGGTCGCAGATCCCCGACAATATCAAGATGGTGCGAATTCCATGTACAGGAAGGATCAGCAAGGCCCTCCTCTTTAAGTCCTTTGAAATGGGTGCGAACGGTGTCGCCCTGATAGGGTGTGAACCGGGTTCATGCCGGTATGGAACAGGGACTACCAACGCACAAGAGAATGTGGAGGATACCCGGGGCATCATAGAGCTGTTAGGTCTGGGAAAAGATCGCCTTCGTTTAGCCACCTTTCTGCCCGATGAATCGGAACGTCTCCTTGAGTTTCTGCAACGCTTTTCAAGGGAAATAAGGGAGATGGGCACCAGCCCGATAAGGCCGGCCACGGAATCGATGCCAGTGGCTGAAAGGGACGAGGCCATTAAAAAAATTGTATCTACCCACGATGTTTATGCCTGCCAGGACTGTGGGAAATGTTCGTCTGCCTGTCCCCTGACCCTCGCAGGAAGGCCTTTCTCCCCAAGGGCCACTGCGAATGCCGTGATCGCTGGAGACATCGATTCTTCTTTAGTGCAAGAAGACGTCTGGTCCTGCCTGACCTGTGGACTATGTTATGATCGGTGTCCCTCTGCAGTAGATTTCTCCGGGTTTATTCGGGATCTGCGTGATATACTGGTAAGGAGTGGTTCTGACAGACATGCATCCCATGGCGGGTTTTTTCATTCACTGATGCGGACAATGACATCAAAGGATCTTGAAGTAAGACAGTGGGAATGGCTTCCCGGGGACGTTCGGACAGATCCTGATAGCAAGACCCTGTTCTTCGGAGGATGCGCCCCCTACTTTGATATCTTTTTTAGAACCTATTTGGGGGTACAAACACGTGATATCCTTTTGGACAGTCTTCGACTTCTCAATTTTTTCGACATCCATCCTGCGCTGCTCAAGAATGAGCGATGCTGCGGACATGACCTTCTATGGTCGGGGGACAGGGCGAATTTCCTGAGATTGGCAAAACTGAACGCGGAAGCGATCAATGACTTAGGAATAGAGGAGGTCATAACGGCCTGCCCCGAATGTTACAGGACCCTTCTTAGAGACTATCCTGAACAGGGGGTTGACCTTAATTGCAAGGTCACTCACATCTTCGATCTCTTGGAAAAAGAGATTGATAAGGGGGCTGTGGGCTTCAAAAAATTTGACAAGAAATTGACTTTTCAGGACCCATGCAGGTTGAGCCGTTTTGAGAATCGCCCCGATCTGCCGAGGAAGCTGATCAACCGGCTTAATCCGGATTCCTTTAATGAGATGCAGGGCAGTGGAACCAGCGCAATATGCTGCGGCAACAGTGCCTGGACCGGATGCGATTCATTCAGTAAGGTGCTTCAGGTTAAGCGTATCCGACAGGCCCATGATACAGGTAGCGATCTGCTGATCACTGCCTGCCCCAAGTGTCAGATCCATCTCCGCTGCGCAATGGAGGACCCATTCCTCGGAGAAGAGCTTAATATGGATATGCTTGATCTCACGAGCCTTTTGGCCAGGACCATACAGTGGGAGTAAGGATTGATGATTGACGATTGAAGACCCGCCTATTAGATTCAGAGGGAAAAATGGAACAGAATGTAGTTGTAAAGGGAGATGAAAACTTTGAGGAAAAGGTCCGTATAGGGGTCTATGTCTGCCATTGTGGTTTGAACATTGCGCAGACAGTAGATTGCCAGAGGGTGGCCGAGACCGCCTCTCTCTTAGACGACGTGACTATTTCAAAGGATATCGGCTATGCCTGCTCCGAGCCTGGGCAGCAGCAGATCAAAGATGATATTCTTGAACATGGTCTGAACCGGGTAGTCGTGGCGTCATGTTCGCCAAGGCTGCACGAACCCACCTTCAGGAAGATGCTTCAGTCGGCCGGAATCAATCCCTACCTCTTAGAGATGGCCAACCTTCGTGAACAGTGTAGCTGGGTCCACATGAATGAGCCCGATGCGGCCACCAATAAGGCCGAAGACCTGGTAAAGATGGCCGTATCTCGCATTCGCCTGCTCCAGCCCCTTAAGGAAGATACCCTCCCCCTCACCAAACGGACCCTGATCATTGGAGGTGGTGTGGCAGGCATTCAGGCGGCCCTCGACCTTGCAGACAATGGATATGATGTGGTTTTAGTGGAGAAAAGGCCTACAATCGGCGGGGTTATGGCCCAGTTAGATAAGACCTTTCCCACCATGGACTGTTCCATCTGAATACTTGGACCGAAGATGACGGATGTCGGTCGACATCCTAAAATCACACTTCACACCCTCAGCGAAGTGGTAGACGTCAAGGGCTATGTGGGTAATTTCCATGTCAACATCCTGAAAAGGGCCCGCTACGTTGATGAAAAGGAATGTACTGCCTGCGGGGACTGTGCCACGGTCTGCCCTGTTGTCCGGCCTGATGAGTTCAATTTGGGCCTTTCATCCCGGCGGGCTATTTTTACACCCTTTCCACAGGCCGTGCCCTCCTCCTATGTCATCAACGTAAATGAGTGCCTCGGCCACAACCCTGTTGTCTGCGCCAAGTGCATAGAGGCCTGTGATAAGGGCTGCATTGACTTTCACATGTCTGACAAGGAGATCGTGGAGGATGTAGGTACGATTGTGGTCGCCACCGGTTTAGAAGTATATGATCCGACTGAGCTTGACGAATACGCTTATGCAAGATTTGAAAACGTCCTTACCAGCCTTGAATTTGAACGTCTCATCAATGCGGGTGGGCCTACCAAGGGAGAAGTCCTGCGTCCCACAGACCTGCAACCCCCGAGATCTATAGGATTTGTGCAGTGCGTAGGCTCACGATCGGCCAAGAAAGGTGCGAACTACTGCTCTAATGTCTGCTGTATGAACACCGTAAAGAGCACACTCATGCTTAAAGAGCACTACCCTGACATTGATATCAAGGTTTTTTATATTGATATAAGGGCCTTTGGAAAGGGGTTTGAGGACCTCTATATGCGGAGTCGGAGGTCAGGAGTGCATTACCTGAGGGGCCTTCCGGGCACGGTTGAAGAAGCCTCTGATAAAGGCTTGAAGGTGTCAATAGAGAACACTGCCACGGGCAAACTCGAAACTCACCACTTGGATATGCTTGTATTGGCCCTTGGGATTAAACCCGCTTCAAGTACGCAACGGCTCCAGGAGATATTAGGTCTCCAGCTTACCCCGGACGGATTCTTTTTGGAGGCCCACCCTAAGCTGCAACCGGTGGACGCAGCAACCCGGGGGGTCTTCTACGCCGGGTGTGCGGAAGGGCCAAAGGATATCAAGGAAAGCGTTACCCAGGCCTCTGCCGCGGCAGCGCGCGCGATCCGGCTAATGCACAGGGGAGAAATTACCACCGAACCGATTACTTCGATGGTGGTGGAGGAACATTGCAAGTCATGTGGAAAATGCGCAGAGGTCTGCCCCTATAACGCCATTAAAGTAGATGTCAAGAGAAAGACACCCGCCGTGGTCAATACAGCGGCCTGTGCCGGGTGTGGAACCTGCGCTGCCGAGTGCCCGTTCAGCGCTATTATCATGAACCATTTCACAGACGAGCAGATCTTAAACCAGGTCGAGGCGTTACTTGAAGAAAAGCCCAAGGAAAAGATCTTGGCCTTTGCGTGTAACTGGTGTTCCTATGCGGGGGCTGACTATGCAGGTGTATCCAGGCTACAGTACCCACCTAATGTGCGCCTTATCCGCACCATGTGCTCGGGTAGGGTGGATGAAAAATTTATATGGGAAGGATTTCTCAAGGGAGCCCCTGTTATTTTGGTCAGCGGCTGCCATATCGGCGACTGCCACTACATTGACGCAAACCACTGGACAGAAAAACGGATAAAAAAGATACACAAGAAGATGTCCAAGTTGGGGATTCGTCCGGAGCGGCTTCAGTTGGAATGGATCAGCGCCGCAGAAGGTGTCCGCTTTGCCGATGTCATGCAACGGATGGAGGTTCTCAGGGGTGGCGTGACTTCCGAGGAGATCGCCGGGACAATAGAGACCCTTAAGGGATGATTGAATATTGAATATTGAATATTTTTCCTTCGACCTTCCAAATTATCTGTAGACGTCTCGGCCTCAGTACTTACCTGGATCAACGTTGCGCGTTAAAACCTTCGAATTGCACGAAAGAATCCTAACCATTTCCCAAATGGCAGGTCGCAATATTCAATCATCAATCGTCAATAGTCAATTCTAAATGCCTCCTAACGGCCTGAAATCCATATTAGAGATAATATTCAGCGGTCGGATGTTCGTGGCCCTTGCAATGGGTTTTGCCTGCGGGTTGCCCCTCCTGCTGACCATCACCGTGTTGCAGGCATGGATGAAGGAGGCGGGGGTAGATCTTGCCGTGATAGGGTTGATGGCCTTAGTGGGTCTTCCATACACGGCAAAGTTCCTCTGGGCCCCGTTTTTAGATAGATATACACTCCCTTTCTTGGGCCGTAGAAGGGGATGGCTTCTCATTATACAGATAGCCCTGATCATGGCAATCGCGGCCTTAGGCCTCACTGACCCTGAGAGGAATCCTTGGATGGTCGCTTTTGTGGCGTTTGTAGTAACGTTTTTCAGCGCCTCTCAGGATATCGTGGTGGACGCCTACAGGAGAGAGGACCTCCCCGACGAGGAGTTGGGCTTAGGCTCGTCCCTGTATGTGAACGGGTACAGGGTGGGGATGCTCTTGGCCTCGGGCGGGGGCCTGATCATGGCAGATCATCTCTCTTTCACCATTGTTTACCTTATAATGGCGGGCTGCATGCTGCCCGGTGTTATGACCACATTATTGGCGCGAGAGCCTGAAGCTGCTGCTGGGACTCCTACATCCCTCAGGGAGGCCGTGTTTGATCCCCTGGTGGAATACTTCAGCAGGGAGGGCGCTATCTGGATCCTCGCATTCATTCTTTTTTATAAGATAGGCGATACCATGGCCAGCGCCATGACCATTCCCTTTTATCTTGATTTAGGGTTTTCAAAGACCGAAATCGGCGCGGTCGTCAAGCTCTTCGGTTTCTGGGCAACTATTGCGGGGAGTTTGATCGGCGGTATAATGATGATCCGCTTAGGGATCAATCGCTCCCTATGGGTTTTCGGCTTTCTTCAGGCCATATCCACGGCGTGTTTTGCCCTCCTTGCCCGAGTCGGTCACAGCGTCCCGCTTCTTTCAGGCGTGATAGGTTTTGAAAACCTGAGCGCCGGGATGGGAACTGCTGCCTATATTGCGTTCATGGCCAGCATTACAAACAAGAGATTTACCGCCACGCAGTATGCCCTCCTGACCAGTCTTATGGGGGTGCCCCGGGTACTGGCATCCGCTCCCACCGGCTTTCTTGCTAAGAACTTAGGCTGGGAGAGTTTTTTTGTCGCCTGCACCCTGATTGCCATCCCCGGGATGTTACTCCTGCTCAAATTTGCGCCATGCGCTCCGCGCCCACCGGCATCTCAATAACCCGCATTGACTTCCACCTGCCGCCAAGAAAGCGAAAAAAGAACATAAAACTGAGCACAATGACATAGGCTGAAAAAGTGATCCAGGGAACCATGAGCCCATACCCCAATACAACTACGGCGAGATAGGTGGGAATAACAAGGACGAGGGCAGACGTAATTACGACCATGAACATGACATAGCGCGTGTCCCCGGCGCCCTTTATTGCAGAGGAAAATATCAGGTTCATGGTGTCGAAGATGGAGTAAAGCGCAACAAATCTGAGGAGGATGACAGTAATCCTGTAGATTTCAGCAAAGCGCTCACTGTTGGCCTTAGCGGCAAACGGCAGGACAAAGATGTCAGGGATGAGCACGTAGGCTGCGGCAATAATGGTCATATAGGCAAAGGCCATATGGAATCCCGAGTACACGCTCATCTGTGCCAGATCGGGTCGGTTCCTCCCGAGATGCTGACCCACGAGGACGGATATGGCTATGCCCGAGCCTATCATCGGCATAAAGGCTAACGTGCTGATATTCAATGCGATGTTGGTGGCTGCAAGGCTTATGGTTCCTAAGCGGCCGACCAAAAGGATGAACATAGTAATGCCTGCCATATCCAAGAAGAACTGCACACCTGAAGGAAAACCAAAGCGAATCAGCCTCACCAGCATCTTTTTTTCCGGCCTCCATCCCTTAATGGTTTGATATGTCCGGTTATGGTCTGCTGTGCAGATAAGGGCAAGGAAGGCGAGGAACGAGAATATGCCTGAAAACACGGTCGCTATTCCAGCGCCCTTGATCCCCATTTCAGGAAAACCCCAGTTCCCGAATATCAGGGCATAGTCCATGATCAGGTTTACAGCAGTGGCAAGGGCATTTACCCACATTACCGGCCACGTTCGTCCCCTCCCTGAGAAGAAACCTGAGAGGGCGGTTGAGGCAATAGCAGGCCCTGCCCCAAGACAGAGGATCCGGAAATATTCTACTTCATAGCGCTGGGTCAGTGGATCATGGGCAATCAGACTGAATATGGGCCATGCAAAGGGGATCAGGCAGATCAGGACAATACCGCCGAAGATAGACACGTAAACTCCCTGCCAGACTGCAGGGCCGATCCTGTGGAGCCTTCCTGCCCCGTAGTATTGGGCCACAAAGGTGCTCACATAGCTGGCCGTGCCGATAAACAGGCTCATAACAGAGAAGTTGAGGATGCCTGCCGGGAGAGAAGCGGCTATGGCCTCGGCCGAGTACCAGGAGAGAAACATCCTGTCCACGAAGTGCTGAACAGTCCATGCCCCTGTGCTCAGGATAAGGGGTACGGCTATGACCAAAAACTCTCGATATCCCCCCTCGCTTTTCCATCTCTTTCTCAAGTATTGCATGCATCATAACCTGAATTTAGGGATTGAGGAATTTAGGAATTGGCAAATTGAGAGAATTAGAGGCGATCGCATCGCATCCGGGCCAGCAGCCTCTCTACCTCGTCATTGATATCTTCAATTCTGAGAGGTCTCTCTAATCCGCAGGACTTGCAGACTACGAACACCCCCGATCATTTCCTTAAAAGCTCGGGCTGATTGCCGCATCTGCATGTCATCTCATCACCTGCAGGATTATTCATCTTCATAAACACTGGCAATACAACAGAGGAAGGTAGCTCCTTCGGTCTCACTTACGTTCTTCATGCTGTGGGGTTCCATGCTTGGGATAAAGATAGCATCATTGGGACCGACCGACCGCTCAGCGGTTTGCTCATCCGTCTCAACATCATAGGAATAAACAGTCAGATGCCCGCTGAGGATATACATGGTCTGGACATAGAAATGATTATGGATCGGGATTTCACCACCTGGGCCCACAGTAAAGAATCTGAGGCCGTATTCAGGGGAATCTTCAGGCCCTGCCTGGCTCAACCATCTGACCCCCACCTTATTCACCTTCAATGGTTTACCCTTATAGGGAAAACTTTCGATTCGAATTTCGTCCTTATCGCTTACGTTTAATATATTCATGATTTTTTCCTTTCCTCACTCATGCCAGGAAAAGGTCCTCAATTTGTTCCTGTCCCCAGCGGTTTTTGTAACTACGCCATATTTAAAATAGACAAAGAAAACCAATTCCTCACGCGGTTGATAGTCCCCGACTTGAATTCCATATCCCCACCTTTCCTGATCCCCCTGGCGTGAAATCGCATCTGGTATACCCAAGGCTGCCCGCACCATTTCACTTGTCATCCCAGGTTCCACCTCTCTTTTTGCCACCTTCCGGATGGTGGAGTCATCCCATTTGGGATGCTGGATTCGGATCTTGGATGAACGATACTCCTTCTCGGCGCAACCACCAAACAGAAACGCCCCCAAGAGAACAATCATTACCGCTCTTTTCATCATCTGTCTTGCCTCTTTTCGAGTTCATCAATTTTGGATATTGGATAATAGTTGTTCATAGGGGATTTATCAACCCCATTCAGCCCAGCTTGACTTCTCGTTCCCCATTTGTTATTCGGTTAGACGCTGGATGACTAATAGTGTCTGAAAGAAAACTGTTTTTTGCACCTCCCGCCTATCGCGGCGGGACGGCAGACTCAAATTTTAACCCGCCTGAGGCGGATTAATCCTCGAAATAGTCCAATGTATTCCTGCGGTTAATCCCGCCGATAGCGGGACGTCTTCCTTGATCTGAACGAAAAATCCTAATTTTCGTTTGGACACTAATATAGCTTTAGCCGAATAGTTGTATGAATCGGGAAATAAGAAGGCGATTATGCTGATGGATTTGGAGAACCTGGTCAAAGAGATCCAGCGCGAGCCCTGGGCAAAGGGGGTTTCTGTTGAAAAGGATTTCTGGCCTCTTTTGATGAAATGGATTGATAAGCACGTGCTCTCCGAATTCATTAATCGGCTTGTTGGTCAGATAGATGAGATCGTTGATATCGATCCGGACCTTCCTGAACCACAGATTCTGGAACGGGCGACTCGGTATATGGTGGAATTCTTGGGCGCCCATTCCGCTTCGGTCAGGATCTATGACCCCCAGACAGAGCAGATGCTTTCCTATGGATCTTACCCGTCAAAAGAAGAGATCCGCGAGACCTTTATACCCTTTGATGACAGCATAGCCGGGGAGGTGGTAAAGACACGCCTTCCATATCTGGTGCCCGACCTTTCCAGAGAAAAACTCTACGACAACAAAAACGCCACTAATGCAAAGGATTTCCAATCTTTAATGGCGATTCCCCTGGAAATCCAGCGGTTTTCCCCTCGTGATCGGGACACTGTGGGGGTTATTCAGATCTATTATGCTGAGAAGAACCGGGAGTTCGGGCCTTTGGAGATTCAGGTGGCCAACACCATGGCCAAGAGACTGAGCTTTGCAATTGCTCGAAAAAAAATCCTTTCCATGCAAAGAGCTGAAGAAAAGAAGGAGGCGATTGTCAGACATATCTTCCGAAAATTGGGATCTCACGGCGGCGTCAAGATGGCTGAAGTATTTAACCAGGTGGTACCGGAACTTGCTGACATAGTGGATCTTCAAAGTTGCACCCTTTTTTCCGTTACAGAGGGCCTTGACAGGGTCATCTTGCAGGCCGGATTCCCCGAGCATGGCTATCACAGTGTGGGCAAGGTTATCCCTGTTAGCAGCGAGCCGGTATTCGAGTTGCTTCTGAATTTAAGAGAGTATTCAGGCGAATCGGTTTACGAGGTGGTAACCCCTTTTTATATCTTAGTGGTGGATCCTCAGAGAAGCGCATTGATATCAAAGAACCTCAAAGGATTCGCCGCATTACATAACATAAATTCAATACTTTACGTCCCCTTGGGCTATAATGGAGAGGTCACGCACTTCATAGCCATTGACGCGGTAGATCATAGGCAGCGATACAGAGAGGATGAGGTCGACATCTTTCTCTTTATGGGTAGAGAACTGATGAAGGCCCAGAAAATGGAGCGATTAGATGATGCCCTCCACGATTTTAAGAACCCGGCCATTGCGACTGCCGGGTTTGCCCGGCGGCTCAAGGAGATTGTCCGGAAGGATGAATTAGAGCAATCAAAAGAGCAGGTCGGGAAATATGTAGATATTCTGTTAGAGGAAACGAGCCGGTTACAGGAACTGGCAATGAGTATATACAGGGTTGGTGATGAGCAGGCGATTAATCTGACTGAAGTGCTCAAAAGACGATTCGAAATCAACAGAGAGGCAATTAGAGAACAGCTCAAGCAGAACGTTACCCTGAAAGAGGGTCCATATGACCCTGACATTAGGGTGATGTGCTATGCCGTCCACGTGGAAAGGGTTTTTGACAATCTACTAAACAACGCCACAAAGGCAATTCCGCTCAAGGGGGGTGTGCTGGCCGTCAGGACTTATTCGGATGGTGATTGGGCCTGCGCAGAGATCAGCAACACGGGGCATATCCCTGAACACAATCGCATTAAGATTCTTGAAGGGGAGGGAGAGGGCCGGGGGCTTTACATTACATACAGGATCATACGCCTTCTCAAGGGAAAAATAGAGATCAGGGCAGGGAAGAAAACTACCACATTCCGGGTGTCCTTTCCCATCCACAGGCCCTAACCCCCACCGATATGGGGCAAAAAACTGATTTTGTCTTCGGGGTTCAGGGAATGATTCATAGTCGATACCTGATCATTTATGCTGACCATGATATCATCCTGACTGAGCTGCAAATCGGGATAGGTGTGTTCAATACGTTTAAAGAGATCGCTGACCCGGGCGTTTGAAGAAAGAGAAAGCCTGATTTCGTTGACCCGGGTAATGGCCCGGTGAACACCGTGGAATTGGACTGAAATCTTCATAAGGGTTAATTGGACAATTTCCTTCTCTGAACGCCAAACATGGTGAGCAGGTTTTGTGCCTGTTGATCTAAGAGATCAAAATTGTCAACCGTTTCGAGCAGAGGAACAGCGTTCTGGGTGTACCCCTTTGCCTCATAAACCTCGTCACACAGTTTGTCATAGGCCTCCTGCCGCAGTTTACGGATAAGGGCGTGCCGCGATTCGGGTTCATCCGGCATCTTCTTGTCCCCTAATTGATCCTGCAACCATTTATCGTAATAATCGGCCCTTGCTTCATACTCGTTAAAGAAAACAGGTCCCATGGCCCTGAGGGGAATCCGATCACTCTCCCGCGTACCTTTGCCATGGCGCAGATTAATCAGTTTTTGCAGTAGATGCAGTCGTTCTGAATCGTCCAAGACATCCTGAAGCGTTTTTTCGCTTCCCGTTGTGGCGTTGAGGTATTGGACATAGTATTCAAGAGTCGGCAGGTTTTTGGCCGGGTTGTCGGTGTTGGCCGCTTCAGGGTGCCTTACATCTATCCACGGGAGCTTGCAGAGACCAACTGCATTAAACCATGTGCGGATCAGGGGGAACCACTTCAAGGCTTCAGCCTTCATTTTGAAGGTGGGGAGTTCATTATACACCTGATCAATGAAAATCAGCCATGCCTCGTCATGCTGTGGCCCCTTTAGGGCAAACCCGTATCCTCCCTGCTGGGCAAGCGATTCTTTTGTAATATACATGGAAAACTCAAGCCCCTTTGCCTCCATGGCAAACTTGCCGAGTTCCCCAATAACCTCGGTGTAAGGTTTGCCGGTCTTTTTGGAATAGCGTTCAGCTACCCACTCTTTGGCGC
The DNA here is from genome assembly GCA_964522045.1 of uncultured Desulfobacteraceae bacterium. Lineage (GTDB taxonomy): Bacteria > Desulfobacterota > DSM-4660 > Desulfatiglandales > Desulfatiglandaceae > Desulfacyla. The sequence continues at coordinate 32,420 of CAZFSF010000010.1, forward strand.
GCAGCACACCCCGCGAGCAGATCTTTCCGAAACCTTCCCCAAAGGCGGTTTCATGAAGAAGCCTGTTGGCACAGGCTATGTCCCCCCACGACAGTTCATAGCCCACCTCATCTTTTGAAAGATAGCTGCGCTGAAAACACTCCATGAGGAATGAGGCTGTTACGCCCATGGAAATTGTGTCGAGACCATATTCATCACAATACCAGTTGTATTCCATGATAAACCCGGGATCGAAGATGCCCATACAGGTGACTGCTCCTGCAGTTTCATATTCAGGCCCATCAACACCTACCTTTGTCCCGGCCTTAGGACCATATCTGAGGGTAATGTTCTCAGCCCCCTTGGCGCACGCTAAGTTACACCCTTTGTAACAACCGTCAGGCAGCTTCTTGCTGAGGTAGCGGTCGAAAAAAACATCTGCAAATATGGCCTTTGCATCAGGATGCTGGCCGTACTGGTAGTTGTTCACCGGGAGAATGTGGTATTTGTCCATATACTCGATCAGGATAGGTGTTCCCCAGCTGCGGAGACGGAACTGTTTGGGATCAACCTGGGCGATAACTTTTTTGAGACTGGCCCCTGCCCTCTTCACCCCTTTTTCATCCGCGGGGTTATTCCCCCCGACCGTATGCAGGCCTGAACGAACAATGACGGCCCTGAGCCCCTTATGCCGCATGACCGTCCCTGTGCCCCCTCTTCCTGCCTGTTTGGAGCGCAACCTCCCGCGTCGGCTGTCATAAAAGAGGCTGTTCAGGATGCCGTATCTTGTATTTGAGGCCCCGATGCCGGTACTCACAGCGGCGACATTTTCGCTTAGTTTTCCACTGTTGAAGAGCTTCAACAGCGCGTCTCCATAGGAAAGCGCCCCGTTGTCAATTTGATCGCCAAAGGTGGGAGCCTCAACAATCCGGATTTGCTCCTGGTCTGCATCTACAATCAAGACCACATCTTCTTGGGAAATACCTGAAACGGCTAATGCGTCAAAGCCGGCGCTCTTTAAAAGAGGCGCGAAGTGCCCCCCCACATTGGAGTCTATAAAGGTATCGGTAAGAGGAGAGATGGTGCCTACAATGAACTTGCCGCTTCCTGGAAATCTCGGTTCATTTCCCAAGGGCCCGCTCGCCATGACCAGGATGTTTTCAGGACTGTCATAGTGGGTGGTCTCAGATGTCTCGTCCCATATCAATTGCAGGGCGTAACCCCTTCCACCGGTATACTTGGTTTTGTAATTCGGTGAAAGGGTTGAGGTCGATAGTGTAGGAGAGGTCAGATCTACTCTAAGGATCTGGTCTGTGTATCCTTGGTTTATTGGTTGGGGGGTGTATGTGACTGATTCTATGATTTTCATATTTTCCACGCTCGCATGTTCTCAGTTAATAATTTTGTTGACTGTCGTTATTTATATCTCACGGACGAGGCCCCAGCGAGGTTAGGAGTTATTATAGGAAAACGAAGATGTTGTCAAGGGATTTACAGGGCGGGTCACAGGTCCTTTCAATAGCTCTGTTTGTCTATCCTTGACTAAATCGGGTTATTTTGTTATAGTTATTCGGAATTGAAAATCGCGTTTCAGATGTATTGCACACTTTTACTATGTTAGACC
>CAZFSF010000011.1:0-33116 GCA_964522045.1 uncultured Desulfobacteraceae bacterium
TCAAGGCCTTGCATGCTGCACCATAACTGGGGAATTCAACCCGTTTGACATCTTTCCACGTCAGGCCCCCGAAGGCTAAAAATGCCTCCGCCTTTATATTGAGGGTGGGAGCGCCGGGAATCCACGAAACCCGTTTGCCCTTCAGATCCTTCACGTTTTTTATACCGGATTCCTTTGTGGTTGCCAGGGCGATGGTTGTGGGGTGGGCCAGAATAAGCCTGAGATCCTGTGGGCCCCATTCAATGGATGAGAAATCATAAAGTCCCTCAACGGCAAAAAAGACCTCATTGGCCAGAAAGCCGCAATTGACCCTCTTGGTTGTGAGCGGCATCAGCCTCCCTATTGATGTCCCGGAGGGTAACAATCGGACCCTGACCCCATATTTTTTGACAAAGGCATCCGCGATGGCCGATGCCTGTACATAGCCGGAGGCCCCCACGTCATAGCAACTCCATATCATGGTCTTGGGCAACGAAACCTGTGCTTCCGCACCGGCCAAAGCAATGAAGCCGAAAAAGGTGAGTGAGATGAAAACAATAAAGAGGATACCATACTTTTTTAGTCTTAAACGCGACATAATCCTTTGCCTCCTTTATTCTTTAAGGAACTGGGTTTGCTCAAATTCATTCAGCGGTCTTTAGTCAAGGTTCGGATTACCCATATCACCTCCTTTCTCCGGTGGTCCGGCCGTTATTTTTCCGCATCTCGAAAGGCCTTAGAGAAGGCCCCCATGAAATCCTTTACTTCTGTTCCGGCAATCTCCACATCGGGTCGATCAAATATCCGCCTGATCTCATCACCTATCACTTCCGTGTTGCACGCCTTCCCCCTCACCTTATCTTCCATATCTCTGAGGACCCGGGATGGAGATGGATGGAAATCCCCCGTAATAATGAGATCGTGGATCCTGTCATTAACAATGAGCAGCGTCACACGAATCAACCCTGCGGGTGCCTTGTGCCTACCCTCGCACTTGACCGCATCGGAAGGAATTTCCTTGAATCGCAACCGTTCCGAATTGGCATAAAACCACTCATCAGATACATATTTCTCCTGGTATTGAGCGGCATACTCTTTCTCCAGATCGCTCAATTCTCCGGGCACCAGATCAACTCCGCTCCCAAAGACCTTCTCTACGGTCTTGCTTGTCAGTGTCAACAGGTCCGAATGGGAGACCTTTCTCCCCGCCTCATTTTCCAGACAGGTAAAGCGGGCACCAGGGTCCTTGATTTTTTTGTCTTGAATCTTTTCAGGAGGTGTTATAATGGCGTTTTTGAGTATAACCGGGTCGGAGGGAACAATATTGACCAGCAGGCGCATGGTCAAGATCTCATTCTCGAGCCTTGCTGATGTGGGGATCAGCTTTCTCCCTTCCACCTCCACATCGTTGACCGGTCTGTAAACCGCCTCCACCTTAAACTGTTCACGGACTGCTTCCGCCAACGAGTTCAAGACTACAGGGAATGCCTCTCCCACGGTTCTTATGGGCACCCACCGCAGCCTGGTATCCACATACAGGACAATCAGGGCACCGCCATCCGGCCCCCAGATAGCCCCACCCCCGTTTTGACGCCTCCTGACCACAATTTCTTCTTGTTTACAGTATTCAAGGTCAAGGGCCTTCTCCGGATCATCGAGAAACCCTGAGGTGAAACTGCCTCCACGAAAGATATTCAGGACAACCGCACTTGTCGCCTCTCTCTTCTCCAAGGCAAGTTCAATGGCCGGCGAGATACTCGTCGAGAAATCTGCATAATTATATCGAGTCGTTATGAGTCTTAGCTGTTCCATTTTGCCCTTTACCCCATGGTATTAAAAACGCCTCCCCTTACGTTCATCGATCACCGCTGGTCCTTCCTCTAATTGGTTCACGGTTCGGATGTCGTTAAAAACCACGAGCGTTTCAAGTTTCAGCCGTCTTGACAATGTTTCAGTATCCAGACTTGACGCGTCATTGCCTTCCACTGTCAATCGTAGGAAATCCACGCCCCCCTCTGTCCTGACAGCCACCTGATATCTGCCTGTGAGTTCGGGAAATGACCGAAGAATCCCGCTGATCTGTGACGGCCAGAATTTGACACCCTTGATTTTGAGCATTTCATCGGTCCGGCCGAAAACGCTCTTCGGCAAAGTAAACACCCTTCCACACTCACAACTTTTCTTTTCCAAAAAAGTCAGATCCCCGGTACGGTATCGCAGCAGGGGGGCAGCCTCTTTTTTCAAGTGGGTCAAGACGAGCTCGCCCCTTTCTCCATAAGGGACAGACTTCCCTGTTTCAGGATCAATCACTTCGGCATAGACAAAATCGTCCATTATGTGAAGTCCTGTACCATAGCGGCAACTTCTGGCAATCGGCATACACAGGGCCATGCTGTAGGAATCGATGATGATAACGTCTCTCCCAAAGGCCTCCCTTACTTTTTCCGGATACCCCTCCACCGAAGTAAACGGTTCGCCTCCAACGAACAGAATTTTGATACTGGGGATCCCTTTTTGGGCCAGTTTTATGGCAAAGGTCGGATTTGAGATCAGGACGGATATTTGGTAATCATTAATCAGTTGGACGGCCCTCTCTGATTCTCCAGGCCCCAATGGGATGACCTTCGCGCCGTAATATTCCAACTGCCCCTGGTAAAAGAGCCCTGCAATAAACAGATGATACCCGAAAGTGACCGCACAGATATCTCCTTTTTTGACACCCGCCGCTTTAAGAGAATTGGCACAAACACGGTGCATGTTCTCTATGTCATTGGTAGTGTTATAGATGGGGTAGAGGTCATGTCCAGATGGAGAGAAATTGATGCGGGTTACGTCATCAGAATAGAGAAAAGATTCCGAGGGCTTCTTCCTCAGCTCTTTCAACAACTCGGTGGTGGTCGTGAAGGGGATCCTTTCGAAATCGTTCAAACTCCTTATGTCCGACAGGTCGATGCCCGCTTGTTCCAGCTTCCTTTTGTAAAAAACGTTTTGTTTGAGCCTGTCAAACTGAACTTCTAATAAGTTTATCACCTGCAAGTCCATTTCTACACCTCGATAGCTATTACATGAAATAGCGCACAGTCATCAGTAAGGATTTATCCAGTTCAACCGGTGTAGTTAATTTGTAGCGTACAACCCCGCCTCGGGTGGCGTTGAAGATCCTTTCAAATCATGAGCGCGCGCACTCATAGATCTTTTGGGCCAGGAACTCCGGGGAAACCTTGGCAATTTGAAAACCCTGACGGTCCATTACCTGGTCAATCTTAGACTCAAAAAGCCTCTTGTCGATCAATTTACCTATCAGGGCCTTTTCAATCTCGTGGATCGGTGTTGTGGGTCTTAACGGGGAGGCGTGTATAGATCCGGAGATAATCATATCCTTGATTCGATCATCTTTTTTCAAGACAATTATCCTTATAAAGGGGCCTCCCGGAACCTTGAATTGAATGGATTTCCTGGCCACGTCCAAAGGAATATTACCAAACCTGCCTTCAGACCTCTCCATGAAAAAATCATCATTGGTATATTCCCTCTCCATCTCATCGTAATATCTCTTTTCATTATCCGTAAGTTCGCCGGGATCCAATTCCACCTGGAATACCCTCTCGATCTGATCCACATAGATATCTCTGATTTCCTGAAGATCAATCTCTCTCCCCACCACCTTTTCCAGGTAGGTTATCCTCTCCTGGATGCTTTTTGCCTCCTTGTCCACAAACTTCTCAGGTGGCGCTGATATGGCCGCGGCAATGAGATCGGCATCGGGCTCCTTTACCTGAATCCCCGAACCCATCTGGATGGCCTTTTCTTCATAGACGCAGGAAGATGGTCCGATTTTTCTCCAGAGACCGTCATCGCATTTAACTTCTACATCGTTTAAGGGCCTGAATCGGCATTCAATTCCAAAATGATCCGAGATCCCACCTGCAATCCCCGTGAGTGTCTTTTCAAACATCTTCGGGACATCAGAAGGGACTTCTGGGTTGTTCCTCTTTAGATGGAGGAAGGTGAAGATGTATCCGGTGTCCCCAAAGATCGGCCCCCCGCTGGAGATGACTCGATACACCGGGATCTCTTTTCTCCTGCAAAACTCCAGGTCGATCTCCTTCCGGGGATCGTTAAAAAAGTTTAGGACCAGACTGGGTACCGGAAACCTGCAAAATGAGACCGTCTCCGGCACTATTTCCTCGCCCACAGTCCGCATAAGGACCGGCCTGTAGATCGCGGTTTCCGCATAGCTCAGCCAATCAACCTCCAAAAATCTCCATTTTTCCACGCTAACCACCTGATCCCTTTCTCATCCCTTAAAACCCCAATTCCCTTCCTATTATAAGACGTTGAATTTCCGATGTGCCTTCGGTAATAGTAAACAAACGTCCGTCCCTCCAGTATCGTTGGATAGGATATTCCATCATATATCCATACCCGCCATGGATCTGCATGGAATCAGCAAGAATCTTCTGTAATATTTCAGATGTGAACAATTTGACCATCGGCGCCTCTTTCCGAACATTCTTCCCATTGTCATACATCCAGGCCACGCGGTAGGTATAGGACCGCATGATATCAATATGCATGGCCATTTCCGCCAGTTTAAATTTGGTCGCCTGGAATTTGATAATCGGTTTCCCAAACTGGACCCTATCTTTAGCATACAGTACAGTCAGGTCATAGGCAGCCTGGGCAGTGCCTGTACAGCGTGCGCCATAAGTTATCCGGCCCGAAAGAAGGGTTTCTGCGATCTGAGCAAAACCACCCCCCTCCTTTTCGCCGATCATTTTGTTTGCCGGAACCCTGCAATCTTCAAAAACGAGTTCCCCTGTTTCAATAGAACGGTTGCCTACTTTGTCCAGCTTTCTCGATACGCTAAACCCGGGAGTGCCCTTTTCAACAATGAACAGATTGATGCCGACACCCCGTTTAGTTGGATCCGTGTAAGCGGCCACTATCACATAATCGCAAATGGGGCCATTGGTGATAAAGATTTTTGTTCCATTAATGATATAGCTCTCGGCATCACGGACGGCTCGTGTTTTGATGGAAGCTGCGTCAGAACCGGAATTTGGCTCTGTCAGGCCAAAAGCACCAATTTTTTCACCCTTGATCGCGGGAATAAGAATTTCCTTCTTCTGTTCATCAGAGCCGTAATTATAAATAGGTTGTGTAGCGAGGCCACTCTGGGCCATTAATGAGGCAGCGATTCCAGCGTTAACCCTGTTTAATTCCTCCACCATAATACATTCCGTAATTTTATCTCCCCCCCCGCCTCCAATCTCTGCTGGATACCGGGGGCACAAAAACCCCTGTGCCCCCATCTTCCTGAAAAGCTGTTTGGGAAACACATTCGTCTCCTCTGCTTCGTCCACTAACGGAGCAACTTCCTTCTGGGCAAAGTCTCTAATGGCGTTCTGAAATATGCGGTTTTCCTCTGTCAATTCAAAATCCATAATTTATTATTTTTCCTCCTTTTTTATAAGTACTTCCCAGACCTCGCTCCCTATTCACCACTGAATTCCGGCTTCCTTTTTTCAAAGAATGCCTTCATCCCTTCTTCACGATCCTTTCCGGAAAAAAGGAGACAATCGGCTAAAGTCTCATAGGCAATCCCGGCCGCCAGACCGGTTTCCTGAGACATATTGATGGCCTTCTTGGCCCATTTCAGTGCGAGGGGGCTCTGTTTGGCGATCTGCTTTGCAGTGGTCATCACGGTTTCATCTAATTCATCCCGGGAAACCACCTGATTGATCAACCCTATCCGGAGAGCTTCTGCTGCGTCGATGGTCTTTCCCGTAAGGATGAGTTCCTTGGCCTTGCCCGGTCCCACAAGACGTGGCAGCCGTTGGGTACCGCCGCTCCCGGGCATGATGCCCAGGAACATCTCGGGCTGTCCAAATTTAGACGACTCCGACGCAATCCTGATATCACAGGACAGGGCCAGTTCGAGTCCTCCGCCGAGACAGAGACCGTCTATCATGGCAATAACGGGCTTGTCGCACTGCTCGAATCTCATATAGAACCTGCCCCCCAACGTTGATGTAAAGGCCTCCATCTCCAAAGGTGTAAATCTTGAAAGCTCGTTGAGGTCAGATCCTGCCATAAAACTTCTCCCCCCTGCGCCTATAAGAATCAGCACCTTCACGGCAGTATCGCTTTCCGCATCTCCTAAGGCCTCGACCATCTCCAGCCTGGCCGCCCGGTTAAGGGCATTTCTCTTCTCCGGTCTGTTAATAATTATATGGGCGATCCCATTTTTCTTTCTGTAGATAATGTCTTTAAAGTCCATAAATCCTCCGTATCCTGTTACGGCATTCCAATACTCCAACCACTATTCCAATACCCATAAGCCTTAACTTGTTTTGTGAAGATTCAAAAGTTACATTTATGCCCCAAGGTTTTCTTTTAGAAGATGTTCGACGTCCATCTCAGTCCATCCGGCCAAAAAATACCTTAGCGCTTATGACTCCAAGACCCCGGCACCCCACTCTTCACACGGCAACTTCCTTTTCATCAAATCGTCTCGCATCCCTCAAGTACATCCCATCAGGATCAACCTGCTCCCGCAGTACGCGCAATTCCTTTTTACTTGGAGGATCAAGGGGGCGCACGTCCCTATGGATCTTCAGGTCCCATTGAACACCATCCTTTACCTCCTTTATGGATACATCTGGGTTATGGGCCCTGAGTACCATCTCGCCCTGTTCATCGAAATGAAAAAGCCCCAGGCTGGTGACCACCGCATACGGACCGGTGTCCGGTCTGAGACCTGCCCTCATGCGAACGTCTTTTCCCTTCAGGTACCCGGGGGTGGTAATGAAATCCACCTGCTCGGGAAACCGCCGCCGGTCATGTTCAAGGATAATGACGGTCTTGGGTGCCAGGCTCCCGAAATCACATGCCCCCCCGCTCCCACCGAAACGGATCTTGGGGGATCTGTAATCTCCGATACAAGTCGTATTGATGTTTCCATAACGATCCACCGAAGCGGCAGACAAGAGCGCCATGTCGGCCCTTCCACCATGAAGGATCATTCCCAATGTATCAAAGGAATTCCCCAATAGTGCTGAACTCGAATTGATAACCGGGTCCGCCGTGAAGAGGGGGATACGATCAGGAACTTTAGCCAAGATAACGCCTCCCTCATAACAGATTGTGACACCGGGGGCGTGGAGGGATTTAGCTAACAGGGATACAATGATTGGCCACTGGGTGCCGACCATCAGGACACTTCCGTCTGTTATCAACCTTGCGGCAGATACGATCATCTGCTCGATTGGCGTTTCCTTTTCCTTTGTATCAGGCATATGGGACCCCAAGATGACGGGTGAGTTTGCCGTAGGAAACCGGGTCTGGCTCATACCGCTCGGGGCGAAGGGCCTTCAACCGCTCTTCCCCGACCAGATTCAGATAATCCTTTCGATCTCTCGTGCCAAAAACCCATTTCTTCATGAAATTTTCAAACAGCTCCTCGGTACGGGTCTCTTTCTCGTAATAGGCATTATAGGGCCAGTCCATGTCATAATATCCGGCCATGGGCCCAGGATGGCTTCCCCATGGTTCCTCCACTACGGCACTCACACGGAACGTCGGCACGAGGGTTCGATTAGGGTCACGCATGACAACATCGGTATCGACGATTTCCTCGGCACATATGATGACCTTCTCGCAACTCTGCAAGGCATATTGAACCTCTCCCAACATCCCCCATGCCTGGGCATTGCCATAGGGATCTGATCTCTGGGCCTGTATGATCCCCACGTCGTGCTTTATCGGCGGGATTAGACAGACCCGCTCACCGGTAAACGGCGATTTCTCAAATCTCAGTCTGTTTTTGACCCCGGAATCGGTCTGTTCCCAGTCAAACCCTGAACCCAAGAGGGTTTTGGTCGCCACATAGGGGAGATTTAGTGCCCCCGCAAAATAGGCTAAGTTCAGGGCCAGGATGGAATATTCCTCTATTTCCATTCTATGGGGGACCTCTTTGGTCAGGGCACGAACAAAACAGTGTGCGGTTGTCGGCAATGGGTTCCAGGTAAAGGCGGTGATCAGGTGTTTTATCAGACCCGCCCCGATCATCTGATCTACCGAGAGGAGGCCGGCACACTTTGAAAGGGTCAGGTTCTTCTTCCTCTGCCGGATTATTTCATGCGCGGCCGCAAAGGGGTCATGATGGATAAAGCCCCCCAAATAGAGCGTATCGCCATCGTGAACATACCGCTCAATGGCATCGGACATAGATAGGAGTTTCTCTTGAGCCAATTTCAAAACGCCCCCTTTCCTCCGATCTCTGCGTCAAGCTCAAATTTTAATCCTCGAAATATTAAATATATTCCTGCGGTTAAAATTCTTGCCTTCCTTGACCTCGAACAAAATTGAACATTTTGAAACTGGCTCTTTTTTTCTGCCATTTAAGAACTTCCCCCTATGAATCACTCAAGGTCAAACAAATTCAACCATCCATGCCCCATTCCGCAATCCGCAATCCAAAATCCGAAATCGAAACCTATCCCTTCTCATTCCCGAAGATAGCAACAGCGCTGATCTGGGGCGGCCCGCCAAAGGTATGTGCCAGCCCGAGCCTGGGATTTCTTATCTGCCGTTCAGGCAGATCCGCCTTCCCCTGCAACTGCTTGTACACCTCATAGGTCATTCTCAGACCGCTTGCCCCGATCGGGTGGCCAAAGCATTTCAGCCCACCGTCAATATTGACCGGGAGGCCGCCGTCCCGGGTGAAAAATCCGGCGTCAATATCCTCCTTAGCCTTTCCCCTGGGGCTGAACCCGAAATCCTCATAGATCAGAAGTTCTGTGATCGAAAAGCAGTCGTGCACCTCGGCCAGATCCAGTTCATTGCGGGGGTCTTTTATCCCGGCCATTTCATATGCCTTGTGGGAAGACGTTACCAGTGCGTCAAAGCTGGTCCATCCGAATCCCGGTCTGAAATGCGGCATCATGGCATCTGTAGAGATCCCGAATCCTTTAAGAAAAATGGGGTCTTTACGAAAATCTTCTGCCTTTTCAACCGAAGTAATGATGGCACATGCGGCACCATCGCTATTGCCACAGCAGTCAAAGAGACCTAAAGGCCAGGCGATAACCGGTGCGTTCAAGACTTTTTCCACCGTTATTTTATTGTGAAAATGGGCCTTGGGGCATAGGCTCCCGTTGTCATGGTTTTTGACCTCTATCTTGGCCAATGCCTCCCGGCCTTCATCTATCGTGAGGCCATAAGCGTCAAAATACCGCTGGGCAATCAGCCCGAACGACCCCGGAGATGTCCGTCTGGCCTCATAGACCGGATGCATTCCCCGTCCTGTTCCCAGCCCGGGAAACCCGGTATCCTTCAGCTTTTCCACACCGAGGGCCATCACAACGTCGTATGCCCCGCTGGCCACTGCCATGCAGGCCTCAAGGAGCGCAATGTGGCCGGATGCACACCAGTTCTCATTTCGGATAACCGGAATATTTCCGAGTTTCAGGGAATCGGCGGCAACCGTACCCGAAACTCCGATGACAGGGCCCATGACCTGTGAGAACCAGCACGCCTCGATATTTTCCTTACTGATCCCAGTGTCTTCGTATGCCTCATAGGCTGCTTCGATGGCCAGGTCTTCAGGCCCTTTCTCCCACCTCTCGCCAAATTTGCTGCACCCCATCCCCACGATGGCGACTTGATCCTTTATGCTTCCCATTATTCACTCCTCCCGTTTCTCACTGGTCTGCATTTCCAGAAATAGTTGTGCATGCCTGCGCCGTCATAGATTCTTCTGAAGGTGAGACGTATCGGCAGCCCTATCTTTACCTCAGATGGGTCGCAGTCTGTCATCATCCCGTAAAACCGGATCTTATCTTCTCCCAGGTCTGCAATGGTCTGGACCACGACCGGGTCATCGCTTCTGCCCGCAAGGTTGTCTAAAGTGAATGTGAACACTTCCCCCTTCAGATGAGAGATAGGAACTTCGTCAAAGCTGTCCTTTGCGTTGCAGTGATAACAGACCCGTTGAACCGGAAAAGTCGTTTTGCCACACGCGTTGCACCGGCTTCCATGGCACCTGAGGATGCACTTGCGGTCCCTCCAACTCACCGTTGCCGACGGCATCAGCCGAAACGGTTCCCCGGGTGCCGTTTCAACCAGCCCCTTGTAACTCAGAAACCGGGCATATGAGGAAAGAAGTCTCTTTTCCCTCAGATAATCCTTCACCCTGCGCTGGTTCTTCATTTTTTCAATTCTATCGGTCACTCTGAATAACATGGCATCCGCACCATCGGCGTAAGTGGCTAAGAGTAGCAAATCGCCCGGGCTCGCTTCTTCCAGGGTGTTTACCAGCATCAGTAAAGGATGAGCAGAACCGCAATGTCCAACGTTCGATAAGAGATGATCCTGCACCTGTGTGTTGATGTCGAACCCCAACTGTTTGGAAAGGTTCTTATGAGAACGTATGTCAGGGGCCGGCAAGATGGCCTTTGAAATCGCTTTCGGATCAAGACCGCATTTTCTCAAAAGCCCTGAAACCACCTCTTTCATGTGATTCAGGTATCCCTCTCCCAAGATGAAACGTCCTTCCCAGGTCCTGACAAAGGTATCTTCCGGATTTCTCCACACATCCATCATCTCGTTGGAAATCGAATACCCGCCCTCAAAGGTTGCTGACAGGTTTTTGCCACTTACCATAACGGCCCCGGCCCCGTCCCCAAAGGTCTGTTCCTGATCTGATCTCGGATAACCGAGACGGCAGTCTGAAGCCACCACCAGTACGTTCGCCATGGATCCGCTTTTTACCGAGTCAAAGGCGGCCTTGAGGGCACCGGTCCCTGACCTCAGTGAATGGGCAAAGTCGGTCGTTGTTATCTCTCTTTTCAAATCCGCCGCGGTCGCTATCAGGGAGGCGTTCATCTTTTCCTTGTAAGGGGCGCTGGTGGTGGCAAAAAAAAGCCCTTCCACCAGGTCCATACCCTGTGGCCCCATGCAATTCCGTGAGGCCTCAACCGCCATGGTAATGGCATCTTCGTCATTATTAGCCACACTCCTCTCACCGCCTATGGACGGTCTCCCCCATATCTTGGAAATGACCTCTCGATCAAGCCTGATGTAGGGTATGTAGCCCCCGAATGAGCTGATTCCCACTGTTGTCATATGTTTTTCTCCTCCTTCTTCATTTCCCCTTTTATCGTTTGCCGATGGTTTCAGCCTGCTGATACTCCCCGAAAACGTCTCTGAGCACACCACAGATCTCGCCCAAGGTGGCGTAAACCTTTACCGCTTCAACAAAAAAAGGGATCAGGTTCTCTTCACCCGGCGCTGCCTTCCGCAATATGTCCAGGGCGGATCGGACCTTTTGCTGATCCCTGGTCTCCTTCAGCTTCTTGAGGTTTGAGATCTGTTTGTGCGCGTACGCCGGGTCCGGTCTGAATATGGCGAAATCCGGGCTCTCTTTGATCATGTAGTCATTGACGCCGACGACGATCTTTTTTTTCTCTTCTACCTCCTTCTGGAAGGCATATGCCCTTGCTTCTATCTCCCTCTGTATATATCCCTTTTCTATCGCCTCTACGGCCCCACCCAGAGAATCGACCTTTTCAATAAGCCTCCTGATCTCTTGCGCCATCTTCCGGGTGAGCGATTCTATATAGTAAGATCCACCTAAGGGATCCACGGTGTCCGTTACCCCTGCTTCGTGCAGAAGGATCTGCTGGGTCCTGAGGCTGAGCCTCACGGATTTTTCCGTGGGGAGAGCCAGGGCTTCATCAAAGGAGCATGCCGCGATCGACTGTGCCCCGCCTAAGACAGCCGCCAGGGTCTGGTAAGCTACCCTTACTGTATTGTTCTCCGGTTGCTGCGCCGTGAGACTGACACCTGAGGTCTGGGTGTGGAAGCGAAGCATCCAGGATCGTTGGTCTTTAGCGTGAAACCGGTGACGAACGATATCTGCCCATACCTTTCGAGCGGCACGGTACTTGGCGACCTCCTCGAAGATTTTATTATGGGTATTGAAGATCCAGCTTATCCGCGGTGCAAAACTGTCAATATCCAGACCGGCCTTGAGCCCTGCTTCAATATAGGCAATGGCATTGGAAAAACTGAAGGCAATTTCCTGGACCGCCGAGCAGCCCGCCTCACGCATATGGTAGCCTGCAATATTTATGGTATTCCACTGGGGAACGTGTCTGCCGCAAAACGCGAAGATATCTGTGATCAGTCGTATTGAAGGGTGGGGTGGAAAGATGTAGGTGCCCCTGACCGTATACTCCTTAAGGATGTCATTTTGTATGGTCCCTCGCAATTTTTCCGGCGAAACTCCCTGCTTTTCGGCAACGGCGATATACATGGCCAACAGGATTGCTGCAGGGGCATTGATGGTCATGGAGGTTGACAGCCTGTCGAGAGGTAAATCCTGAAAGATCAACTCCATATCTTTCAGGGAATCGACAGGTACACCCACTTTTCCGACTTCTCCCATGCTCATGGGGTGGTCTGAGTCATATCCGATCTGGGTGGGAAGGTCAAAGGCTACGGAGAGGCCGGTCTGCCCCTGTTCCAGCAGGTACTTAAACCGCCTGTTGGTCTCCTCTGCAGTGCCGAATCCCGAATATTGCCGCATGGTCCAGGGCCGGCCTAAATGCATGCCGGGGTGAATCCCTCTCGTGAACGGGTATTCCCCTGGAAAGCCGATATCCGTCAGGTAATCCGTGCCGTCCTGGTCGGCCGGGTCATACAGCGGCTCAACCGGCTCACCCCAATCTGTGGAGCGCCGGGCAACAGGGTGTTGCTGCAGAGGTCCCTGACGCCATCGTTCCTTCTCTTTTTCGATTTTTTTTAGCATATCTTCCATAATGTACTCTTTTGATGTTATTTAGTTTCCACAATTACATTAACGGATGGGCACTATCTATGCTTACACGGGAAGCCTGAGCCTTTTAACGCTGAACCTTGAACCTATAAGCGCTTATTGTTTTTGCAACATCGGGGTTGACAGAAGGCCCGATATGAGTTAGTCGGAAGGTACTGTAAATTTAATCAATAAACTAATTAGATTTTAAATTAGATGTCAAGGGAATTGTTCTTGACGTCTGGTTTTTATCAGATGGGAGAGTAAGAAATGGATTCAGAGAATGTTCAAATCGAGATGGTTGGCAAAGTAGCGGTCGCAACGATTTGCAACCCCCCGGCAAATGCCCTTACGCCCGAGCTCAGGATGGAATTCATGACCAAATTAGGCGAGTTGTCAGAAAATGATCAGGTGTGGAGCCTTATTATTACCGCGGATGGTGAGAAGTTCTTTATGGCCGGGGCGGACATACCGGGACTTTTGAAACTCGATCGCAAGAGCGGGCTCAAGAGGCTACAGGGTACCCGGCAATTTTTCAGTGCGCTGGATAATTTTGAAAAGCCCGTTATTGCAGCTATCAACGGCCTGTGCTTAGGCGGCGGACTGGAACTGGCCCTGGTCTGTGATATCAGGATTTCCGCGGATCATGTCAAGCTGGGCCTTCCTGAAGTAAATTTGGGCCTGATTCCCGGGGCCGGCGGGACCCAGCGTCTCCCCCGTGCAGTAGGACCGGGCTGGGCAAACTATCTTCTGTTCACAGGAGATGCCATATCGGCGGAAGCCGCATTAGGGATCGGGCTGGTCCAGAGGGTCGTTCCCCTAACTTCTTTGCGTAAAACGGCGCTGCAAGTTGCAGATAAGATTAACAGCAAAGGACCTTTAGCGGTGAGAGCCGCGAAAAAGGTCTCTTCAAGGGGGTTCCAGCAGACGCTTGAAAAGGGGCTTGATATGGAGAATGAGGCCTTTTCCGAACTCTGTGCAACCCGTGACAAAAACGAGGGCGTAACCGCTTTCTTGGAGAAACGAAAGCCCGAATTTCAGGCGAAATAGATGTGAGATCGAGGAGGAGAACAGAATGGACCGAAAGTGGTTTACGCAAGACCACAGCATCTTCCAGCGTAGCGTCCGTCGCTTTGTTGAAAGAGAGATCATCCCCTATATCGATACCTGGGAAGAAGAACGAGTAGTGCCGCGCGAGGTGTGGCGCAAGATGGGTGAACAGGGATTTCTATGCCCCTGTCTCCCTGAGGCGTATGGAGGCTCTGGCGCGGATTTAGGCTACTCGGTAATCATGCAGGAGGAACTGACCCGGTCCACGTGTACGGGTATTTCCACCGGCGTGCGGGTCCATGCGGATATTGTGGTACCCTATCTTATGGAAAGCGGTACTGAGGAACAAAAACAGATGATTCTGCCCGGATGCGCCACCGGCCATATCATCATGGCCATCGGTATGACCGAGCCGGATTGCGGTTCCGACCTGGCTTCCCTCAGGACCTTCGCCAGAAAAGAGGGGGACACATATGTCATCAACGGACAAAAGACTTTCATCTCCAATGGGATTAACTGCGACTGGATCGTCTTAGCTGCCAGAACCGATACTGATGCCGTACCTAATTACAGGGGGGTCAGTCTCATCCTAATTCCCGCTGATGCGTCCGGTTTTGTCAAGGGGAAAAAGCTGAGGAAAATGGGGATGCATTCCCAGGACAGTGCAGAGCTGATTTTTGAGGACTGCAGGGTGCCCCGCACCTATCTCCTGGGCCAGGAGGGAAGGGGGTTTCATATCCTGATGAAAAATCTTCAACAGGAACGATTGGTGATCTGCATTGGAGCCGTAAATATTGCGGAAAAGATGTTAGAGGTTACCCTGGAATATGCAAAGAGCCGCACCGCGTTTGGGAAACCGGTTTCCAGTTTTCAGCACAATTCCTTTAAGCTGGTGGAGATGGCCACGGAAATTGAGATAGGGAGGACGTTTCTGGAATCCCTTGTCGAGGACCACATGGAGGGAAGAGATATCACGCGAAGGGTCTCTATGGGGAAATGGTGGCTGACGGAAATGGTCAATCGTGTGGCCTATCAGTGCCTCCAACTACACGGGGGTTATGGCTATATGGAAGAATATCTCATCTGTCGTCTCTATCGTGATGTCAGGGCTCAGTCCATCGTGGGGGGCACAACCGAAATTATGAAAAGGATCTTAGCAAAAAAGATGGATCTTTGAGCTATCGTAACTTTAGGCATTTCTCTCGTACCGCTCCCGGAGGACCCGCTTCAGCAGTTTTCCGGAGGGGGTGTAGGGAAGCTCGTCTACAAAATAGACTTCTTTCGGCTTCTTGTAGGATGCAAGTTTTTCACCCACGTAATTTTTTACATCATCTTCCCTGATATCCGCTCCGGGTTTGGAGACCACATAGGCCACAATTCTTTCTCCCCAGTCCGGATCCGGCACACCGATGATCCCCACGTCGTAAACCGAGAGGTGATGGTAAAGCACTTCCTCAATCTCTGCGGGGTAGATATTGACACCACCTGAAATAATCATGTCCACGGCACGGTCCACGATATAATAATAGCCATCTTCATCGACCCTGGCCATGTCGCCGACCGTAAAATAACCGTCGTGATAATTTGCCTGCGTTGCCTCAGGGTTTTTATAGTATTCATCTAAGAGGAACGGACTCTTGATGTACATGATACCGACTTCTCCCCTTGGCACGTCATTCATGTTTTCATCTAACAGCTTGATATCGTTCCCTGCCACCGGCTTTCCGCAACTTCCCGGTTTTCTGAGCTGATCCTCGGGTCTCAGGGAGGTGATGCAACTGGTTTCCGTGCCCCCGAAGAATTCAAATACCTTACCCGATCCAAAGAACTCGACCGCCTTTTTTTTCAGGGGAAATGGAAACGACTCTCCGCCAACGGTAATGGCGCGAAGGGAGGAGGTGCTATATCGTCCTCTGATGCCGACCGGCAAATTGATGATCCGGTTGACCATGGTGGGCACAATCCAGGTGGTGCTCACCCGGTATTTCCGGACCAGACGGAGAAATTCCTCAGCGTCAAATCTGGGCATTACAACCACGGTGTTCCCCAAGATGAGCGAAAAGGCGGCCCATGCATAGGGTGCGGCGTGATAAAGCGGGCCTGCCACAATATGGACATCATCATAAGTGGATTCAAAATTGTATGCATAACCGAGCAAAGTATTCAGCCGGTTCTTACTGCTCCTAACAACCCCTTTTGGCCTTCCAGTGGTCCCGGAGGTGTAGATCAATGAGGATGCAACACTGTGGAGGCCTGTTTCCACCTCAGGAGGGGTATCGGGGGCGTTTCGGATCAATTCATCGAGGTCAAACGCCCCGGGTGGTTTTCCTCCGGGGCGGACATATTTCATGGACCTGTTTACGAGTTTCGGTTTTGCCGCACAAACAGTATCTTCAAATTCACTGCCATAAATTAAAAGCCTGGATTCAGAATCATTGATGATATAGGAGAGTTCATCGGCTTTAAAGCGATAATTGATGGCAATAGGCGTCACCCCGATCTTACCGGCTGCGATCCACGATTTGAGTATTTCAGGGCTGTTGTGAAACAGGATGGAGATTCGGTCACCCGGCACGATACCGATCTTAAGAAGGGCATTGGCCAACGCATTCGTATCCCGGTCCAGTTCCCTGTAAGTTACAACCCAATCATCCATAATCAGCGCAGGTTTGTCAGGATGCCGATTGGCGTGAGTGGCAACGCCCAACCTCTCAGGATCAAACTTCTTTAAATAGTCGACCATATGCACATCCTCGGATTAAAGAATCAGGATTCTGTAGCCTCGATAAGGGTTTCCCTGTTTTTTGTCAGCCGCTTTCCCCCATAGTGGACAGCCAGCCCCAAAAGAATCAGGCCCAGGCCGATTAAGTCTGTGATCGCTTTGGGGTGAAACACAAGAAACCCGGCAGCCATAAAGAGGACACGAACAGGGATGGAAATCCTTTTCACAAAAAAACAATATCCCTCGAACCCTGCGCTCAAAAGGATGATGCCTAAGGCTGCCGTGGACATTGCTGTGAGAATCTGAAGCATCGTCCCGTGGCCGACCAGGGCCGGATTATAGACAAAGAAGAAGGGTACAAGGAGAGATACAAATCCCAATTTGACGGCTTGAACCGCCGTCTTGAGCGGATCCGATCCGGCGATGCTCGCCGCTGCATAAGCTGCCAATGCAACGGGTGGCGTGATATAGGAGACCGAGCCCCAATAGACCAGGAAGAGGTGAGCGGACATCTCATGAATCCCGATGTTCACGAGAGTGGGCGCCAGGAGCATGGCCAGAAATATGTAACAGGCGGATATGGTCAGCCCGATCCCAAGGAGAAAGCTGGTGACGGCACCGAGGATCAGGAGCAGGAACATGTGTTGACCCCCCAGCCGGGTCAGGGTCCCGGAAAGGCCATGGGCCGTTCCCGTGAGAGAGAGTGCCCCGATAATCATCCCTACGCCCACGAGTATCGCCATAAGTTCCGTCAGTATCTTTCCGGTTCCATCCGTCATTTGAATAAGAGTCTTCCATCTGAACCGTGTTTCCTTTCGGAAGTTGGCCAATAGGAGAAGCGCAACCGTGGCATAATAAGGTGCTAATTCCTCCATCCTGTGAAAAAAGATGATATATACGAGAAGTCCCATTGCCGCCACGTAAAACCATCCTTCTTTGATGGTCTCCCATAGAGAGGGAAGCTCTTCCCTTGGAAGACCCTTGAGGCCCACCTTGGCCGCATAGAAGTCGGTCTGGCAAAAGAGGGAGATCCAGTAAAGAAATATGGGCAGGGCGGCGGCTATGCAGACTTCTGCATAGGAAACGCCGATGAAATCCGCCATGATAAAGGCGGTGACGCCCATTACGGGCGGGGTCAGCACCCCTCCCTTGGAGGCGCATGCTTCGATGGCCGCCGCATAGTAGGGCGGGTAGCCTAAGCGTTTCATGGTGGGTATGGTGACGGCTCCTGTGGTAACCACATTGGCGATGGCGCTGCCCGACATGGTGGCGAAAAATGCGCTTGAGAGGATTGAGACCTTGGCGGCCCCTCCCCTGAAACCCCCAAGGATGGCCAGGCAGAAATTGATAAAAAAATCGGCCGCCCCTGTGACCTGAAGGGCCACGGCAAAGATCATATATCCTATGAGCAGCCTGCAAAAGACCTGGGTGGGAAGACCGAAAATGCTCTGCATACCCAGCAAATTGAAACCGAGGATGCGGGCGAAGGAATACTGCTTTGCCATCAGGATTCCGGGACAGAGGTGCGCAAATAAAGGGTATAGGGACACCAGCAGAATGATCGATGCCAGCAGGGTCCCCCCGGTCCTTCTGACGGCCTCAATTATTACTGCCCATGTAATCAGAGCTATTATTTTTCCTCCAAGGGGAGGGACTATCACCCATCCACCGAGCAGAATATCCATGTTGTAAATAAATACATAGATGGGTCCTGCCAGGCTCGCAGCTGCCAGGATCGTGTCGTACCAGGGTACCCTGTCTCTTGGGGCATTTTTTGTTGCAGGAAATATCAAAAAGGTGAAAGACACAAAGGCGGCAATCAAGACCGCAAAATATGACATATCAGGCATCACATAATCGTATATCACGATCTTGAAGACGTGGACAAAAGACAAAATTGACGCAACGGCCGTGAAGCATCTGAAATACCATTTATGAATACCCTTGAGCTCTCGGTATCTCGCTTGAAGCCTTTCCTTGGGAGTATTGTCCCTTTTGTTCATATGGGGTATCCTTATATTGGTCTGTAGGACTGATTTCTCGGTTTAGCTCCTGCAAACAGAAGGGATTGGATGTCACACATCTCAATCCCTTCTCATTCGCAGAATCTGTCTATTTTTTCTTGAATTTTGCCACTCTTTCTTCAAAGGCCTTCAGTTGCTCCGCCTGCCATTTGTCCATTTCAGCCGTCCATATTCCCACTTCCTTAAAATACCGGATGGCGCCTTCGTGATAGGGGACAGGGCTGGGATTCTTTACCGCGCCTTTTATCTTAAAGGCCGGCATGGCCCTGTGCATATCCTTGTATATGTCATATCCTTTGTCCATGGCCTTGACCACATTATAAATCACGTCAGGATCAACAGTGGCATATGCCCAGAGACTGTACGGATATCCTCCAACTTCCATGGTTTCGCCCTTTGGAAGACCAGGGGCCCTCTTGCAGACCGCAGGGGTAAACCATGGAGCCTTTGCCAGGCATCTTTTCCAGGCGGCTTTGTTAGAATGGGGCAATCTGATCCAAGCGGCCTTGTGCGGACCGGCTTGCAGTTCTTTCACCGTGGGGGTGACCGTTGCAGCATAGCAAACATCAACGCTTCCCTGGATTACACCTTTAAGCTGGTTCACGTAACCGCTCTGCGGGACCGCTTTTACATCCTTCCAAGTCAGGTCTCCAAAGGCCATGATTCCTTCAATGGTCAGCATACCGGCGGGCCAACCAGGCACTTTAGGTACCCTTTTTCCCCTTACGTCTTCTATGGTTTTGATGCCCGAATCAGCTCTTGTGAGGAAACTGAGATACAGGGACAATCCCCTCCACACCTGTCTTATAGGCTGTGGGCCCCATGCCTTAGTTCCAAAGTCGGCAATACCATAACTTGCGCACGTTCCGGTCGCACCGGTTAAGATACTCATTTCACTTTCCCCGGACTTGAGGGGAAGCACTCGCGCCACATCCGTATCGTAAGGTTCAACCCGGACCTTCATGGGTGTCAACTGTTCAATGGCCTCCCTGAAACCGCTTGTAAGGGTGTAGCCGAGAGAACCCACCTTGTAAGATGTAAATGTGATTAATTTGGGGAGATCTTTTGCCGAAGCTTGAGGAATACCCTGGACGAAAAGGTTAGTGAAAAGAAAACACACAGCAATGATAATGAAAACGGATCTTTTCATTTTTTTCTCCTTTCTACTAGAGAGTTGAAAGATGGAAAGACAAGTCCTGACTGCAAAATGGTTTGTATCACCTCCTTTTGACTGGATAAGTTGAACCCATTGAACCTCAATGTTTCTTTGAGATCCTGTTTACGATTTGAAACTCGCTTCTTGCGGGAAGCTATTCAGACAAAGATTTAATTGATTTTATAATTAAATTTCGAGAGAATTGTCAAGGAAATACCCGTCATAATAGCATTGCGTCCCTATCTTCCCACAGACTCCCTGCCACATGTGCCCTGCCATTCTTGATATGCTGTTTGATGAGACGTCGAGTCTTTCTCACATCCCTTTCTTTTAAGGCCTCAAGTAGGGCAGTATGCTCTTCAGCTGCCTCCTTTATCCTCTCCTCCCGCATGTACCCCGGTCTGTATTTCAGGTAGATCTGTTCAAAAATCACCTTGGACAGATTGTATATGACCTTATTTCCCCCTATTTTGATCATATGAAGGTGAAAATTGGTATCTTTGATCATGAGAATCCGTCTGTATTCAGGAACCGATCCGGCTTTCACATGCTCTTTCAGGGCCTTTTCGAGATCGCTGATATTTTTGTCCGTCAGGTTCTTTATGATGGCAGGCACAAGGAATGTTTCAAAGGCCTCACGGGCAGTGAAAAGTTCGTTTGCCTCCACAGGGTCGGTTTCACCCACATAATACCCCTTGTTCCGCTCCGAATATACGATATTGAGAAGCTGCAGTCTGTTTAAGGCCTGTATGATGGGTGTAATACTCATGCCCAATTTTTTGGCCAATTCCTGATAGAGAAGCTTCTGCCCCGGAACGATCTCGTGGTGATACATCATCTCCTTGATCTTCCTGAAGGCAACGTCCACCGGGAGTTCTTCTTTTTTCACCTTATTGGAGACGCGCTTTTTAACACCAACACTTCCCTTTTTTCTCCTCATATACCTCCACCTCACCTTTCTGTTTTAACGGGTTAGGAATCCAACTCTCTCATTTTCCCTTAAACTGAGGCGCCCGCTTCTCTAAAAACGCCCTCCGCCCTTCCTCAAAATCGTCGCTGTTAAAGGCGACGGCCTGCATGACGGATTCCATTTCCAAAAAAGTCTCAAGGCTTGCCGGCCACCGGTTTAAGGCAGCCTTTATCATGGCATACGATTGCGTTGGCCCATGGGCCAGACGCTCGGCAAACGAATAGGCCTCCTGTTCAAGGCGTTCATGGGGCACGACCCTGTTTATCAGTCCTATACGTTCCGCCTCTTTGGCATCGACCGGGTCTCCTGTAAGCATCAGCTCTTTGGTCTTTGTGATGCCTACGCGAAGCGGGAGAAAATAGTATTGACCCCAGTCCGGGATAAGTCCGACCCGGCTAAAGGATATGAAAAATTTGGCCGTTTCCGAGGCGATCAGGATGTCGGATGCAAGGGCGAGACTGACACCCGCCCCTGCTGCAGTTCCATTGATGGCGGCAATAATAGGCTTTTCCAGTTCTACCATGGCCTTGATCAGTCTTTGCCCCTTCTTGAGGCGGATTCTTCCGGCCACAGGAGTCACATCTTCCATGGTGCCGAGATCGCCTCCGGCGCAAAAGGCCGCATCTGTGCCTGTCAGTATTACCACATTAACAGAATCGTCATCTCTCAGCGCTGTCAGAATCTCTAAGAGGTCTTCCCGCACTTCCAGATTCAGGGCATTCTTTGTCTCGGGTATGTTGAGTGAGATTTTCGCAATATGATTTTTCTTTTCAAACAATAGATATTTGTATTCCATGCATATCTCTCTATCCAGGCTAAGGACTCGTCTCGGGTAGGTAATGCTTTCCTTGACTTTCGATTCCGATCATGCGAAAAACGCCCGGACGTATTGCTGCCAATAGGGGGCATGATGACGTAATTTCAGCCCTACCATAAATCTGATTAATAAATCAATTAAATTATGAATTAGATTTTAAGGGAGTCAAATGGTCTTTTGGGAGGTAAAATAGTGAGGGCAACTGTGAGTGAGACAGTTACGGGTAAAGGTCCGCTATTCTTTTACGGCTGGGTCATAGTCGGAGTGGGATTCGTGACCCTGGGGATTGCATTCGGGATCTGGTATTCGTTTTCGGTTTTTTTTCTTGCTATTATAAAGGATTTTGAATGGAGTCGCGCTGCCGTTTCGAGTATTTTTTCAATTTTTATCATTTCACAGGCCCTCACCGGGTTATTGACAGGTCATCTTCAAGACCGGCTCGGACCCCGGGTTGTCATACCTGTTGGGACGGTCATATTGTCTATTTGTTTGGCCATGACAAGCCGCGCCCAGAGCTTATGGGAGTTTTACGTCGTCTATGGCGTGTTTGCGGGTGCGGGTGTCAGCCTGTTGGCGTTCTCCTCTCATTCTGCCTTTATACCCAAATGGTTTGCGCGCAAGCGGGGCCTTGCCATTGGGATCGCCATGTCGGGAATCGGTTTCGGTATGTTGTTCCTGGTGCCCCTTGTTGAGAAAAGCATAACGGCTTACGGATGGCGGACCACCTATCTGTATCTTGCCGGATTGGTCCTTTTTGCGGCGGGCCCGTTAAACGTCATCTTCTCCCGGCGAAGACCCGAGGACATGAATCTCAGACCGGACGGCGATGGCCCTGAAGAAACCGCTCAACGCTCTCTGAGTCGTATGATGGTAAAGGTGGTGGACCGTGACTGGGCCAATCAGGACTGGACCCTCAAGAAGGCCATCGGAACTCAACGTTTCTGGTTTTTGGTGATGGCATTTTTTTTCGGATCATGGGTATATCAGGGAACTTTGCTTCATGCCATCTCGGCCATGGTGGATTACGGTCTGTCCCGGGAGAGTGCTGCCTATTATTTTGGTATTCTGGGCATTGTCGGCTCAGGGGGCAAAATTGTGTTTGGGTATCTTTCCGATGTCATGGGACGGGAGCGGATAACTGTACTGGCGGGTATCTTTGTGGTAGCAGGCATCTTCTGTCTGATGGGGATGACCAATATGATAGGGCTTTTGCCCCTCTTATTCGCGATTTTCTTCGGTCTCGGCTACGGTGCCGCCGCCCCGGTTTTTCCTTCTATGAGCGCAGACATTTTTCTGGGTAATTCATTCGGTCTGATCTTTGCTGTTATCTGCATCGGAGGGGGAGTGGGAGGCTCCATGGGGGCCTTTATCTCAGGCTTTTTGAGGGATATAACAGGGTCCTATTCGATATCCTTCTACCTTTATTTCATAAGCATTTTTTTCTCCTGTCTCTTCGTATGTCTTTCACGGCCGGGGAAGGTTAGGAGGATGGTAGCCCGAAATCCCCGATAAGAATTTACATTTCTTTCCCTGTCACGATACCGCATCCTTGTCTTCTTCCGGCCGGTCACCGGCCATAAAGGCAAGCATGGCGGCAATCAGGATAGCCGCCATACATCCCCATCGAACCGCCCTTATTTGAAACAGGCTGTACAGAGGTGAAAGGATGACCGGAGAAGCGGCATACCCCGCAAATTTGACGGCGTTGTATACAGAAGTGACCGGCTTTCTGAATGACGGAGAGGCCTGAACGGCCATGGTGTTGAGAGTGGTCCACGAACTGGCTGCCCCGGTACCGAAAAGCAGGAAAAGCGTGAAATGAACCCAGTAGGAAAATCCAATAAATGCCATCAGAGCAACACAGACTAAGGATAAGGCCGCACTCCCCAAAAAGACCCTGATCCTTCCGAGATAATCTCCAGCAAACCCGGCGATAGGCGAGACGATAATTCCAGAGATCCCAGTCACAGAGAGAAGGGCGCCGATTTTATCGGAGGGGAACTCAAAATATGTTCTCAGATAATCGGCTGTAAACGTCATAATCCCGATATAGGCAACAAAAAAACTGAATGCCGAAAAGCTCAGGTAAAGGACCCCGGGTTGCAGCAGGGCCTTCTTCAGGATCAAAAAGGCTGTAAGGATGGTGGCGGCTTCGCCGGTCTCTTTTTCCCTGGGGGCGCTCGATATCCAATACAGTCCTCCTGAGAATAGAGACAGCCCTGCCAGCAGGAAAAAGAACCACGGCCAGCCATACCGAACGTCTATAGCTCCGGAGATGAACGGACCCAAGGTCACGCCGACAGTGTTGGCCATCCCAAACATTCCGATGGCTTTTCCCACATGTTTTGATGGAACCAGATCGCCGATCAGGGCCATGATAATCGGCGTCAGGAAGGCTGCCCCAACACCCTGAATGATCCGGCCCCCAAGAAAACTGAAAATGTTGGAAGAGATGCCGGATAAGACCGCCCCTGAGGCATAAACAAAAAAGCCGAAAAGGAGGGTTTTTCGCGTATCAAAAAGCTGGGCGATGGGCCCGGAGAAGAGTTGGACCAACACGAATGGAATCATGTAAAAGGTAATGGCAAGAGAGGCTGTGGTAAATTCAACGGACCATTGGTCTGCCATGACGGGGATGAGGGTGATAATCCCGATGCCCCCCATGGGTCCGATGGCTGCCCCTAAATAGAGGGGTATAAGCTTTTGCAGGTTCAACTTGTTTGCTGCCGTAAATTAGGCCCAGTTCGCCTGACGCAGGCTCAAAACCTGATATGATATCTGATTAGGTTATTTATTATATTTGTGGTCAGTTTCTTATCACGCATATATTGAGTTGAGATGGATGTCAACCCCAAAAATGTTGGGTTTCCCTGGTATTTTCCGCTCTAAAGCGATTGACGCAGAGAGGGATGGCTGGTAAATTAATGCCACATAAAGACGTCACATTCATTAAAGGCCCCTGATGGCGTAAATTGCCAACTCCCATGCATGTATGATAACACATTTCGAGGATGTGAGTGAATGCCAATGCAATATCAAGGTGATAAAAGGAAGTCTGATGGCCATATCGAAAGTGAATCTTGGTAGTATGCTCAGGAGATCAGCACACAAGCACCCGCAAAAAGTGGCGCTGGTCTCCCATGAAGGTGAAGAGGGGACATACGGACAATTGGAGGTCCTCAGCAACCGGTTTGCCAGGGCATTCACGAAGCTGGGAATCAAGAAGGGCGATCATGTTGCCGTTCTTTCCCTCAATTGCATCGAAGAGTTGATTGCATTTTTCGGCATATTCAAGTTAGGCGCAGTTGCCGTCCCCATAAATGTACGTCTGGCCGCTCCGGAGATGAAATGGATTATCGAGCACTCCGATGCCACGTCCCTGATCTATTCAAAGGACTTTGAGACCCGGGTGCTTGAACTCCGGCCAGGGCTTAAAAAGATAGAGCGCTACTTGTTGATCGGTGACGATCCGCCGGAAAACACGCTTTGCTTCAAAGACGTTCTGGAATTAGGAGATGACGACGTGCCTCAAGCTGAGGTGATGGGGGATGATGAGGCGTTTCTGCTTTATACGGCAGGGACCACCGGGAGGCCAAAAGGGGTTTTATTGACCCATAACGGTGTTATCTGGAATTCTGTCAACTGGATACATAATGGTGTCTTCAGAGAGGATGACCGCTGTCTTCAGGTTTTCCCGCTTTATCATGTTGCCGCCATAGGGAGCGTCCTTACCTATCTTTATATCGGAGGGACCATCTACCTCAAAAAGACCTTTGATCCAAAGGATTGTATGAAAACCATAGAGCGGGAGCGGATAACACGCTGGGCAGCAGCGCCCACGGTCTTTAACATGCTCCTTCAACTCCCCGGTATTGAAGAATATGATACAGAGTCCATTACGCTCATAGGGTCCGGGGCTGCTATCATGCCGGTAGAAACCCAGCGGAGGCTTGGTGCGGTTTTTCCGACGGCGTTGATTTTTGACACCTACGGCATGACCGAATCATCGGGCGGCATTACGACACTCCTCCCCGAAGACTTCAGCCGCAAAAATGCCTGCGTTGGCAAAGAACATCTCAATCTGGAGTTGCGTGTTGTAGATGAAAGCGGTTCTCATGTGCCGGTCGGCGATGTAGGCGAAGTGATCTTCCGGGGCAGTAATCTGATGAAGGGATACTATAAAGACGCTGCGGCCACAGAGACGTCCGTAAGAGATGGATGGTTTTACACCGGTGATCTGGGTCGCCTGGATGAAGAGGGCTTTCTTTATATCGTTGACCGGAAAAAAGATATGATTATTACAGGCGGAGAAAATGTATATCCCAGGGAAGTGGAAGAGGTGCTCTACACACATCCCCTGATAGCGGAAGCCGCCGTGATCGGGGTCCCGGATCCGAGATGGGGAGAGGCCATCAAGGCCGTTGTCGCCCTCGAGCCCGGTGCAACCGCCTCCGAAAGAGAAATAATAGGTTTCTGCAGAAAAATGATCGGAGGGTTCAAATGCCCCAAATCTGTTGAGTTTATCCATGAACTTCCCAGGAATCCTGCGGGCAAGATCCTGAAAAAGGAACTGAAAAAGCGCTTCTCAAGCTCCCCTTAATGAAGTGCCATCACACCGTCCAGCCTGACTGTTTTTTCTTGAAAGTGCTACAGTTAGCTTCAAGGTTTTTTCTTGACACTAATAAGATAATCTAATTAAATTATTAATAAAGAATTTAATAAGGTTTGAGAAAGACATCAATCGAGGAGGACAAGCGTATGGATATTCAAAAAGTATTTGTCATGGGATCAGGCGCCATGGGGAGCGGTATTGCCCAGGTATGCGCACAGAAAGGGATTTCGGTGGTAATGTCTGACCTGGCCCGGGATGCGCTCGACAGGGCGGTCGAAAAAATCAACTGGTCCGTTTCAAAGTTCGTGGAGAAAGGTAAGGTTTCAGAAGACCTCGACACCATTATGGGCCGTATTGAAACTTCCACTGAATACGACAGTGCGGTGGATGCGGACCTGGTAATAGAGGCCGTTTTTGAAAAGATAGAAGTGAAACACGAGGTCTTTAAGAAACTGGATGCTGTTGTTGGAGACAAGACCATTTTAGCCTCCAACACCTCGGCCATTCCCATTACCCAGATTGCCGCTGTGACCCGCCGGCCTGAAAATTTTGTCGGTCTTCACTTCTTCAACCCGGTCCCTATGATGATGGCCGTAGAAGTTATAAAGGGGATTGACACCAGTGACGGGACATTTGAATATGGAGCGGATTTTGTGAGATTCATCGGTAAGGAGCCGATCATGGTCAACCGGGATATTGCCGGTTTTATCCTGAACCGGATCAATATGGTCTCCAATATTGAGGCCATGCGTCTCGTGGAGCAGGGGGTGGCAACGCCTGAGGACATTGACAAAGGTATGCGGCTGGCCTTTGGACGCAAAATGGGGCCTTTTGAGACAGGTGACCTTGTCGGATTGGAGGTATCGCTGATGGCGTACACCAATGTCTATGAAGAAGAAAAGGCCCTCCGGTTTTATCCGCCTTCCATCATGAGACGTAAGGTGCTGGCGGGTCAGCTGGGCCGAAAGACAAAAAAGGGGTGGTATGAATACAATCCGGACGGAAGCAGAAAAGAATAATATGTGAAAGGATGGACCATGGAAATCAAGAACAGCGTTGCAATTATTACCGGTGGCGTGTCGGGCCTCGGAGAGGCCGTTGCCAGGACGCTTATGGATGGCGGCGCTCGAGTAGCCCTTCTGGACCTGAATCAGGAGTTGGGGGAGCAGATGGCGGCCGCCCTCGGGGACAGCGCCATGTTTTTGCCGGCAAATGTGGCAGAGCACAGGGAAGTGGACGGGGCGGTAGAAAAGATAAAGGGCGCTTTTGGAACTTTTCATATTGTAGTGAACTGTGCGGGAATCGGCGGATCAGTCAGGGTCGTAGGGAAGGAGGGGGTTGTCTCCCCTGATTGGTTCCCCAATATCGTGAACGTCAACCTGGTAGGCACCTTTAACCTGCTTCGTGCCACCGCGCCAGCATTGATGGAGAATCCTCCCAACGAGGAAGGTGAGCGGGGGGTGTATATCAACACCTCATCCGTGGCCGCCTTTGACGGCCAGGTCGGGCAGTCTGCCTACTCGGCGTCAAAGGGCGGGATTGTTTCCATGACCTTGACGATGACAAGAGAATTCGCCAACAACGGTATCCGTGTCATGACCATCCTCCCTGGGATATTCGAAACACCGCTTCTGGGGAAACTCCCCGAAAATGTAAGAGAGCGCCTGGGCAGGCAGGTGCCCTTTCCACCACGACTCGGGAGACCGGAAGAATTTGCATCATTGGCCCGTCAGATTATTGAAAACCCCTACCTAAACGGTGAGTGTATCCGGTTGGACGGGGGGCTGCGGATGGGGTTTGGGAGGAAATGATTTATGGAAAACTGGGGCATCCGTGGAGGAATCCCGGCCAATGAAGTTGATCTGGGATTCAAGGTCGATGTGTAAGGAGCGTAGAAATGAACTTTGATTTGGCCGAAGAGATCGTTTCCATGCAGGATATGGCAAAGAAATTTGCAGAACGGGAGGTCCTGCCGAGAGTAAGGGAAGACGCTTTCAACCGTGACCTGGTGGCAAAGATGGGCGAATTAGGGCTTTTCGCCTGTGCATTTCCATCCAGGTATGGTGGGGTTGACGCGGGTTTCTTAGCCCACTCGGTGGTATGCGAGGAAATATCGCGGGCCGACTCGGGACTCCGTTCGCTGTTTAACCTTCAGGCCATGACCGTCCCCTATACGATTATGGAATGGGGAACCGAAGCGGCTAAGGAGAAATATGTCAGGGAGCTTGTTTTAGGGCGGAAGATCGGGTGCACCTGCTTTTCAGAGCCCAATGTGGGATCGGATATTGCCGCTACCGAGACCCGGATCGAGGATCGGGGCGACCACTTTCGCATCAACGGCGCCAAGACATGGATCTCAAACGGCACAGTGGCGGACCTGGCCATCGTATATGGTTCATTTGACCGGGGGCTTAAACATCGCGGGATGTGTGCCGTGGTCGTGGAAACGGATCAGCCGGGCTGGACACCTAAAGAGACCCCCAAGTTAGGGGACAAATCCTCGCCCATTGCAGAGATTCACATAGAGGATGTGAAGGCCCCCAGGGAAAATCTGTTAGGCAGATGGGGTGAAGGGTTTAAGGTGGCCATGACGGCCCTTGACCGGGGTCGCATCAGCGTGGGGAGCGGCGCGGTAGGTCTGGCTCAGGCCTGCTTAGACGCCTCGGTGAAGTATGCCAATGAGAGGGTTCAGTTTGGAAAACTGATCGGGGAATATCAGCTCGTGAAAGGGGTCATCGCAGAAATGGTGTCGATGGTCGAAGGGGCCAGGCTCCTTGTCCGGCGCGGGGCGTGGCTCAATGACCGGGGACGGCCCTTTACCCGGGAAATCGCCATTGGTAAGTATTTTGCCGGAGAAGCGGTGGTGAAGGCCGCAGGAATGGCCATGGAAGTCCATGGTGGAATGGGGTATTCTTTAGAGATGCCGGTTGAAAAATATTACCGGGATGCCAAGCTCTATCAGGTGGGGGAGGGGACGGCAAACATCATGCGGCTTCTTATCGCAAATGATGCCCTCGGAATCAAGAAAGCCAACAGACCCAGGGTTCACGTGCCCGATGATTTCCGAGATTTGGAATGAAAAAGGAGACAAGACAAAACCATGACACATTTTAAAGTCAATGAGAAGGATATTTTCTTCATCCTTAAAGAGCAGTTAAACTACGGAAGCCTGTGCCGACTTGAGCGGTACAGCGAGCTGGATGAAGAGACCTTAGATATGCTGGTGACAGAGGCCATAAAGTTTGCAAAGGGCGCCATCGCACCCCTCCAGGAGATCGGCGAAGACTCGGGCGTCGTCTTTGAGGAGGGACAGGTCCATTGCCCTTCCGAGTTCAGGGATACCTTTAAGCTCTATGGTGAAAATGGCTGGATCGCCGCTTCCCGCAATACCAAATATGGGGGACAGGGGTTTCCCCATATGATGCGGATCGTTATCAATGATCAGATGTACGGGGCAGCCCAGTCGTTCAACATAACCCCCAGCCTGACCCATGGGGCGGCCCATCTGATCGAGAGTTTTGCCACTGAGGAGTTGAAAGAACGGTTTATAGCAAAGATGTACAGGGGGGAGTGGGCCGGAACCATGTGCCTGACCGAACCCGGTGCTGGTTCCAACCTGGCGGCCACGCGCACGGCTGCCATTCTTGATGGAGACCATTTCAGGATCAAGGGGAATAAAATCTTCATCTCGGCGGGCGACCATGATATGGCGGACAATATCATCCACCTCCTCCTGGCCCGGATTGAAGGGGCGCCCGAAGGGATCAGGGGAATCTCCCTCTTTGTTGTACCCAAAATCAGGGTGAATCCTGACGGGTCTTTGGGTGAGCCAAATGATGTTGCGTGCACGGCAGTGGAAAAAAAGTTGGGCCTGCATGCCTCACCTACCTGCGCCCTCAATTTCGGAGATAATGACGGCTGTATCGGGTACCTGTGCGGGGAGGAGAACCGAGGCCTGGCCCATATGTTTCAGATGATGAATCAGGCCCGTATCAACACAGGCGTTACCAGCACCACCTTAGCAAGCCTGGCATACCAGAATGCCCTGGCATACGCAAAAGAACGAATCCAGGGGTTGGATATTGCAGGCAGGAAGTCCGGATATGTTGCCATAATAGACCATCCCGA
Source organism: uncultured Desulfobacteraceae bacterium (assembly GCA_964522045.1). Taxonomy (GTDB): domain Bacteria; phylum Desulfobacterota; class DSM-4660; order Desulfatiglandales; family Desulfatiglandaceae; genus Desulfacyla. The sequence goes on from CAZFSF010000011.1 coordinate 30,282, forward strand.
TGTCCGCCGGATGCTTCTCTGGATGAAAGCAACGGTTGATGGACTCCGTTCAATGATCTATTCAGGGGCTTTCTGGTCCGATCTTTCCCTCGAATTGCCGGAAGGAGATGAAAAGAGGGATTACCAGAGCCTCCTTGACTTTATCACGCCGATCATAAAGGCCTACTGCTCAGATGTGGGCTTCAGGGTCTGCGAAACCGCCATCCAGTGCCTGGGCGGCTACGGATACTGCAAAGAGTATCAAGTGGAGCAATTTTTGAGGGATTCCAAAATTGCATCCGTTTACGAGGGCACAAACGGTATTCAATCCATCGATCTCATGGGCCGGAAGATGCGGGTCAATGATGGTGCTCCCTTAAAGGCCTACCTGAAGCAAATAAGAGGGTTTTGTGAGGAGAACCGAAACCACCCCACCCTTGGCCATGCTATCGGAGATCTGTCAGAGGCGATTGAACGCCTGGCGCAAATGGCCGGAGAAATGTCCGCCATGATGCAGGGAGATCCCTTGCAGTGGGCCTCCCAGACCTATCCTGCTCTCCTCTGTTTCGGGGACGTGACCATTTGCTGGCGTCTACTCGATATGGCCGTAGTGGCGCAGCGGAGGATGGATGATTGTAAAAAAGGTGATTTCTACTTGGGAAAGATCATGCAGGCCACTTACTATACCGGTGTGACCCTTCCTGTGACAATGGCCCGCCTGGATACGCTTTACAGGAAAGGACGGGAAGTAGTGGAAATGCCGGAGGAGGCATTTTGAAAATTCAACGGAGGTGAGCGATGAATGAAATATTGGGTTTACTTGGAAGCCGTTATCCCCTGATTCAGGGGGCGATGGGCGTCATATGTAACCCGGAAATGGTTGCAGCCGTTTCAGAGGCAGGGGGCTATGGGCTGTTAGCTTCCGCATTCCTGACCGAGCCAGGCCCCCTTAGGGAACAGATCGAGGCGGTAAAAAGGCTTACGGACAAACCATTTGGGGCGAATCTGATGGCCATGAATCCCATGTCCATGGTCTTTGCCGAGGTCCTTATTGAAAATGGGATCAAGACCGTCACCACCTCGGCGGGATCTCCCAAAGAACTCCTTTCCATACTCAAGCCAGCAGGTGTCAAGGTGCTTCATGTGGTGCCTAACGTGGAGACCGCCCGCAAGGCTGAGGATGCCGGTGTGGATGCCCTTATTGCGGAAGGGAGTGAGTCAGGTGGTATCCAGGGGTATATGGGGGCCTCAACCATGGTCCTGGTTCCCCTAATGGTAGATGCGGTGAAAATCCCGGTAATTGCGGCCGGCGGAATCGGGGACTCCCGGGGTTACCGCGCTGCTTTTGCATTAGGCGCAAAGGGGGTTCAGGTGGGGACACGCTTCATTGCATCCAAGGAGTGTATTGCTCATCAAAATTATAAGAGTGCCCTGTGCGAAGGAAGAGAGACCGATACCCTTTTGATAGAGAGAGGAAAGGTGCGGGTGCGGGTGATCAGAACCCCTCTTGCAGAGGAATTGGGTCAGGGCGTATCGGATATGACCTTCAGGTTTTCCCCGGACAGCCTGGAAGAGGCATGGGTAGGCGGAGATTTGGCAGCCAATACCTTGCCGGCCGGTCAGATCACCGGGATGGTGCAAGATGTCCGGTCGGTCCGGGAGATCATCGAAGAAATGGTGAAGGATTAGGGCTTTCTCAACCCGTCTGATTCCAGACCAGCGTTTCTTGATGGCCTGATATAGAGCGAGCGTAGCGTTTTTGGACCGAAGGTTTGATAGTATAAACTGGAGTTTCACGCAAATCCTTAAGCTCTCTTATTCGTGTGTCTCCAAAATAATTTTTCGGTGGATCTATGGATTATGAAGTCGTCATTGTGGGTGCTGGTCCTGCTGGTATTTTTGCAGCACTGACTCTCGCAGACTTGGGCATAAAGGGGATTATGTTGCTCGAGCAGGGAAAGGATATCAGCAAGCGCGAACGACAAAATCCCGAAGACAGACTGTGTGGATGGGGAGGCGCAGGCGCATTTAGCGATGGAAAGCTCACGCTTTCCACGGAAGTTGGGGGAGTCCTAAAAGAATTCATCGAAGAGGGGCCTCTGTACCAACTGTTGAAAAACACGGATGAGATTTATGCGGCCAATGGAGCGCCTGACCGTATTTTTGGCAAGAGTTCACCACAATTGGAAGCGTTAGCAGACAGAGCCCGCATGGCCGACCTCCAACTCCTGCCGGACCGCATCCGTCATATCGGTACAGAGAATTGTCGGGCTGTCTTGGAACGTTTTAAAAAGTCTCTTTCTGGACGGGTAGACATACATACAGAATCTGAAGTCCAAGGACTCATTGCTGACCATACCAGAATTCAAGGGGTAAAACTTGCTGACGGTCGAAGTATTACTTCCAAATTTGTCATAGTCGCTCCGGGCCGATCAGGGGCGCGGTGGATGAAAAAACAGGCAGAATCTTTGGGGTTAAGAACAAGGGCCACTTCTGTGGATATAGGCGTGCGTGTGGAACTTTCAGCCCCTGTGCTTAGGGAAATCACGGACACGGCTTATGAAGCAAAGCTCGTTCACTACTCAAAAACATTCGATGATAAGGTGCGCACCTTCTGTATGAATCCATACGGTGAGGTGGTGACAGAAGCGCATGGGGGAATCGTGACCGTGAACGGGCACAGTTATGCTAATAAAAGAAGTGAAAACACCAACTTTGCAATTCTGGTGAGTAGTGCGTTCACAGAACCGTTCGATGATCCGATTGCCTATGGTCATTACATCGCCCGATTGGCGAATCTACTTGGTAGAGGGGTAATCATTCAGAGGTTGGGCGATCTGTTAGCAGGCAGACGGA
>CAZFSF010000012.1:0-32033 GCA_964522045.1 uncultured Desulfobacteraceae bacterium
CAATGGCCATGGGGATGCTAAGAGCCGTATCATTACCACAGGGGATGGCCTTGTAGCCTAAATCACGAATAAAGTGAGCCACTGATGAGGCCGCAAGGGCCATCATTGGGTAACCCTTGCCGCCTGCTGCAAACTCACCGTAGGCAGGAGCCGTTCTCATCAAGGTATAATCCATCTCATGAATCATGACGATGGCATGTGTAAAATCGTCGGAAATATCATCTATTGGGGGATGTTCAAGAGTACGGGGATCAAAGCGATGAGAGTAGATCCAGCGCCGATCCAGCCTGCAAATCCCAACCGCTGATGCGCCCATGTATATTGCAGCTTTCTTGATGATCCGGGTTATGTTGCCCGGGTCGGAGACATCCCACTTCTGTCCCAATGGGATGCGGTCTCTCTCGGTAATCTTCGATTGGTCCGGGAACCATTCATAGAGACCCTCATTACCGACCATATTTCCAAATCCCCACCACCGTTCTAAATACCATGAGCCCATTGCGAAGGCCCAGTCCAGCATGGTGTAGCCTTCCTTATCTTTGAAGCTATGCACCCCATAATGCTTCTTGCCCATCTCCAGTATTTCAGGACTGGACCTTTCGGGGTCCCTCGGTCTATTGAACATGGTGTTTCTCTGATCAAATCGCCCGACTTCCCCGGTACCTATTTTCCTGTTCTCCCTCATGTCCAGCGCTCCTAATTAATCACGGGTAGTCCCATGGCTTTGCCATAGGACTCATGAACTTTGATATTTTCGGGAAGATAAGGAAAAACATCCTGTGATGTTAACTGCTTAAGTGAAAAATTACAAGGAGATTTTCAAGGAACTGCGAGCCGACTTCGCCTTAGCTGGAAGGGCCTCTGGCCGCCGGCTCAGACAGATATTTGTTCCTTCATTAGCTGTTGGCAACGTGGCAAACGGTTGTGATTAGAAAAGATTTTGCGGCAACCGGGACAAAAAGGTTACTGACTCTGACGCCCCGCTTCGTAACCCTGTTGGTAGGACTTCTGCTCGGACTCCTTGTGTTTGCCGTAGAGATAGCCGCCGCCTGCGCCAACTGCGCCGCCGATGGCGGCCCCGAGCCCTGCATTGCCTGCAATAGCCCCGATGATGGCGCCGCCCGCAGCGCCCATGGCGCCACCGCTCAAGGTTCGCTGCTCGGTCTGGCTCATCCCAGCGCAACCTGGAAGTGCCAGACTGATGATGATCACCAATACAATCACGATCTTTGTCATTATATGCTCCTTTCGAATTCCCGCGACTAAGGTTTGCAAGGATATGTTTCTATCAGAAACCTGAACCACGTTTCGACAGCTTCCTCGTCCATATACTCGGGGTGTTTTTTGGCCCAATCGACGAACATGCTCGCCACTTCCGCACGTGGTGGCGGCGGATCGGGCGGACAGACCAGACATTTACCCTTTGGACCAGCGTTTTCTGCCACATGATAGTGATACGCCCCCACCAGGAAACCCAAGCAGAAATTTACGGCTTCCTTCTGGAGAGGATCACTTTTGGAAGCAGTGCAAAGTTCGATCAGATCGCCCGTGGTGTCCACCACGAAGTCATGCTTTTCTACGGCGCCGACCCAACGGGGAATCATAAAGACACCCAAAAGCACCAAGATCATCCATTTTCGTTTCATGTCATTCATCCTCCTTTGCGGTCCTGTTTTTCGCTTCATAATTTATTCCAAAAACTGGTTCCTTGCAAGTCGGGAAGAAGCGTTTCACACAAAGTCGCTATTTGGGTAAAAAGTATAGAAAATGCCCGCTTTTGAGTCAAGGAAAAAGGGCGTATATTATAGGGGGCTCAGGCTGAATTCTCTACGATTTACCGACCTTGACTTTCAGCCGGCCTTGCTATAGGGTCTTCAGGAAAAAATAGGGTTTTTTGATTCTCTTGAGTGTGCGTGTTATGGAACATAAAATCAAAATCGGTTCGTTGACCATAGAGACTGATGGTCCGTTCTTCTTGATCGCGGGTCCTTGTGTTATTGAGAACGAGAATACTACTTTGGAGATTGCCGGTTTCTTGAAAGAGACAAGCGAGAAGCTGAGTATCCCGATTATCTTTAAGACCTCCTATGACAAGGCCAACCGGACCTCTTTGGGCTCTTTCAGGGGACCCGGTATGGACAAGGGTCTTGAAATAATACAGAAAGTCAAGGAAACTACAGGGTTACCGGTCCTTTCAGATGTCCACCGAATAGGTGAAGCAAACAAGGCTGCAGAGGTCCTTGACGTGATTCAGATCCCCGCATTTCTATGCAGGCAGACCGATTTGATATTAGCTGTCGCCCGATTGGGGCTACCCATTAATATTAAGAAGGGGCAGTTTATTTCTCCCCGGGAAATGGGCCCGACTATAGAGAAAGTAACATCCACCGGTAATCGTAATATAATTATTACTGAGAGGGGGACCTTTTTCGGCTATAACAATCTCGTGGTTGACATGAGGTCTATTGTCATAATGAAAGGATTTGGCTTCCCCGTTGTATTTGACGCTACTCACAGTGTGCAACTCCCTGGAGGTGACGGAACCAGTTCAGGAGGTCAGAGAGAATTTGTGAGTCACCTTTCCAAGGCCGCTGTTGCTGCTGGCGCGGACGGGGTTTTTATGGAGATCCATCCAAACCCTGATTTAGCCCTGTGCGATGGGCCTAATTCATTGCCTCTCCATGAAGTGGAATCGTTGCTGTGTATGCTCAAGGATATCCATGGCCTCATAAGATCTTGACTCCCATCATATTCTTGGCACGGACATCCTTCCGGTTTAAGTTTTCTGCCTCAGATTCATTGTAATAGCTCATTTGGTTCAGGTTTCATGTCTTGATTTGCCCTTCGAAGGGGGTGATGAGGTGCTTAGATGAAAGAAAAGGCTGGTAGGGTTAAATTGCTAATTTTAGACGTTGACGGGGTGTTGACGGATGGTCGCATCACCATGAACGAAAGAGGCGAAGAGATCAAATCGTTTAATGTAAAAGATGGCCTTGGATTGAAGATGCTTATGTCTGCGGGAATAGATGTTGTTATCATCACAGGGCGAAAATCAATGGTGGTGGAGCACCGGGCTAAGGAACTCGGTATTGACGAAGTATGGCAGGGCATCAAAGATAAAAAGGCGTTATGCAAAAAAATAATTAGAGAGAAGAGGCTAAAGAAAAAAGAGGTATGTTGCATCGGTGACGATCTTCCTGATCTGGCAATGTTTATGGAGGCAGGTCTCAGGATAGCGGTTGCTGATGGTGTGGAGGAGGTTCGTGAAGAAGCCGATTTTGTTACAAAGAAAAAAGGGGGTGATGGGGCTGTAAGGGAGGCGTGCGAATGGATATTGAAGAGCAAGGGGGCGTGGACTAAAATTGGCTTTACAGAACAAAGCGGGGGTTGATATAGTACGGTCTCTATGAAAATCCTCTTCAAGAGACATTGGCCCCTCTTAGGATTAGGGGCGTTGCTGGTTTTAGTTGGCTTTTACCTTGCAAAATCGGGAAAAGAACTTCTAAAAACGACTGCTCTTTTGAAAAATATCGTGTCAGGCGAGGGTCTTGAACTCAAGGACGTCCACTATCGCCAGGATGATCCTGATGAAAAAGTACAATGGGTTCTTGATGCCAAAGAGATCCAGTTTTCCAAAGATATGAAGACGATACGGTTTTACGACTTTAAACTGAAGGTTGAACCTGAAGGAAAACCCTGGTTTAAACTCAGCGGGAAAAGAGGAAATTACTTCAAAGATTCCGGAAAAATCGAGCTATGGGGCAATTTGGAAGGGTTTTACGGCGAGAAATATAAGATCTTTACGGATTATGCGCTGATAAACGAAAAGCTCGGACATTTAAGAACAGAAAAACCCGTCAAGATAGTAGGCCCGTTTTTTAATGTGAAGGGGAGGGGCCTTTTTGCAGATATGACAAAGGAAAAGATTAATATATTATCAGACGTTACCACCATAATAAATGAGGAGCCTGCGACCCGATGAGAGACCTGAGACATACTTTATTGCTATATTCTGCCACCCTGTTATTAGTGACTATGTGGTCGCATCCTGCACAATCTGCAACCTCGGAGAAACAGGGTAAAAAAGAAGCGCCAAAACCGATAGTTATTCATTCCACCAAGTTGGAAGCAGATAACAAAAAGAAGACGGTGACATTTACAGGTGATGTGGATGCTCAGATGGACAATTTCTCTGTATTTTGTGACAAGATAGTGGTCTATTATGAAGAAGCGCCTGAAAAGAAGGGGCCTGAAGAAACAGCTACCAAAATTGACAAGATAGTTGCCACAGGAGACGTCAAAATTGTTCGGGCCGAGGGTGGAGTTGCAACCGGAAAAAAGGCCGTGTACTATCAGTTAGATGAGAAATTGGTCCTTACGGGGAATCCGGTGGTTAAGGAGAAAAATAATTTCGTTGAGGGGGATCGAATAACGCTTTTTTTGAAAGAGGATCGAAGTGTTGTAGAAAGTTTGCAAGATAAGAAAGTGAGGGCCGTTATCTTTCCCGGGCAAAAGAAGGGACAGGGTTTTGGCCGTGGTAAATGAAATGCTCCAGGCAGAAGGCCTGGTAAAGATCTACAGCGGAAAGCGGGTTGTCGATCGGGTAAACATAGCGGTTAAACGACAGGAGATCGTCGGTCTTCTCGGTCCTAACGGGGCAGGCAAGACCACCACGTTTTATATGGTGGTAGGTCTTGCTCATCCTGATGAGGGGATGATCTTTTTAGACGGCAAAGATATCACCAGTGATCCGATGTACCGCAGGGCCAGGAAGGGAATCAGTTATCTCGCCCAGGAACCCTCAGTATTCAGAAAACTATCTGTAGAGCAGAATTTGCTTGCAATCTTAGAGATCCTGGATTTCCCTTCCCATAAGAGGAAATCACGCATCGAAGAAGCCTTGAGAGAACTTGGTATTGACCATTTGGCTAAACAGAAGGCCATATCCCTTTCCGGAGGAGAGCGGCGGAGGCTGGAAATAACCAGGGCACTTATCACGGATCCAAGGTTTATGCTTTTAGATGAACCCTTTGCAGGGATTGACCCGCTTGCCATAAATGACATTCAACAGATCATCAAGCAGTTGCGAGAACGGGGTCTTGGCATCATAATTTCTGACCATAATGTAAGAGAAACATTAAGCGCCTGTGACAGGGCTTATATCATCAACCAAGGCAAAATCATTGAAGAGGGGCCCCCAGACAATATCGTGAACAGCAAAATAGCCCGGAGCGTTTATCTGGGTGACGACTTTGATCTGTGACAGACCTCAATAAGTCCCGCTTGAGGCGTAATTGATATAATATGTTCGTTTCCCAACTCAATCCCGTCCCAGGCGGGACTAAATTATTTGTCGATCTCTGTATGAACTCGTTATGGCGTTAGAACTAAAACAATCATTAGGCCTTACCCAGCAGCTTGTCATGACCCCCCAGTTGCAGCAGGCCATTAAACTCCTCCAACTCTCAAGGCTGGAACTTCTTGAATCCATCTCACAGGAAATAGAGGAAAACCCTGTACTGGAAGACATTACAGAGGGGGAATCTGAGCAGGATGAGAGGAGAGATGCAGGGAAAGATGAGCCGTCCGAAGAACCTCCTCCTGCGCTCCCTGAGGTGACTGTAGAGGAGCGGGCCCGCGATGATGTGGACTGGGAGACCTACCTTACAGAATATAATACCGGTTGGGCTGAACCCCGTTACGAGGAAAGAGATGCCCCGTCCTTTGAAAATATTGTCGACACCAAGACGGATTTAACCTCTCACCTTACCTGGCAACTCAACATGAGCAGCATGGATGAGGCGCAAAAAGAGATTGGAACCCACATTATAGGAAATTTGGATGAAGATGGATATTTGGATATCCCCTTGGAAGAAATCTCACAGGTTACAGGGCAGCCTCTTAAAAAAATAATTGAAACTCTCCTTTTGATTCAGGCCTTTGATCCAGTAGGGGTGGCAGCCCGAGATGCCCGGGAATCTCTACTCATTCAGGCCAGATTTCAAAATCTTGAGGGCACCATAGTAGAAAAAATGATTATGGAGCACCTAAAGGATATGGAAGAGAAGAAATACGACCGGATTGCGGATAGTCTTTTGGTTCCCGTTCAGGATGTGATCGCCGCAGTATCCGTTATTCGGGGGCTGGATCCGAGGCCCGGCAGGGTCTACTCAAATGAGGAGATCATCTATATAACACCCGACATTTATGTCGTAAACGTGGGTGATGATTATGAGATTGTCCCAAATGAAGATGGCTTGCCCAAATTGAGGATAAATAGTTATTATAAAAGGCTCTTGCAGAATAGAGGTTCCTTATCAGAGGAGACAAATGCCTACATCCAGGAAAAACTGAGATCCGCAGCCTGGTTGATAAAGAGTATCAACCAACGTCAAAGGACCTTATTTCGGGTAACAGAGAGTATTGTCCGCTTTCAGAGAGAGTTTCTTGATAAAGGTATCACTCACCTCAAGCCTCTCGTCCTTCGTAACGTGGCTGAAGACATCGAAATGCACGAGTCCACTGTCAGCAGGGTAACCACAAACAAATATGTTTATACCCCACAAGGTCTCTTTGAGCTCAAATTCTTTTTTAACAGTTCTATCAGGAGGTTTGACGGAGATGCCCTTGCATCTGAAAGTGTAAAAGAACATATCCGCAATATCGTCAAAAAAGAAGACAAAGCCAAGCCCTACAGCGACAAAGATATTGAAAAAATGATGAGGCGACTTAACATTAACGTTGCCCGTCGTACAGTTGCTAAATATCGAGAGTCAATGGCAATCCTACCATCGAGAAAGCGTAGGGAACCGTTGCTGGAGTAAACCCCGCTAAAAAGTTTCAGGTATTGGAGGAAGCCTTATGGATATTACGGTAACATTTAGACACACTGAGCCTATAGAGAGCCTAAGGGCATACGCAGAAGAGAAGGTATCTAAGATTAAAAAATACTTAGACGTTCCTCTGGAGGCCCACATTGTATTGACAGTTGAAAAATTTCGACATATAGCCGACGTGTCTCTCAGAGTGAACGGAACCCCAATAAAAGCAGTCGAAGAGACCGGGGATATGTATTCGGCCATTGATCAGGTTATGGATAAGATTGAGAACCGTGTTAAGAAACATATTTCCAAGATAAGAAACCATCGGCAGGAAAACGCAAAGGGTGAGGTGAAATCAGTTAACGATGAGGCGAATGATATCACTGATATAGCTCAGGATGGGCCCGTAATTGAAGTCGAAAAAATGGTTGCCAAACCGATGGATCCAGAAGAAGCAGCCATGCAGCTCAATTTATTGAAACAGGACTTCCTGGTCTTTAGAAATGCCAAATCAAGAGAAATTAACGTTATTTACAACCTGGCTAACGGCAATCTGGGACTCATCATGCCGGGCTGATTAGTGCCTGAACAAAAAGTCATGTTCTGGTCTCCGGGCCGCAGATTTACCCACAATTGCCAGTAGAAAGGCTTTTTGCTGGTGCATCATCATTTGAGTATCTGGTTTATGCGATGAAACTTTCTGACATTATAGAAATAGATAATATTGTGCCTGAGCTTAGGGCTAAGGATAAAAAGGGCGTTTTGGGAGAATTAGCTGAAGTCATTTCTACACATGATCCGAGCATAGACAAGGGACTGATTGTCAAGGTCCTTGTCGAGAGGGAGCACCTTGGAAGCACGGGCATAGGTGACGGTGTTGCTATTCCCCACGGTAAGCTAAACTGTGTTATGCACCCTATTATATCATTCGGGAGGAGTAAGGAGGGCCTTGATTTCGACTCCATGGATGGGCAGCCTGCTTATCTCTTTTTCCTTCTTTTGGCCCCTGCGAATTCTTCCAGTGTACACTTGCAGGTTCTGACCAGGATAGCAAGAATTTTGAAAAACAGCGCTTTCCGGAAAGAACTGATGCGTGCCCATACAAAAGAAGAGCTTTACCAAACGATTATTCAATCTGATGGAGAAACATAATCCTGAACCTTTTGACTTTTTACGAGACTATCAATGATCGGATTGCTAATTATCTCTCACTGTGACCTGGGAAAGGAATTTATCAATGCCACTGAACTTATTATGGGAAGACTGGAAGCAGTCGATTATATTTCCATTACCCAGACAACGGAGAGTAAAGAAATACTGAAGGAAATTTCCAAAAAGATAAGTGCCCTTGACCAGGGACAGGGGGTCTTAGTGCTTACCGACATGTTCGGTGGCACTCCTTCCAATTTAAGTCTTTCTTTCCTAAATGAGGAGATGGTCGAGGTATTGACAGGGGTTAACCTCCCGATGGTTATTTCCGTTGCCAAAGACCGGGATCGTCTGACATTAAGCGATTTAGGTGAAAAGGCCCAGCAGGCAGGTAAACAGAGCATTACTTTAGCCGGGAAACTACTGAAGATCACATGAGTTCCCTTGTAGAAGTAACCAGGGAAAATTTTCCGATATTTCAGTGGGATATATTGGAGATTGAAAGAAACTCTTTTCCTTCTCCCTGGGATTTGAACTCTTTTTCAACGGAAATCGATCGATCGATTTCTTACTTATGGGCACTTTTAATTGATGAAATGTTAAGAGGATATATCTGCTTTTGGATTTTTGCTAATGAGACCCATTTGATGAATGTAGCCGTTCATCCCGGGTGGCGAGGAAAGGGTCTGGGGGAGCGGCTTTTGTGTAAAATGATTGAAGTTGGAATCTCTGAAGGGGCTAAAACAGCGTGGTTAGAGGTTAGACCCTCAAACCTTCTGGCGAGGTCTCTTTATGAGAAAGCAGGTTTTAGGGAGGTAGGGTTTAGGCCCCGCTACTATCGTGAAACAAATGAGGATGCCATCATCATGTCCTTGCTTTTCTGAGTAACTAAAGTGCCCATTTATCCCGCTTGCAACGGGGAAGTTGACGAACTAAAGTGAGTTCCGCTAAGGCGCGATTGACTGAATATTGAACCTGGATATCAAGATATAACAATAAGGAGGTATGAGATGTCTTTAAAAGTGGGTATAAACGGTTTTGGAAGAATCGGAAGGATGGTTTTCAGGGCAGGGATCAACAATCCAGAAATTGAATTTTTGGCCATAAATGATCTCACTGACCCTGCAACTTTAGCCCATCTTCTAAAATATGATTCCGTGCATGGCGTTCTTGACGCCGAAATTTCAAGTACTGATAATGCCCTTATTGTTAACGGAAAAGAAATTGAGATATTCACAGAAAGGGAACCCGCAAATCTGTCCTGGGGCGATCTTGGCATTGAAACTGTATTTGAATGCACCGGTCTTTTCAGAGACAGGGAGAAGGCTTCAGGGCATTTAGCGGCTGGAGCCAAGAAGGTGATCATTTCGGCGCCAGCCAAAGGCCCTGATCTCACGGTGGTTATGGGGGTGAACCAGCACGAATACGATGCCAAGAAACATCATATTGTTTCCAACGCCTCATGCACAACCAATTGTCTTGCTCCTCCCTGCAAGGTCCTTTTAGATCATTTTGGGATTAAAAAGGGACTGATGACAACGACCCATTCTTACACCGGGGATCAGCGGATACTGGACTTCCCGCACAAAGATTTAAGGAGGGCAAGGGCCGCAGCGCTTTCCATGATACCCACCACGACCGGGGCAGCAAAGGCTGTCGCCCTGGTTCTTCCACAATTGGAGGGTAAGTTGAACGGAATGGCCATCCGTGTGCCCACCCCTAATGTGTCGGTTATAGACCTTGTTGCACAGTTGGAAAAACCGGCCACGTCCGAGGAAATCAACAATACCATGAAAAATGCTGCCGAAACCTATCTCAAAGGGATCTTGGCCTTTAGCGAAGAGCCTCTGGTTTCCATTGATTTTAACGGCACTGCTGTTTCGTCTACTATAGACGGACCTTGCACCATGGCCATTGGGGATATGGTCAAGGTCCTGGCATGGTATGATAACGAGTTTGGTTATGCCAGCCGGATGGTAGATTTGGGTATTTTTATGGCCAATAATTAGCGCAATTCCGGGTTATCCGGGTTAGGTAGATTGACAAATGTTTAAAAGAAAACCGATGATTGCCGGGAATTGGAAGATGAACCTGCGCCTTACTGACGCAGTTGAACTCGTGAAGACAATAGCGGATGGGATCACGGGTCTTGAGGGAGTAGATGTTTTGGTTGCCCCTCCGTTCACTCATCTATCTCATGTCAGAAAAGCCATAGGAGATTCCAAGATTTTTTTAGGCGGACAAAATATGCACTGGGAGGCGAGTGGGGCTTACACAGGGGAGATATCTGGAAGGATGCTTCAGGAGGCAACATGCACGCATGTGATTTTAGGCCATTCTGAAAGACGAATTATTTTTGGAGAAACGAGCGAAAAGATTGATCTTAAGGTCAAGGCAGCAACATTCTTGGGCTTGATTCCCATTGTGTGTGTTGGGGAGACGCTTGAGGAAAAAGAGGCTGGCAAAACCTTCGATGTAATTCAAACGCAACTTGACTTGTCATTACATAATTTCAAGGCGGATGAATTGATGCGGCCTTCTACTATCTTAGCATACGAGCCTGTATGGGCGATCGGAACCGGCCGTACTGCAACGCCCGGTCAGGCCCAGGAAGTTCACCGGTTTATTCGTGAATGGATCGAGAATAACTTCAATACAGGGACTGCGGCTCAGGTTCGGATTCTTTACGGCGGCAGTGTAAAACCTGAAAACATTGCCGATCTCATGTCAGAACCGGATATCGATGGGGCGTTAGTGGGTGGTGCGAGCCTCAAGGGGGATTCCTTCGTTCAGATCGTTCGTTTTAAAAAGGCGTAATTGGATCAGTTTTTTATTGCAAAAAAAATTACATTAGGTATTATATAATGTTCGTCAAGTAATTGAGTGAAACCTGACCAGGTCTGACATAACGAAGATCCAACATTATAAAATTCTGTGCAGTTTTTAAAAAGAGACCTTTGAAAAATGCTCAATTTTGGCCAAGGTCAAGGAAGACGAGGATTTTAACCACAGGAATATATAGAATATTTTGAGGATTAAAATCTGAGGCTGACGCTGAAATTGGGTAAAATGGGGCGTTTCGCAAAGGTTTCGAAAAGAGGCTTTTAGATGATACCTATTATAATCGCTCTTCATATTTGTGTATGTGTGGCTTTAATTTTGATTGTACTCCTCCAGAAGGGGAAGGGCGCTGGCATGGGTGCGGCTTTTGGTGGGTCCAGCCAGACCGTTTTCGGGAGCGCTGGAGCAACGACCTTTCTCCATAAGGTAACTACAATAATAGCAGTAGTATTTATGCTGACTTCTCTCGGTCTTTCCTTTTTCTTCAGTAGAGGAGCCACTTCTTCCATCATGGAAGATGTTAAGACGTCAGGGGTCCCGACAGCTCAAACAAGTGCGGCACCGGTGCAAACCGGTGAAACCCAGGATAAAAAATGATGCAAAGTAAACACTTGCCGAAGTGGTGGAATTTGGTAGACACGCTATCTTGAGGGGGTAGTGGGTTACAGCCCGTGCGGGTTCAAGTCCCGCCTTCGGCACCATAATAAAATCAAACACTTACCCCAACAAGCCCTTTTTCGAAAGGGCTTGTTTTTTGCCTCCTGGAAAATCATTCCGGCTTATCCGAAGTTTTTGAGAAGTTGGTCTGAGACCCGTTGATCCACCAGTCCGTCTTCTTATCGAACCACCAGGAATCACGTTCTGATGCGAGAATCTCCTGGGCCACCTTTCTTCCGCTTTCGGTAAGCAACCTCTTCACAGCAAATGACAGCCATTCCTTTGCCTGCAGGTTTCCTAAGTCGAGTTGCTCTTTAAGTTCAAGGATCAGATCAAGCTGATCCGCATCCTTTGAAAGTTTGGCCTCAAAGGTATCTGATATTTTAAATTCATTGGCTAACTCCATGATTTCAGTGCCGAACTTTAGGCCCTGTATCTGATCACGAGTGGCCTTTTCCTCGTCCACTGTAACATATTTTTTGTTCACGTAATTGTGGTCACCGGTCCTGGCTTCGGGAAAGTCGTGAAAGAGGCACATTAAGATTATCTTGCTGCGGTCTGTCTCGGGTTCCATTGATGCGAGCACATAGCCTATGACCGCTGTTCGGAAAGAATGGTCTGCCACAGACTCCCCGCCAGTGCCGAGGAACTGGTAACCGGTACGGGGGCTCCTTTTTAGCATACCTATCTCAAATAGAAATTCTACGATTCGTTTCATAAACTCTTTTGATAGGCAGCTAACGTGGAAAAGTCAAGCATACTCTGAAAGCCCATGGCTTTTGTCATAGAGGCCGCTTGATTTATTTTGGGGCAATGTATAGTATTGAAGGATCATTTAATCATTGAACAGGTACATATTAATGACAGACACAACCGATGAAATGAAAATATACACTTATCCGGATCCGGTTCTCAAAACTAAGGCCGAGCCGATAGCAGAGATAGATGAAGAGTTGCAGGGCCTGATCGACAGAATGATTGCGGTTATGTATTCTGCTCCCGGAGTCGGGCTTGCCGCAAATCAGGTGGGTGTCTTGAAAAGAGTGATCGTCTTTGACCGCAATCCGAAAGAAAAGGAAAGAGACCCGGTTGCCTTAATCAATCCGGAAATCGTCTTGGGCGAGGATGAGATAAAATGGGAAGAGGCATGCCTGAGCGTAATTGATTTTTCAGCAGAAGTCGTCCGGAAGGCCCAGGTAAAGGTTCGCGGTCTTGACCGCCACGGCAATCCATTTGATATTGAAGCAGAGGATTTATTAGGTGTCTGCCTGCAACACGAGATCGATCATTTGAACGGAACTCTCTTTATCGATCATATAAGTGCTCTTAAACGGTCGTTATATAAGAAAAAGCTGAAAAAAAGGCTGAAAGAGAAGTAATGGCGCCTATGAGCAATTTCTATGCAGAGGAATTTCCCGCTTATCCAAGGATCGTTTTTATGGGAACTCCTGATTACGCTGTGCCTTCGCTCGAGAAACTGATTAAACATGGGCACACAATCCAGGCGGTGGTGACACAACCGGATCGGCCCAAGGGTAGGAGTAAAAAACTCGTTCCCTCTCCGGTAAAGCGAACTGGGATACGATGCGGTCTTGAGGTCCTTCAGCCCGAAAAGGCATCGGACAAGGCGTTTTGCGAGGTAATCCGTAAACTCAAGCCGGACCTCTTGGTCGTTGTAGCCTTTGGGCAGCTTCTGAAGAAAGATTTCCTTCTCATCCCCCGGTGGGGTGCACTCAATATCCACGCTTCCCTCTTGCCCAAGTATCGCGGTGCGGCACCTATCCAGTGGGCCATTATCAACGACGAAACAAAGAGTGGTCTCAGCGCCATGCGCATAGATGAAGGCCTTGACACAGGGCCCCTTCTTCTCCAAGAGGAGGTCCTTATAGGTTTCGAGGAGACAGCGGGGGAACTCCATGACCGACTTGCTCTTCTTTCAGGGGATGTTCTCCTGAAAACGATTGAAGGGATGAGAAGAGGCCTGGTGACTGAAAAACCTCAGGAGGGAGCGCAGGCCACATACGCACCGAAGATCGACAGGGGTCTCTCTTTCATCAAGTGGGATCAGCCTGCTTGGGCTATATCGGCCCTTATTCGCGCCTTGGATCCGTGGCCGGGCGCCATTACACCTGTAGGTGGGAAGGAGATAAAGCTGTTTTCATCCAAGGTTGTTGAACGAGAGGGCCTTGATCTGTCTCCTGGCAGGGTTGCAGGCCATTCAGGAGAGGGTCTTTTGGTGGAGACGGGTAGTGGCCTTATCCTGATCAGGGAATTTCAGGCCCCGGGCAAGAAGAGACTTGCGGCGGCTGATTTTCTGAGGGGGTTTCCTATAAATGATGGGACCACCTTAGGATTTTAGATTTTAGATGTTGGATTGCGGATTGATGTTGCGGCATTTTATAAGGGAAGATGTGTTGGCACAACCCTTCATTTGTTGAATCAGTAAGAGACTAAATATAACGATAATCCGAAATTCGCAATCCGAAATCGGCTCAGCAGGAAGGTGAGATGAAGGAGTTGACAGAGAGAGAGAAGGCTCAGGAAAGAAATGTATTGCCGGTGACAGCCGCCAGAGAATATGGCGATCCTGATCTTTCACCAAGACCGAAGAAAAGGGTGTTTATCTTTCTCCTGTTGGTTACATGTCTCGTTATGTTGGGTTTTGCCTTCTTACTCTGGTGGGTTCCCTATGTAGGCCTCAGTAATATTCATCCGAGTCTTCCGCTGTTGTTGGCACTTGCTCTCGGTTGCCTCGTCCTTTTCGGTTTGGGCGGTGCCCTGACCCTTGTATTGACCATTGCCCGGGGCAAGAATCTCTTTTTTAACAGACGCATTCGCGGGGTCGTTATAAGGGTATTATTTCCACTGTTAGTGGGAGTCGGCAAGTGTTTCGGTATAGGCAAGGATGAGATTCGACGATCTTTTGTCGCCATTAATAACAAGCTGGTCCTTGCGGAGGCCAAAAAGGTTAAGCCGGAACAGATCCTTATTCTTCTCCCCCACTGTCTCCAGTACCACGATTGCCCTGTCAGGATTACAGGGAATGTGGCAAACTGCAAGGCATGCGGCAAGTGCAAAATAAAGGATTTGGTGGAACTCTCTGAAAAGTACCATGTGCCTGCTGCAGTGGCAACCGGTGGAACATTGGCCCGGAGGATAGTGGTTGAAAAAAAACCGAAGGTCATTATAGGTGTTGCGTGCGAACGTGACCTGTCAAGCGGTATACAGGACAGTTACCCTATTCCTGTTTTTGGCGTATTCAACAGAAGGCCTTTTGGCCCCTGTTATGACACGGATGTGAGCCTGGAACTTGTTGAAAAGGGGATCAAAACATTCTTGGAGTAGTATACGTTTGATGCCGAGGGATTTCGCATTAGCTGCACTCAACCGCGCTGATTCTTCCCAAGGCTTTCAGAAAAGATATCTCGAGACCTCTTTGGAGGAGAATCCCGGTCTCAGTGACAGGGACAGGGCATTCATTGTTCATTTGGTCCAGGGGGTCCTGCGGTGGCAGATCAGGCTTGACTGGATTGTCAAACAGGCGGTCCGTTTTCCATTCAAAAATATTGAGCCTCTCATCTTAAATATCCTTCGGCTCGCCCTTTACCAGATATTTTTCATGGATCGAGTCCCTGAAAGCGCTGCTGTCAATGAGGCCGTCAAACAGGCGAGGGGTGCTTGCAACAAACGCGTGGCAGGCTTTGTCAACGGGATCCTGAGGCATATCTGCAGGGAAAGGGATCGTATATCTTTCCCTGATCCAGGCCGAGAGCGTGATCTGTATCTTTCTGTGTCTTATTCCTATCCTCTCTGGTTAGTTGAAAAATGGATTGGAGAATTGGGTCCTGATGTTGCAGAGCGTCTCTTAGATGCTGGAAACCGCATCCCGCATACGGTTATCAGGGTCAACACCTTAAAGACAGACCGCCAGGGACTGCTTGAGCGTTTAAATGAAGAAGGAGTAACTGGCTCCACATCTGTCTATTCTCCTGAAGGAGTAATTCTCCAAGGTCTCAAAGGGCCTGTTAACAGGTTGACGGCATTCAAAGAAGGGCTGTTTCAGGTGCAGGGTGAGGCGGCGCAGATCGGCTCTCATCTCCTTTTGCCCCGGCCAGGGGACTCGGTACTTGATGTCTGCGCAGGCATGGGAGGGAAATCGACCCACCTTGCAGCTATGATGGAAGACAAGGGACTTATTCTTGCCCTTGACAGAAGCCGCAGCAGATTGATAAGTCTTTTACAAAGCGCAATTCGTCTTGGAGAAGGGCCTCTCAACCCGGTGGTCGCGGATGCCAGCGGCCCCCTTTCAACGTTTTTGAGGTATTCTTTTGATAAGATACTGGTTGATGGTCCTTGTTCCGGTCTTGGTGTAATATCAAAGAATCCTGACACAAAACTGACAAAAAGGGTAGAGGACATTCAACGATTAGCGCGTTTACAGGCAACTATCTTGAATCAAGCGGTTCATCTCCTGAGGAAAGGGGGCAGAATGCTGTACTTGACCTGCACTATCTCAAGGGAGGAAAATGAAGGCGTGGTTGAAGGTTTTTTGGAAAGGAACAGTGAAATAGCCCTCGAAAATTTAAAGAGCACAATCCCGGAATGGGGTCTTGACCTGATTGATGATAACGGCTTTTTCAGGACCTTTCCACATATTCACGGGATGGAGGGTTTCTTTGGCGCGCTGTTCATAAAAAAATAGAGACAATCATTTCCGCCTACTGCGGCACTTAGGCTACGCTACAGCAATCCAAAGCCCAATACCAGTACCCATTTTTCCCCGCCCTAAATTTGTTCCAGGCGGGACTTTCGCTTCGCTTCAACAATCGTCAATCTTCAATCGTAAAGGGGAGTCAACATGGGAAAAATAGCACCCTCGATTTTATCAGCGGATTTTACCCGTCTTGGTCAAGAGATTAAGGATGTGGAAAAGGCGGGAGCGGATTACATCCATATTGACGTAATGGACGGGCATTTTGTGCCCAATATATCTATCGGCCCAATGATAGTAAAGGCCGCCAAGCGTGTAACAGATCTGCCCCTTGACGTCCACCTGATGATTTCCGATCCGGACTATTTTATAGAGGATTTCGCTGAAGCGGGGGCGAGTATCATCACTGTCCACGCGGAGGCGCTGAACCATCTTCACAGGACCATCCACCTCATTCGGGATAAAGGAGTAAGGCCGGGGGTAGTTCTGAATCCAGCCACGCCATTATGTGCCGTGGAATATGTCTTGGATCAGCTCGACACGGTTTTATTGATGACAGTGAATCCAGGTTTTGAGTCCCAGAAATTCATCCCGGAGGTTATCCCAAAGATAAAAAGACTGAGAAAAATGGTGAATGATCTCGATTTGAACCTGGAGATCGAGGTTGATGGGGGGATCGATCCCGAGACTATCGGCCGGGTGTCATCAGCAGGGGCAGATGTCTTTGTGGCAGGATCAGCGATTTTCTATAGTGATGACTATGAAAAAACCATCCGTTTAATGCGGGAGAGAATGTCTGAAGAGGTCAAACAGTAAACACAAAACACTCTCGCCAAAACTTCCCCCGCAAAAATGCGGGGGAAGTTTTGAACCCTTGAACGGCTAAGGGAGTTCCTTCATCCACACCTGTTCATTAAACCAGTGATTTTTGAGATCATCGAGAAGACCGGAACCTTCAATTAGCGTCATGAAGTTTCGCGTCCAGTTGATGAGAAGTGTATCTTCGGCCATGGCTATCCCTAAAGGCTCAAATGTGAGACGCGCGTCGCCTGCGGTTAATCCCTTGCCCTTGTTACGAAAGGCGGTTAAGGCGCAAAAGGGGTAATCTGCAACGATAATGTCAACCTTGTTGTTCAAGAGCATCTCAAGGGCGGCATCATAGGTTCCTGTGGTGATCAACTTCGCCTTTGGCGCGGCTTCTTTAACCATTGCCTGGCTGGTTGAGTCTTTGAGCGCGGCGATTTTGAATCTCTGGTGATTGAGACCTTGAGCATCCTGTATGGCAGTGATCGTCCCGGTCTTGGTTAAGATCCCTTTACCTGAGATATAATAGGGTCCCACAAATGCCACCTTCAGGTTACGTTCCGGGGTGATAGTCATGCCGGATATGACCATATCCACCTTTCCGGTCTGAAGCGCAGGGAGCAGCTTGGCAAATGGCATGGCAGCGAGTTTCAACTTGACGCCCATATTTTTGGCGATCAATTCAGCGAGTGCCACATCCATACCGATGATTTTGCCGGCTTTGTTTTTGGCGTTCATGGGCGGCTGGCCACCCGTGAGTCCCACTGTGAGTTGGCCCTTTTTCATAATATTGTCCAGTACAGGCCCTGCCACAGCGGCGGTGGCCATGGTTAATGCCAGTGCGGTTGCCAAGATAACGACGAAGATGCTTCTTTTCATTCCAATCCTCCTTAGTGTTTGGGTGTGGATGGACAGTGGTTGGTGGCAATCCCTCAATTTGTATTTGGTGATGTAATTAACATAAGTCCACTTCGATTTCAATAGCTGTCAGCTGCAATTATTTTGAGTAACTCGCCGGCTTCTCAGCTAATCTCTGCGAAAACATGATTTTTTGTTGGGAAATTGGGGATCAATATGCTATAGCATTTTGACCGTTGGATCAAAAAATAGCGTTCAAAAATAGCGTGTAACGGAGGTTATCAAATGAAGTATGGTGTGATTCTGTCTGTTTTTCTTATTGTCCTGACAATTTCTGCGGGAGCGGCGGCTGCACTTTCTGACAAGCCGCAGGTGATCATTGAGACAACAAAGGGCGTTATTGTCCTTGAGCTTTACCCTGATGAGGCCCCCAAGACGGTTGATAATTTCTTGCGCTACGCCCGCTGGGGACATTACGACGGCACTATTTTTCACCGTGTAATCCCTGACTTCATGATTCAAGGAGGAGGCTTGACTCCTGACCTGAAGCATAAACTCACCGAGATGCCCATAAAAAACGAGGCCGATAACGGTTTGAAGAACAAACGAGGTACCGTGGCCATGGCGCGGACACAGGACCCGCACAGCGCAACGAACCAGTTTTTCATCAACACAAAAGACAACACACCTTTAGACCACAAGAGCAAGACTCTCCAAGGCTGGGGGTACACTGTTTTCGGGAAGGTAATTAAGGGTATGGACGTGGTTGATGCGATCTCCAAGGTCAAGACCGGTACCCGGGGGCACATGGCAAATGTCCCCGTTGAACCTGTAATAATTACCAAAGTAACTGTTAAAGAATAGGATCCGTTAGCGGATGGCTTTTTCGCTAACAGTATCAAAGAAATGGAGATTTTCAAGCTGAGCCTTGAGGATGATTTCTTGGTGTGCCTTCACCCGGGTCTGGGCGTTCACAGAGGCAATGAGGTTATTGCTCCCTATCTTCACATCTAAATAGATCTGGCTTCCCACCGGCTGGACTACAACAACCGCAGCCCTGATTGTGCCCTGTTCTTCCATTGATCCGGCTGCTGAAAGGTCATCAGGCCTGATACCTAAGGTTATTTCTTTATTCCGATAGGGCATAAGAGCCCCTCTCTTTTCGGCAGGTATGGGTAGTGTCAGCCCATCAGATACTACCATAAGGTCTTCACCGGAGCCATCTATATGGGCGTCTACAAAATTCATGGTCGGAGATCCGATAAAGCTGGCCACGAATCTATTGGTTGGCCGAAAATAAAGCTCCAAAGGCTCACCCACCTGCTGCATAAATCCATCCTTCATGACCACAATCCTATCCCCCATCGTCATAGCCTCTATCTGGTCGTGGGTCACATAAATGCTGGTCCTTTCCATGCTTTCATGCAGTTTTTTTAGTTCTAAACGCATCTGGATGCGCAGTTTGGCATCTAAATTGGAAAGTGGTTCGTCAAAAAGATAGACCTTGGGAACACGCACAATGGCGCGACCTAAAGCAACACGTTGTCGCTGCCCCCCTGACAGTGCCTTCGGTTTTCGTTTTAAAAATTCCGAAATTCCGAGAATTTCCGCGGTCTTTTTTACGCGAGTTTCGATCTCCTTTTTCGGCATCTTCTTTAATTTTAACCCAAAGGCCATATTGTCAAAAACGGTCATGTGTGGATATAATGCATAGTTCTGAAAGACCATGGCCACGTCCCTTTCCTTTGGAGGAACACGATTAATCAATCGTTCGCCGATGTAGATCTCGCCTGCAGTGATATCCTCCAGACCTGCGATCATTCTTAAGGTGGTGGTCTTGCCGCATCCGCTGGGACCCACGAATACCATAAATTCCCGGTCCTTTATCTCCATGGAGAACTGATCTACCGCGATGACCTTTCCATAGGTTTTTTGAACATTTTTCAAGATTACCTGGGCCATAATTCTCACTACTCCTTCAGGGCGCCGGTCATCCCGGCCACATAATATTCAACAAAAAACGAATAGATTAGGGCAACAGGAACACTTCCCAACAGGGCCCCGGCCATAAGAGGTCCCCAATGGTACACGTCTCCCCTTACCAGTTCCGTGACAAGCCCTATGGAAATGGTTTTTTTAGCGCTGGAAGAGATGAAGGTGAGGGCATAAAGGTACTCGTTCCAGGAGAGGGTAAAGGCAAAGATGCCGGCGGAAAGGATGCCCGGCAAGGAAAGGGGGACAATAACCTTAAAAAAGATCCAAAATCTGCCTGCTCCATCCAACATGGCACATTCTTCCAGTTCCTTGGGGATGGACTTAAAGTATCCCATCAGAAGCCACGTGCAAAAAGGGATGAGAAATGTAGGGTAGATAAGGGCTAAAGACATCAAGGAATCCCATATTTTCAGCTTGAAGACCATGGTGGCCAGTGGGATAAAGAGGATGGTGGGCGGAACCAAATAGCAGAAAAAGATGCCCACCCCTACGAAACCGGAACCGCGAAAACGTATCCGTTGAATACCGTATGCAGCCAAAAGGCTGGTTGCCAATGAAATGAAGGCTGAAATAATGGAAACGAAAAGCGTATTGTAGAGCCATTGCAGGAATGGCGTATCAAGAAGCAGATGTTTTACATTTGTCAAAGACCAGGTGTAGATATAAAAGGGATTGAGACTCAGGTTATACAATTCCACATCAGATTTGAATGTTGTGACCAACATCCAGTAAAAAGGAAACAAGAGGAACAGCAAGAAAAGGGCGAGGGGGATATGGAATCTAAGCAGTTTTTCGGTAAAACGCTCTGTCATCTCAATCCTCCCTGCGCAGATACTTTGCTGTGAGCAGGACGCAGATCAGCAGTATGGGGAAAATAAAAATAGAGATTGCTGCCCCCTCCCCCAAATGCCCCCCGGGAATGGCACGCTGATAGGAAAGGGTCCCGTAAATATGGGTGGCGTTGGCCGGTCCTCCGCGGGTCATGATCCAGATGAGATGGAAGTCTGCAAATGTCCATATGATGGAGAAAGTAGTAATCACAGCGAGCAGCGGCATGATCAGGGGAAGCGTGATTCTTCTGAACTTTACCCAGGGGCTTGCACCATCAATGTCCGCGGCCTCATAGAGACTCTGGTTGATGGTCTGCAACCCGGCCATGAGACCAATGGTGAAAAACGGTATGCCCCTCCATACATTCACTGCAATAACACTTGCACGGGCGTTATTGGGGTCACCTAAGAAATCTATCTGGCTGGATATGATACCCATTTTCATGAGCAGCCAGGTGATACAAGAAAACTGGGTATCAAATATCCACCAGAAAACAATGGTAGAAAGGGCTGTTGGGACTATCCAGGGGAGCAGCACAATGGCCCGGACCAGGCCTTTGGCTTTAAAGTCACGGTTTAAGACAACAGCTAACCCAAACCCGAAGACAAGTTTAAAAAAAACCGCGGCAATGGTGTAGAGTAGGGTGTTAAAAGTGGTCAACAGGAAGACATCATCGAAAAACAGATATAAGTAGTTCTCCAGCCCGATGAAGGTTCCGGTTCGTCCGATGATGGTATCTGTAAAGGAAAGCCAAATACCCAGAACAAAGGGATATGCGAGCAGCAAAAGAAGAATGATACCGACAGGGGCCGTGAAAAGCACACCTACAACCCCTCGCTGCTGCATTACGATGGAGGCCTTTCCCCAATATCGCCCCCATCCGGCGGTTTGACCTTCGGTAACCGAGGATTTGTGATGCATGCCCGCTTATCCCTTCGTCACATCATTATCTGTAAAATCTTTTCAATTTCCTCTCTGCGGATAAGGCCGCGGCCTTGGGAGTCTTCCCCATAACGCAGACGTCCGCGAACATGTCCACAATGACGTACTCACTCATTGCAGCGGCGGAGGCGGGTCCTAAGGGCCCTGCATAACCGTTCCATAACATGCGCTCCATACAATTCCGATAGGGCGTAATGCGCGAATCTTTCTTCCAGGCAGGGAGGTCGTAGTAGGCTTTAAGGGTCTGGGTCACATAACCCCAGGTCCCGCTTTCCCACGTGGCATACTGGGGTTTTTCAAACATGAACCGGAGGAAATCCTTTGCCGCATTGGGGACAGGGGTATGCTTGAAAATAAAGGCCAAGCTGAAAAGGGATAATTCCGTTGGATGTCCCACCGGCCCCACCGGGAAGTTCATTGTCATCAAGTCCTTGTTGATCTCGGGGAATTTCTTCATGGAGGCATAGAAGATACTGTTGCCATTGGCTGTGAGGGAAATCTGTCCGGACAGGAATGCCTTGTTATTGTGGGGATCAAGCCAGGAGCCCACGCCGGGGATCATGCTTTCATATAGTTCCCTGCATGCATCTAAGGCTTGGAGGGTCTCTTTGCTGTTAATACAAATGGTCTTGCCGTCCTTTTCCACTGCCTTGCCTCCGAAGGACCACAACCACCAGTGGGTCCAGGTGTTGGCATCACCCACGGCATGGCCCAGGGCAAAACCGGTTGGATGCCCTTTGGCCTTCAGGGCCTGGCAGCATTTGATAAACCCCCCAATATCATCGGGGACTTTATCGTACCCGGCTTCCTTGACCCAGCTTACCCTGTAGTTGATACAAATACCTGCGCTCCCGATGGGCAGGGCGATCCATCTGTTGGTCTTTGCATCCTTACCGTACATCTCACATACCGGGTACCAACCGCCATACTTCTTCCCCAGATAGGTGGCTACATCGGTTACATCAACAAGCTTGTTCGGGTAGAGATGCGGATCATCAAACCACCCCAAGACAATATCGTGTCCGGCGCCCACAGAGGCCTCCATGGCCGCCTTTGCCCTTACGTCTTCCCAGGACAGGTATTCGGTAATGACTTTGCCCCCTGTGGCCTCCTCCCACTTCTTGGTATTGGCATTCCAGATCTGCTCATCACTCTTGACAAACCCGGACCAGCGAAGGAGCCTGATGACAGGGTCTTTTTCCAGTTTCAAAGAGAGTGATGGCGCTTGGGCTGCCATTGAGCTATTTCCTTGAAACAGGGCGTCCATAGACAAGCTTGCCAGGCCCACGCCTGCTAATCCGGCAGCCGATTTTTTCATAAAATCCCGGCGTGTTAATCCTTTTGTTCCGTCTCTTTCCATGATGTCCCTCCTTTTTTGGTTTCTCCGCAAACCATGCGGAATGATAAATAAACAGGACCCAACACGAGAACGGGTCGCTTAAAAGACATGGAAAACGCCCTTAGAAATGGCTCGATGCCATCCAAGATCTTGATCTCAAGGTTGCTATTCGGGACCGAAAGCGGGCTGATCATTTGGCGAATCATAAAACAATCAAAAATCGAGCACACTTCCTGCAGAGGCAACCATGAAACGGGCTGCAAAATGTTTGGACAGTTCAATAACCCCTTGCATCCCTGTACAATGGGATACCGCCACCAGATCAACGGAAAATTCCTCAAATTTATTGATGGCTCGCGCGATATATTCCGGGCCGTAAAACATGAGATGGGTACCCCCCAAAATGGCATGAAGCTTGCCGATGCCCATCTTTTCTTTGATATGATCCAGGATGTTCAAGACCCCTGAATGAGCGCATCCTAAAATCAGGACAGGTCCGCTATCTGTTTCCATGAGGAGGCTGGCATCATCCTCCATAGGGTCAGGCGCAAACCCTTTCTCATTAGGGAGTACAAGCCTTGTATCTTTGGGGAGCTGCCGGGGATTACGATCAATGCCGGCCACGAACCAGAGCCCGGGACTTATTTCTTCAGTGTGATCTATAAAATTAAATATGGCCCCCAGATCCTCTAACTCCTCTTGAGTATATGGACATCCGATGTAGTGGAAAGGTTCAATCCTGTTTTCAGGGTCCAGAAGCATATGCCTGGCAAAAATGGCGGGGTGTGCCGTCACCTCCACCCTGCCCACCTGCTGAATAACCCACTTCAGTCCTCCGGTGTGGTCATAATGCCCGTGACTGAGGAATATCGCGCTCAAGCCATCCAAGTCATTATTCAAGGTCTTCAAGTTAAGAGGCAGAGACATCCCCGGCCCTGTATCAAAAAGATACTTCTTATCAGCATTTTTGATGAGAATGCTGAAACCGTGTTCACCGACAAATCCGGATTTGCTGATACTGTTGTCACATAAAACGGTTATCATTGTTTCCATTTCTAAAATATTCCCTGCTTCCAAGAGAGAGGATTAATCGAGGCCTGCCTGCTTGAGATTGTTAACGGCATTTTTCAAATGTCGCTTCATGGCACTCCTTGCCTTTTTCTCATCCTTTTCAATGATGGCCTTGAGAATTTTTCCATGCTCCACCACGGTTTTTTGCGGTCTCCCTTCCACCCTGAGGGTGGCCTTCCAGCCATCGAAGAGAAATCTCGTGATGGTATCCATAAGCAACTTTATGGTCTTGTTCCCTGTAGCAGCCCCTATCTGGCTGTGAAAATGGATATCCGAACTGATCATCCCCACGACGTCCTTGTCAGCCAATTTTCCCCTGAACTCTGAAAGCGAATCCCCCAGCTTGCGGATATCATGTTTGGTGGCACGGATGGCAGCAAAGCCGGCCGCAGCCGGCTCTAAGACCAGCCGTGCTTCAAAGTGATTGTGCAATGTCTCTTTGTGATCTGAAAGCCAGTTGGGAAGGGGTACGAAAAGGTCCCCTGTGAGCCCTTTCACATAAGCCCCTTTGCCGGGTTTAACCTCCACCAACCCCATAATCTCAAGGATGCGGAGGGCCTCTCGGACCGAGGCCCGGCTTATCTGGAGTTCCTCAACCAGTTTCCTTTCTGAGGGCAATTTGCTGCCTGGCTCCAGTTGCTGGCTGACAATCAGGTCTTTGATCTGATCAATTGCAGCTTCTGATAATCTGGATCTGTTAATGGGCTTCAAAGGCATGATAAGGGCTCTTCATGAGTGGTTGACTTGCCTACTGGTCTGACCACATTAAATATACTTATTTTTTATGTCAAGGGAAAAATACCCTTATATCTCAAAAAACCGCAACTTTTCTCGAGACACCCTGCCAGAATTAAAGCGTTGGCTAAACAGCCTCTGAAATAGCCCTGCCTAATTCAGCAGTAGTGGCCTTTCCCCCCATATCAGGAGTTCGTAAGCCAGGCTCCTGCAGCACAGTTTCAATGGCTTTTTCCACAGTCCGTGCAGCCCCTTCATGGCCGAGATGATCAAGCATCATGGCCCCCGCCCATATCTGGCCAATGGGATTGGCTACGCCCTTGCCTGCAATATCAGGTGCTGATCCGTGAACCGGTTCAAACATGGAGGGGAATTTACGGGTGGGATTGATGTTGGCAGAAGGCGCAATGGCTATAGTGCCGGCGACGGCAGGACCCAGATCCGACAAAATATCGCCAAAAAGATTGCTCCCTACCACCACATCAAACCAGTCGGGGTGTAAGACAAAGTGGGCGGTGAGGATATCAATGTGGTACTGATCGGTTCGAATGTCCGGATATTCGGTGGCAAGAGAGGCAAAGCGTTCATCCCAAAAAGGCATGGTATGGATAATGCCGTTAGATTTGGTTGCTGAGGTCAGGTGTTTGGCTTGACGGCCACGAGCCAGTTCAAATGCGTAACGCAAAACTCGGTCAACACCTGTACGCGTAAATACGGTCTCCTGCAACACTGTCTCCGCCTCGGTTCCTGAATAGAGACGGCCTCCGATCTCTGAATACTCCCCCTCATTGTTTTCCCGGACGATCAGAAAATCAATATCAGCCGGCCCTCTCTCCCTCAAGGGGGATACCATCCCCTTTAACATACGCACGGGACGCAGATTGATATATTGTCTCATCTGTCTCCGGATCGGGATCAGCAGACCCCAGAGCGAGATATGGTCTGGTACACCGGGGAAGCCCACGGCGCCCAAAAAAATTGCATCATATTCCCGAAGCTGTTCTATCCCGTCCTCAGGCATCATACGGCCGGTTGCAGCATAAGTCTCACAACTCCAGGGAAAGGTGCTCCAGTCAAAATCAATATTGTGGCTCCTGCCCACTGCTTCAAGGACCCGGATACCCTCCGGGACAACTTCCTTCCCGATCCCATCGCCCGGGATCACGGCGATCCTGTATTTGGTCATCTTTATCCCTTAATATGTTAAATGGCTCTCAGTAATAAAAGTGGCGAACATTTGTCATTTTTCATACGGGCACAAATCTAAATGGAAACAGGATTATTTTCAACGGGAAAAATACGTCCTGTTCTTGTTGCATCGCGTGGCTTTTTGAAAGAGGTTTTTGCGCGCCAGCGGGAAAACCTGAACCTGTGAGGGGTAACCGGATATCTTATGTTGCCTATAGAGGCTGTTTTGTGTAATAAATACTAAAAATGGGACAAAGAGGGATACCGTTGATTGAACAGGATTCGAAAATTGTATTCAACAAGAGGCTTGCAGCCGATACCTTTTTTATGGGGTTGAGGTCACCTCAGATTGTGGCTGAAGCAAGGCCCGGTCAGTTTGTGATGCTAAAGGTAGGGCAGTGTATGAACCCGCTTTTGAGGCGCCCTTTTTCCATATGCGGGATTCAGGGTGATGACCTGATTCTCATCCTTTACCGGGTTGTTGGACGGGGCACGACAATTATGTGTCATAGAAGGGAAGGGGAGTCATTATCGGTTCTGGGACCCCTTGGCAATGGGTTTGAAATGCCCCGTAAAGGGGGGAAACCTCTCTTGGTGGCGGGGGGTATGGGGATTGCTCCTCTGATTTTTTTGGCTTCGATCCTGGAGCCTGGCAGTTTTACCTTTTTAGCGGGATTTGGTTCTGCAGGGGAGATTATTGCAACTGATGAAATTGGTTTTTCAGGCCTTGATCTCTCCATATCCACGGATGATGGTTCAGCAGGTCATCGGGGTCTTGTCACGGAACTTCTGGAAAACCATCTTTCTGGATTTAATAGCGGCAGATCGATGGTTTTTACCTGCGGTCCTTTGCCGATGTTAAAGAAAGTGGCAGCTATGACACTTGATAAAGATGTCCCGTGTCAGGTCTCTTTGGAGACATCAATGGCGTGCGGATTGGGGGCCTGCCAGGGTTGTGCAATCAGAAGGTCGTCGGAGCAAGACAAAACCTATTACCATGTGTGTCAGGATGGACCTGTTTTTGAGGTAAAGTCCTTAGACTGGGAGATGTTATAAAATATGATTTACCCCGACCTGAGAGTGAAAATCGGCCCTATCGAGCTCAAAAACCCTGTTCTTACCGCCTCCGGGACCTTTGGGTATGGCAAGGAATTTTCCCCCCTTATCGATCTCGATCTGTTAGGTGGCATTGTGGTCAAAGGGCTTTCCCTCAAACCGAGGGATGGAAACCCGCCTCCCAGGATTGTGGAGACCCCCTGCGGCATGCTGAATGCCATTGGTCTGGCCAATGTGGGTTTAGAGAGTTTCCTGAAAGAAAAGCTCCCGTGGCTCCAGGGGCTCAATACCGCCGTGATTGTGAATATATACGGGCACACTTTAGAGGAGTATGGGGCAGTGGCGGCCGGGCTCAGAGGGGTTAAAGGCTTATCAGCTATCGAGGTGAATATCTCATGCCCAAACGTTGAACAGGGGGGGATGGCCTTTGGCACGGACCCTGATATTGCGGCAAAGGTTACAGAACGCGTAATCAAAGAGGTGGACAAGCCGGTTATCGTAAAGCTGTCACCCAATGTGACCGATATCAGAAAAGTGGCTGTTGCAGTTGAAGATGCCGGCGCCGACGCATTATCTCTGACAAATACCCTGACAGGTATGGCTATAGACATTGAAAAGCGCGTCCCGAAATTAGCAAATATCTCAGGTGGGTTGTCAGGTCCGGCCATCCGACCCGTGGCACTCTTTATGGTCCATCAGGTGGTCAAATCGGTCAAAATACCCGTAATTGGGGTAGGCGGGATCACGGATTACCGGGATGCGCTCGAATTCCTGATAGCGGGTGCCCGGGCTATCCAGATAGGCACTGCCAATTTTGTCAACCCAATGGCTTCTCTTGATATCATAGAGGGATTAAGGATGTTTTGTCAGGACAAAGGGATTGATAGGATAGAGGATGTCATCGGCACGCTAAAGGTTTGAGACAGGTTTTCTATGAAAACAATTAAGGGTGGAGAGGCTGCGGGATGAGAGCAGAAAAGGTTTGCAGGCTTGGATTCTTGATTTCAGTAGTGGTTTTGTTGGGGTCAATATCTATAGTTGGAGCCCCGTCAAGGGCATATGCTGAGGACTCGGTATCCGGAAATATAATTGAACTCCAAAAGGAAGACAAAGAGGCCCTCGCCATCTTAGGAAAGGGCGTTGTGGGAAAGGCCTTGCCGGCAAAACCTATTACTGATACGGCAAGACTTATGCCGTTGAATGAGGGAACGTGGACCTACGCGGTGTTGGCCGGGGACCATAAGGGCACGAACCAGGAAGATATCATTGCGAGACCAAAACATGAAGAATCGGGGGCATCGTGGCGTAGAATAGTGGGCAAAAAGTACATTGAATATTATCGAGTGATGAATGGCGGGAAGATCGAGATGGTTTCGGAGGTGGATCTGGTGGAAGATGTGCTAACCCGCTATGCTCCCCTTTTTACCGTGATGTTCAATGGAATGGGACCGGGGGAGAAGAATGAGATGAAAACAAATATCAGGGTCTACGACCTCCATGATCCCAACGATGAGAAGTATAAGGGCCATTTAAAGGTGAGCCATACCTATGTTGGCGCTTATGAAGTTACTGTTCCTGCCGGGAAGTACCAGACAGTCCTGATCAAATCCTCATATACGGGAAAGGTCGGTCCTGCTTCAGTAAACGATGTGGGATATGTGTTTTATGCGGAAGGCGTGGGCATCGTTGCGTCTCTGGAGCGCTCTCATGTGGCGGCCTTTCTCTTTTATGACAAAAGGACCAAGACCCCGAAGATTCTGGTGCATCAATGAAGTTGATTGTTTTAGGATCAGGGACTGCTATCCCACTTCATGACAGGGGATCACCCTCCCTTATTTTGCTGATAGAGGGGAACCCTGTCCTCTTCGATATTGGGCCGGGGACCTTGCGTCAACTAACGAGAGTCGGCATCAATTACGAAAAGATTGGGCAAATATTCCTGACACATTTTCATCCCGACCACACGGCGGACCTGATTCATTTTCTATTTGCTTCAAGAAATCCGGCTGTTCTGAAGAGAAGAAGGCCCTTTGTAATTGCAGGTCCTTCCGGTTTAACCGAATTTATCAACGCTCTTCAAAACGCTTACCATACCTATCTGACCCTTCCTCCGAAGATGATGAGGATCGAAGAGATTGACATAAGTAAGAAAGTTAAAGGCGAATATAGTAACTACACGGTAACTAACAGTCCGACAAATCATACTCCTGACAGTCTTGCCTATCGGGTGAAAAATCGTTCGGGGAAAACGGTGGTCTATTCCGGGGATACCTGTTTTTGTGATGAAATAGTGGATTTGGCAAGAGGGGCTGATCTCTTAATTCTGGAATCCTCATTTCCGGATGGTGATGAGATAGAGGGGCACCTTACACCTTCTTTAGCAGGACGTATTGCAACCCTTGCGGGTGTGGAGCGGTTGGTTTTGGTCCACTTTTACCCCGAATGCCTGCGAAGCGATATTACTTCTCAGTGCCGGCAATCCTATAAAGGTGAGCTGGTATTGGGCGAGGACCTGCTTCAAATACGGGTATAGACCCTCAGAATTGACTATTGAAAAACGTTTGAAAAACGTTTTGACTGAACCTGTGAACGGTTACCCCTATTTTTTCCTGTCTATGATATGCTGACTTAGTATCATGAGGTCATTTTTTGTTGCAGAATCGGGGAATATGTCCAAGCAGTTTATGGCATTGTCCCCATATGATTGGGCCTCTTCCCGGATGCGGTCAAGCGCTCCGTTGCCCCTTACAAGATCTATGATATCCCGGAAATCATCATCTGTGGGCTGGTGGTTTACAAAGAGATCTTGGAGTCGTTCTTTTTCTGTTGTTTCAAGCTGTTCCAGTGTGTAAATAAGGGGCAGGGTTATCTTTCCCTCCCTCAGGTCTTTTCCCACCGGCTTACCAAACACCTCCTGGGAAGATGTATAATCCAGGAGGTCGTCTATGAGCTGAAAAGCGATTCCCGCATTTAATCCGAACTGTGCAAGAGAATCTGCGATTTCCGACCCAGCGCCCGAGATGATGGCCCCGCAGGCACAGGCAGTTGATATAAGCATGGCCGTCTTTGCAGTGACGATTTCTAAATACAGGTCTCTGCCAATGTTCCAGTCATCCGTATGGGCCAACTCCAAAATCTGGCCTTCGGTCATTTGTGTTGCAGTCTCTGTGATTTTTGCCAGAAAAGGGATATTCCCGGCACGAATAGCTATGGCCAAGGCCTTTGAAAAGAGGAAATCTCCCTCTAAGACGGCCGCATGGTTGCCCCAGACCTGGTTAGCAGAAGGCCTGTTTCGCCTAATCTCTGCGTTATCTAATACGTCATCATGAAGCAGTGAAGCGGTGTGTATATACTCGAAAATAGTGGATAGTTGATAAACATCCTTTTCCTGGTAGTTGCAGAGTTCACAGGAGAGGAGGAAAAGAAGGGGCCTGAGCCTCTTGCCATGCCCTAAGAGCGCGTGTCTCCCGATTTCTTCAACAAGTGGGACCCGGGAGTTAAATACCTTGTATAGCTCCTCGTTAATGATGTCAAAATGATCTTTAAACTGTGTTAAATTTGATGTTTCCGAATCCATTTTTTATTGCGATTTCCCTTCTTATTGGCTGATGAATGTCTGCATTTTCTCATAACGGATGATAGTTTACCTTTAGAGATTTTACAACCTATTTCGTCCCTATTCCTATTCAGACGATTTTACCCACCAGGTCGTAGGTGTGGGCCTCTGTGATTTTTACAGACATTATTTCGCCAACAACAGCCTCCCCCTCGTTTATGAGCACCTTTGTGTCCACGTCCGGGGCCATTGTTGCTGTTCTGCCGGTCAACAACAGGTCGGTTTCAGGGCTTGATCCCTCAATCAGTACAGGTAAGCGCCTGCCGATTTTTCGTTGATTTATTTTCTTTGAAATTGCGGCCTGGAGAGTCATGATTCGGGCGAGTCTATTTTCGGCAATAACTCGATCAACCGTTGGCCTGAGGCTGACCGCCGGTGTTCCCTTTTCCGGACTAAATGCGAACACCCCTAAATGGTCAAATTTCGCCATCTTCACGAAATCGCAGAGCTGGGCAAATATCTCCTCTGTTTCACCCGGAAACCCGACCATGAGGGTGGTTCGAATGCTGATCCTCCGCTTTCTATCCCTTATCCTCTCAATCAATTCCCCGGGCGTCTCTTTTCCAGGTTCCCGACCCATGGATTTCAGGAGGGTCTGGTTTACGTGTTGGAAGGGGAGGTCGAGGTAGGGGCAAATGGCTTCCTCAGAGTCAATCAGATCCAGAAGACGTTCCGACACATTGTTGGGGTGAAAGTATAACGGCCGGACCCACCTTATTCCTCTTATTCGAATAAGGCCTTCCAGTAAATCCTCAAAGCGCGCTTCATCATACAGATCGTTTCCATACACGCTGGTATCCTGGGCAATTATGTTAATCTCTTTTACGCCCCTGTGGGCCATCTCCTCAGCTTCCTTGATCAAAGATTTCAGCCTGCGGCTCCGGAAAGGCCCCCTTAGACGCGGGATGAGGCAGTACGTACATCTATGAGAGCACCCCTCAGCAATTCTGAGATAAGCGGTGTAAAAGGGTGTTGCCTGTACCTTGGGGAGATGGCGGTCTGCCAAGAAGGTGGGTCTGCTGATAAAAAACGGCACAGGAGCGTTTTTGTTATCATTTGACAGGATATCTGCCACACGCCGGATTTCCCCTGTGCCAAGCCAGCCATCCACTTCGGGGATCTCTTTAACGAGCTTATACCCATAGCGCTGCACAAAGCACCCTGCCACCACAAGCTTCTTTAATTTCCCCTCCTTTTTCAGACGCGCAGTTTCTAAAATCGTGTCAATGGCTTCCTCTACGGCGGCCTGGAGAAAACCACAGGTGTTGATAACGGCAAATTCAGCCTCTTCTATCCGGGATGTCAGGCCAAATCCTCTTGAGTCAAGAATCCCAAGCATATGCTCGCTGTCTACCAGGTTCTTGGCGCAACCGAGGCTAATTAAAAATACTTTGCCATATTTATTCATTTAGGTTTTTA
>CAZFSF010000013.1:0-11353 GCA_964522045.1 uncultured Desulfobacteraceae bacterium
ATACGGGCCTCGCCTTCCCCTTCCGAGCGGAATTTCTGGGCAATCTGCTTTCTTTCAGCAATCATCCTTCCGTAAACCGATTTGCGGACCTGCTCCACATAGTTTAGCCGTTTTATCTGCACATCCACTAACTCTATGCCGAAATCCACTAACTTGGGCTGGGCTTGCGCCATGATCCCTTGAGTGATCTTTCCTCTTCCCATTGTGACTTCGCCTAACGGTCTCTCTTCCTCTTCATTGTCTGTGGCTGTATCAAGCCTATCTAATTCCCGGTTGGTATTCCTGACGGTTTCGATGAGGGGATAGGAAGTGATAAAGTTCCTTGCCGCCGGATCAATGATATCATCCAAGCGGGCCTGGGCGCCCACTACGTTGTTGACCGTCTGGAAGAACTTCAAGGGGTTTACTATCTTCCAACGCGCAAATGTGTCCACATAGATATAGGTTTTGTCTAATGTGGGGACCTGTCCTGCATCCCCATCCCATTCAAGCAGGTTCTTGGGGAAAAAGTTGGCCTGCTGGATAACCGGGATCTTAAAATAGAGCCCCGGATTTTTTTTTGGCCCCCCAATCGTCCTACCGAACTGGGTAATTATCACTTGCTCGGTTTCATCTATTATATAGGCCCCTGAGAAAATGACGATCAGTATGATAATTGCCGGAATGAGCAGGAGTTTTAATTTCATTTTTTACCTCCTTCTGGTTTCCCGAGGGTGAGCAATGGGAGAAGATTTTTCTGTTCAGCGGCTACTATATATTTGTTTCCGAGCTTTGGTAAGATCTTTTGCATAGCCTCTAAATATAGACGTCTGCGGGTGACATTTTTGGCCTTTGCATATGCCTGGTAAATGTCAAGGAATCTTGCCGCATCGCCCTTCGCCCGATTAACGCGGTCAAGGGCATACCCCTCTGCGGCCTTAATGGTCTTTTCCGCGTTTCCCTTGGCTGCGGGAATAATCTTGTTGTATGCCTCCTTGGCCTGATAGATCATCCTCTCCTTTTCCTGAACCGCCTGGTTAACTTCATTGAAGGAGGGCTGAACCGGCTCGGGAACATTGGTCTTTTTCATCTCCACTGTGACCACTTTGATGCCGGTTTGGGCCTCATCCAATAATTTTTGCAGCTGCGTCTTGGCCTCGACGGAAATTTTTTCACGCTTACTGATAACCTCATTGATACTGCTGTCGCCTACGACCAAACGCATGCTGGACTCAGCCAGATCCCTGAAAGTTTTCCTCACGTTATGGACCTTAAACAGATAATTGAAGGGGCTTTTTATCCGGTATTGCACGATCCAGGGGACAACGGCCACGTTCAGGTCCCCTGTCAGCATAAGGGACTCGTTCAGGTATGAGGAGCCTGAGGCATACCGTGTCCGCACACCGGCCTGGAGGGTCCGGAGCCCGAATTCCTCCTTAAATACATATTTGATCTTTACCTTGGTTACCTTTTCTATCCCTCTCGGCAGCTTGAAATTCAGCCCCGGTTGTGTGGTCCTTACGTATTTTCCAAACCTCTGTATGACCCCCACCTCATCTACTGCCACTGTATAAAAACAGCTTGAGCCAAAGAAAAGGAGGATAATCGCGACAATAATGAGCCACGTCCCCCCGGGAAATTTCTTCCTTACGCCCTTGATTTTTTCAAAGACCTCCTCCATGGAAGGAGGGGTGCCGGGGGTACCGCCTGTCGCCCTCTTTTTCTGCTGTTGCAGTTTATCCCAGTCCCAGGCCATTTAGTTTCTCCTTGTAATTCCCTACCTTGTTGAGTGGTTAGGACCCGCCCAAGGGAGGATTTGAAGTTATACTGTTTTGTCCTTAATGCGGCGATAGCTCCTTGAAAGTCGAAATTAGCTCCAAGCTTGCCAGGTTACACAAGTTTCCAAATTCCCATTAGGGGAGAGAATATAGGGAAAATCGTGTAACGTCAAGGAATAATCATAAGTCAATAAGTTGTCGTGAACACCTTGACTTATTTGTGGCAGTTCATTAATGTCGGATTCAGTCGATTCGCAACTGTGATGAGTGGCCTCAACGTTTACAGAGGGAAGCAACCGAAACAGACTCATAGTTGCCTCAAGATTGGGAGTGCTTTGGTTAATATCTTATGTGCCTATTCAGAAAACTCGGAACAGGCGTCTCTCACCAAAATATCCATATTTTCTGTGCTCAGGAAGGGCCGAAACAGATCCCTCAAATATTCAATATTCAATCTGCAATGCTCAATTTTTTGTCCCTGTTAGGCAAGGTTGTTCTTTTTGTTGCCCTGTTCAGCAGTTTTCCGAATCTCAACCAGGGTTTGTGCGGTGAGAACTCCCGAACCGGAATAAATGAGACCAAAAAGGATAATTCGGCCAACAGGACTGAGTCTGACATTAACATCGGGGCCTGGCTTGCCTCATTTTTTTCAAAGCACATTTCAGCGGTGGACGGAGACAGGTGTCCGAGCGATCCCACCTGCTCATCGTATAGCGCCCAGGCCTTTAGGAAGCACGGTTTTTTTGTGGGGTGGGCTATGACCGTTGATCGTCTGATTCACGAAGGGGATGAAGGATCTGTTTCTCCCCTTGTGAGGCGTAATGGGCGACTCAAGATCCTTGATCCGGTTGAAAATAATGATTTCTGGTGGTATTCCAAAGATGGGCAAGATTAGGATTAAGGTCTTATCTTGCGTGATCGCAAGCTTGGGTATCCTTTTAGTGTGTGTATCTTCTGCTCTCCCTGGGCAACTCATAATCGATAGTGATGAGCAGTTTGATTTCGCGCAATCCTATATGGAAACGGGTGAATATGACCGGGCAATCAGTGAGTTTGACCGATTTATATATTTTTTCCCGAAGGATAGGCGAAACTCGCTGGCCCGTCACTTGATCGGCATCTGTTATCTCAAGGATGGCCGATATAAAAAGGCGAGGAAGGTTTTTCTGCGGACTGTCGGGGATGATCCTAACAGCCCCTTTGCCGGAAAGGCGCTCTTTTTGATCGGTGAGTCCTACTATGAACAGGGAGTGTCAGACGAGGCGAAATACTATTTTGGGCAGGTATTGGAGCGATATCCCTCCCACCAGTTGCAAAATGCAGCCCGTTACCGGCTTGGTTGGACCAGGATGCAGGAGAACCGATGGCAGGAGGCATCTGAAGATTTCAAAAAGGTGGAAATGGGGAGCCAGCTTTACGATAGCGCTAAATATCTTTCAGCAGAGAGCCTCAAAGGGGAACTGCTCCCATACAAAGACCCTGTATCTGCCGGTATCATGGCGGGCATTATCCCAGGTCTGGGGCACGCTTATGTGTCACGGTACAAAGACGCTATCGTCGCATTTCTCTTGAATGGGCTTTTTATTTGGGCTACAATAGAATCCTTTCATCAGGACCACAATGTTTTGGGTGGTATCCTGGCGTTTTTTGAAGTAGGATGGTATACAGGAAATATCTACAGCGCTGTGAATGTGACCCACAAGTGGAACAGGAAGGTGAGGGATGATTTTCGAAAAGGGTTTAGAGACCGGCTTGACCTTCATCTCCTCACTTCGAAGAAGGGGCCGGCGGGTTTGGCTTTGACTTTCAGATTTTAGGGATTAAGAAAGCCTGAATTGCCTAACGGTCTTGTCTGCCGGCAGTATTGCGGGGTGGGTTTTGTCCGTTTGAATAAACGGGTGGAGGGAAGCGACTCATTAATCCCGCCATTAGCGGGATTGGAGCACTCTTAAATTTTCCGGGTTAAATGTATTGCGAAAAAAATCGATTAAGGAGGTAGAAAAGATGAAAAAAATAGGGATATTGCTTTTAATTGGACTATTTTTGGCCGGTTGTGGCGCTGCAGCAAAGGAATCAGGATACTGGGAGCATAGTACAATGTATAAGAACTGGGCGCATCTCGGATACAGTTGGTTCGGTTATAAGAATCCCACAATCGAGACCGGAAAGAAATCCGCGGAACAGGGTTGGTGGGGGATATCTGAAGAAGTCGATGCCAGCAAGCTGAAAAGCGAGCACAACCCCCTGGTTAATCCCGAAGAGTAGTATCGAGAGTGGTTCACGAGGGACTGAAAGCGGCACGAGATTTGTGGTTTCTACTTTTCTCATGCCGTTTGTTTATTCTATGGGGGGAATGATTGCGGGCTTTCAATGCTTTTGGGCAAGGACAAAGCGGCGCTTCCGGTTAAAAAGACCCGAGGATTTTTTCAAGACTGTCAAGGAGTTGAACAAGGTCTCCTGACGGAACTACCCTCCCTATATGCCCTAAGATGCCGTAACCCTCTGCCCTTTCATCAACTTCCTTTTCCGAAAGATCTGTGACAAGTATCATAGAAGTCATCGGGGATGCTGCCACGATTTCTCTCATAATCTCAAAAACAGAAGCGCTGTCTTCAGTTTCGCCTACAATCGCCAATTGAAAAGCCCTCTCCTTCAAGAGATTGAGAGCCTCCTCTTGTTTGGACAGGACTGTTACAGCGTATGACCTGTTTTGCAGGGTATTGGCGATTGACGCCACTACTGTCTCGTCTTTTTCCAATATGAGTGCGAGAATTCTTTTTTCGTCTTTCATCTTCTTGATCTCCTAAAATATGGTCTCACGCAAAGACGCTAAGTTTTTTAATAAATCCTTCGTTGTTGCTTTCCTCTCAACATTTACAAACGAGGCAGAGATCACGGAGTTTTCATACTTTTCTCTGTGTGCTCAGTGCACTGTGAGAGAAATTCCTTGTCCGATTCCTTCTGCCACAGATAAAGCACTATCCCTGTGGCCATGGCAGCATTGAGGGATTCCACGCCATTTTTCATCGGGATGCCGAGTGCGGTGGCCCGTTCCAAGCACTTTGGTATACCGGGTCCTTCAAGTCCTGGAACCAGACAAAAGCTTGATGGGAATTGGTATCCAGTAATGTCTTGTCCCCTTGGCGAAAGCGTAATCAGCGCCGCCCCGGATGTTGCAAGTTGTTTCAACGGGGGCCCTTCAAGTATGGGCACCCTGAAGATACTGCTCCCTGCGACCCGGACCGATTTGGGGTGGAAAGGATGCGCTGCCTCTTTCAGGAGGATTACCCTTGATACACCTAATCCCGCGGCCGCCCTGATCACTGATCCCACATTGGCCGGGTCTTGAAATGGGATACAGAGCGTGCAGCCAGGAGGGTTTTCTTCGTCAACAAATGGTGGGAATATCCCGAATCTGATGATCAAAACAGGGTGGCCTGTACCAAAGAGATCGAGTTGGCGAAAAAGCTCCCGGCTGAGACGGTAACATCGAATATCGCCGGTTTCTGCCGCAGAAGGCAGCGACTGGTCTTCGGAAAAGACCACGCCTGCGCATCTATCAGGGAACTCCTTCAAGACTTCCTCAGTCTGCCTGGGACCGGAAAGAAGGGCCATTCGATGTTTCTTGATGCCCCTGACCATTGTGAGTTTCAGGAAGGTCCTGAATGTGCCATTGCCGGGGCTGAATATTTCGACTGTCTTCATTCGCTTTTTGTCAAGGAGGCGCTAATCTGTCTTGACTTAACCATT
This sequence comes from uncultured Desulfobacteraceae bacterium, assembly GCA_964522045.1. Classification (GTDB taxonomy): domain Bacteria; phylum Desulfobacterota; class DSM-4660; order Desulfatiglandales; family Desulfatiglandaceae; genus Desulfacyla. The sequence goes on from CAZFSF010000013.1 coordinate 5,508, forward strand.
CTATTATGTCGTCGCCTGAAAGGTCTTTCCTGCCATAAAAAAGGGTGAAAAAGTTATGGAATCTCCTGACAAGGCTAACGTCTTCCACCGCCTCTGCCATAGTCAATTTTCCATTTACATCATAGAATGCCTTTAGCCTCGGAAATAGCTTCCGGGCATGTGCTTCCTGGTCGGTCTTGAGCAGGCTGATCTGAGATGCTGTTTCGAGAAGCCCCAAAAGAGGTCGCTTATACTGTTCCATCATCCTATAATTATAATAAAGGGCCTCCCTTTCGGACAGGTGTTCTCTTGGCGCAAATTTTTCAATGATATCTATTGCCTTATCAAAGTTATCTTTCGCCTTTCCTCTTCTCTTAGTTCTTTTTATGGGGGAAAAAATATCCAAATTCACCGGGTTATTCCTCCTCTCCCTTTCAATAGGCCAATGGCCTGAAAGATAAAAAACCCAACTCCGGCAACCAGGATAATAGTGGCTCCGGATGTAAGGTCATAGCTATAGGAGAGCCACAGGCCCCCAAGTGTAAAAAAGACGCCCAAGATCGATGAGAGCACCATCATTCCGCCTAATGACCTGGTGTATTTTTCTGCAATGTAGGGTGGGATGGTTAAGAGAGCGATGACCAGGATCAGACCGACAACCTGTATGGTCATGACTACTGCGAGGGCCGTCATGCCGAGCAGAACGAAGTATAGTGGTTTTACCGGGATACCTACGATAAAAGCGAATTCTTCATCATAAGACATGGCAATGAATTCCTTGTAGAAGAGAATTACCGTAAGGAGTATGACCATGTTTAACATGATTATGATCCAGATGTCCGACCCCGGCACAGTTAGGATGCTTCCGAAGAGGTAGCTCATCAGGTCAACGTGATAACCCGGTGTCAGATCGATCAGTATGATACCGAGGGCCATTCCTATTGCCCATAAGACCCCGATGATAGTATCTGCCCTGTGCTTGCTCTTGAAACTGACCGCACCCATGATGATGGAGACCCCGACTGCAAAGAGTGCAGCCCCCAATGATGGAGAAAACCCTAAGAAAAATGCCAAGCCGATCCCGCCAAAGGCGGCGTGGGCAATACCTCCTGAGATAAAGACGATCCGGTTGACTACAACGAGGCTTCCGATGATGCCGCACGAGATGCTGACGAGAACACCCGCTAACAGTGCATTTCTCATAAAATCAAGCTGCAGGGCCTCCCACATATCTTTACTTCTCCGTATGGGTGGGAAGTACCCGGTGAGGTATTCCGTGGGCGATCAGGTCGACCGGGCATTGATAGGCCATATCGATCATCTCTGCCGTTATTTGTCCTTCTTCATGGTAGATTAAGGACTTATTGACACAGGCCACTGATTTCACGTTTCTGGATATTACCCCGACATCATGGGTTATTGCCACGATGGTTACCTTCTTGTTCAGTTCTCGCAAAAAATCAAACAGGTCTATCTCAAATTCAGGGTCTACGCTGGCGGTCGGTTCGTCTAACAAGAGGATCTCCGGGTCGGTGGCAAGGGCCCTGGCAATAAAGACCCTCTGCCTCTGTCCGCCTGAGAGCCTGCCGATCGGGATATGCCGGTGTTCCCATATTCCTGCCTTTTTAAGCGCCTCTTCAACCTTTGAACGGTCGTTGCGGGAATATCGTCTCCCGATGCGGGATCGGGACAATCTGCCCATCAGGGCGACGTCCATGACGGAGATCGGAAAGGTGATATTCAGGTCGGTGTTTTGAGGCACGTATCCAACGCGGTGATTGGCATCGTGAGGCGCTTCATCTAAGATCTTGATCGTCCCTCTATCAGGCCTTAAGACCCCCAAGAGGAGTTTAAGAAGCGTTGTCTTCCCCCCCCCGTTTGGACCGATTATTCCTAAAAAGTCGCCCTGCTTCAAGGTGAGGGTGACGTCTTCAAGGACCGGGGTTCTATCATGGGAAAACCAGACCCCCTTCATATCAATGGCAGGAACACTCATTTGAATTGAATATTGAATATTGAATACTGAATATTGAAGGAATTCTTCACCATTCTTTGCTCACGATTTTAGGCTTAAGTCTTCTGAGGATAACTATGCTTTCCTTTTTATAACTTATTGATATTGCTATATTTCAATTTCATTTTTTCATTTTGCGCCTTTATCAATGTTGGTTCTGATTTCGAGACTGAAATCAGCGGCCTTGGCCGAGTGGGTAAGGGCCCCCACGGAAATCATATCCACACCGGTCCCGGCGATATTTTCTACTGTATCTAAGGTAATGCCACCCGAGGCCTCAGTCATGGCCGCACCGTCCACGAGTTCAACTGCTTTTCTCAAATCTTCGGGACGCATATTGTCAAGGAGGATAGCGTCTGCGCCGGCCCGACAGGCCTCTTCCACCCCGGCCAAGTCTTCCACCTCTACCTCAATTTTTAGGGTGTGCGGGGCATATCTTTTGGCAAGACTTAGGGCACTGGAGATGGAGCCGGCCGCTGCAATGTGATTGTCCTTTATCAGGATTCCATCAGACAGCCCAAAGCGGTGATTGGTCCCTCCGCCCATTCTGACCGCATATTTATCAAACCACCGGAGACCGGGCGCGGTCTTCCTTGTGTCCAAGATCCTGACCTTGGCAGGTCTTACCCTTTCCATATACCGGCGTGTCAAGGTAGCGATCCCACTCATCCGCTGGAGGAAGTTGAGGGCCGTCCTTTCACCTCGTAGTATGGACGTTAATCGACCCCTAAGAAGACAGACCCTCGCTTCAGGGGGTATGAGGTCGCCATCACCATAATATTCCTCAAACTCTGTTTCAGGGCCAACTTCCAAAAAAACGCTTTTGAATACCGCCATCCCGGCTAAGACTAATTCCTCCCGGGCAACAAGATATGCCTCTCCCTTCAGTTCCGGGTCTATAACAGCATCAGTAGTCACATCCCCGGCCCCTATGTCTTCCTCAAGGGCCAGCTTAATCATACGTGCCGCCATCGGGTAATGATCCCCGATGAACGCGGATTTCCGCCACAAATACGGCGGACGAGTTCGCTGCTCTTCAACAATCATCAATGGTCTCCAGGAATGAGAGATTCTCTTTGAGCTTTGAAAGTTTTGCCGAGAAGCCTTCAAATTTAGCCCTTACATCTGCTACGATTTCGGTTGGCGCTTTTTCTAAAAACCCCCTGTTTGAGAGCTTCTTGCGCGAGGCTTCCATATCTTTCTCAATTTTGTTGATCGTCTTTCTTATCCTTTTTTTCTCCTCCTCAAAGTCTATCAACCCCTCTAAAAGAACATGAACCGAGGTCTCCTCGAATATCGCGGTTGCCGATTTCTCCGGTTTTGGGAGGCCTGAACCGATGGATGCACCATCCACCTTGGCGAGTGTCTGAATGTAGGCCAGATTCCGCTCTAAGATTTCCTCATCCCGTTCATTTCCCGCATCTATAATCAGGCTTACATTTGTTGAGGGTGATATATTCATCTCACCACGGATGTTGCGTATTGCTGCGATAACCCCCATCAACAGATTCATCTCTATTAAGGCATCTTCATCTCTTAAAAAATCAGACGGATCAGGGAAACTGGCAGCCATAATGCTTCCATCTGTCCCTGGGAGCCTTTGCCATATATCTTCGGTTATAAAGGGCATAAAGGGGTGCAGTAGCTTTAAGGCGACCATAAGCGTCTCTTGAACAACGGCCCTTGCAGTCTCTTTTGAAGCCTCATCCTCACCATAAAGCTCTTGCTTGGCCATCTCAAGATACCAGTCACACAACTCATGCCAGACAAACTGATAACAGTGACCCGCGGCCTCATTAAACTGATACGCTTCTATGGCCCGGGCCACCTCTTCGCTGACCTGCCCGAGCCTTGTCAAAATCCAGCGGTCGGCCAAGGTGTAGGCCCTTTCATCATATTTCGGGCCTTCCTTTTCGTCTAAGTTCATCAAGGCAAATCGAGCAGCATTCCATATTTTATTGACAAAATGGCGATAACCCACGATCGTCTCTTCAGAGAGCTTGATATCCCTCCCCTGGGCTGCCAGTGCCGCCAAGGTAAATCGGAAGGCGTCTGTGCCGAACTGATCCATGACTTCAAGGGGATCAATGACATTTCCCTTTGATTTGCTCATCTTCTTCCCTTCCGCGTCCCTGACCAAGGCATGGATATAGACATCCTTAAAGGGGATATCTCCCATGAAGTGGATCCCCATCATCATCATCCGGGCGACCCAGAAGAAGAGGATGTCAAAACCTGTCACAAGGGCAGCGGTCGGGTAAAAGGTCTTGAGCTCGGGGGTGGAGTCAGGCCAGCCTAATGTGGAAAAGGGCCACAGGGCTGAACTGAACCATGTGTCAAGCACGTCAGTTTCCTGGACAAGGTCATGGCTCCGGCATGAGTTACAGATTGTCGGTGCTTCCTTGGCCACCTGGACCGCTCCGCATTCCCGGCAGTACCATGCAGGTATCCGATGCCCCCACCAGATCTGTCGGGAAATACACCAGTCCTTGATGTTATCCATCCACTCAAAATATACCCCCGCCCAGTTGGCTGGAAAAATCGTGGTTTTTCCGTCTCTGACCGCCTTACTTGCCTCTTTGGCAAGGGGGGCGGTTCGCACAAACCACTGTTTTGAAAGAAGGGGCTCGATCATGGTCTTGCAGCGGTAGCAATGGCCGATTGCGTTCTGGTAGGGCTCTATCTTTTCGAGGAGATCTACCATTTTCAGGTCTTTTATGATCCGTTCACGGCATTCAAACCTCTCCATTCCCTGGTATGGGCCGGCTAAATCATTCATTATGCCGTTTTCGTCAATCACCTTGATCCTATCAAGATGGTGGGTATTCCCTATTTCAAAGTCATTTGGATCATGGGCGGGCGTGATTTTAAGCGCTCCGGTGCCGAATTCCATGTCCACATATTTATCGAAGATGACCGGGATAGGCTTATTCAGAATAGGCAACAGGACATAGGGATCTGACAAAGTCGCGTACCGATCGTCCTCAGGGTTAACGGCCACGGCAGTGTCACCCAAAAGGGTCTCCGGGCGGGTGGTGGCCACGGTCAAATGTCCCTCCCCGCTTTGAAAAGGATAGCGAATATAATAGAGATGGCTTTCTTTCTCTTTATGCTCAACCTCAATATCGGCCAAGGCGGTATGGCATCTGGGGCACCAGTTTATGATGTAATCTCCACGATAAATGTGCCCTTCCTCATAGAGGCGTACAAAGACCTCCCTTACTGCCTTGGACAGTCCTTCATCCATGGTAAATCGTTCCCTGCTCCAGTCGCAGGAACAGCCCAATCTTCTTAATTGATTAATTATCAGCCCGCCGTATTTTTTTCTCCACTCCCATATCAATTCAATGAATTTCTCCCTTCCAACTGCGTACCGGTCCGTGCCCTTCGCTGCCAAATCTTTTTCCACCACGTTCTGGGTGGCGATCCCCGCATGGTCGGTGCCCGGTTGCCACAGGACATTAAACCCTTTCATCCTTTTGAAACGACAGAGGATATCTTGAAGGGTATTGTTCAGGGCGTGGCCCATGTGAAGGCTACCGGTGACATTCGGGGGTGGAATCACGATGCAATAGGGGTCCTTGTCAGAGGTGCCTTCCGCCCTAAAGAGACCGTGGTTTTCCCAGAATTCGTACCATTTCTGCTCAACACTCTTAGATTCGTAACTCTTTGCCATTGGTTCACTATTCATCTATCAAACACTCCTCAAAATATATATAGCATCCACGTCCAGACTCCACCCTATGGGGTTACGCCCTCTACAAGCTGTAGGCGAGCCGGAAGGATGACGTGATTTTAATCTGCTCATATGGGTGACAATATCAAATGAAAAAGCTCAAATGTCAAATGAAAG
>CAZFSF010000013.1:11453-15241 GCA_964522045.1 uncultured Desulfobacteraceae bacterium
AAGAAGTCTGCCTTAGGCGGGACTCGACCACTTAGCAAGGTCTGCATATTCGTTTTTATGGGGTTTTTGATAAAACCGCTGGAACCAACGGCTACGACGGCGGTGGTTCAAGACTCTGCTTCAGGCCTTCAATAGCCTCTTTGATTACCTTTTCAGCAACCTCAGACATGGTTTCTCTTGTAACCCTCTCTACAACATCCTTGACCGCCTCGGTAATTATATCCTCAAGTCTTTCCGTTGAAATAGCAAGTAGCTCGTCAGAAATGGCCGTAGGCCCGGATTCATCGGTTTCATCCTCATTTTCTACACTTTCCATCACCTCTGCCAAGTCATCCGGGGGAAGCTCTGTTAAGGTATATGAGTCCGGTGCTTCGAGGTCCTCGGGGCTTTCAAAATCAAAATCAAGCGACTCATAGGTGTCATCTCGATCATCAGTCTCCACATCCTGGGGCTTTTCCCCTGTGATAACGACATCCACAAGCTCTATGAACTCATCATCAGAAGATAGATCGCCGGGAACCCCTTTGACGGGTTCATGAGGCGGGCTGTTCGAATCAATATCCGGGAGATTTGCCCGGGTTTCTTTCTCATCTTTAAATTGTTTCTGGTCTGTGCTCATTTTAGTGCCCCCATGACAGTCGAAAGAGAATGCCGAGGAATCAGGAATAAATAATAATATATAATAGCATTATGGCCCAATATTGTCAAGAATTTTCAAATTGTCTTCAAATTATTATTAAAGTAAACTATGATAATCCTATTTTGCACTAATTTTGCCTAATTAGCTTATGTTTGAGCAAACAGATTTTGAGGCTTACCCTCATGATTTTCCTTTCAAATTAAACCATGGTATGTAAAATGTACTGGATACTGGGTGCTCGTTATGTTCCTTGCGCCTTGAGCCTTACACCTTACCCTCTGCATATTATATGAAAGGTGATATACGCGCACAAGATGCGTCGAACCCTTAACCCATAAACAGCTAACGGAATTTATCAACCTGGAGGTAGAAATGACAGCATTACTTTATATTATAGCTCTTTTATGGATCGTAGCTGGCACAGCCCTCATAATCTTTACTGAAAAGACCAGGGATTTTTTAAAAAAAATGTTTTTTACAGAAAAAATTAAGCGGTTGTCTTTCTTGCCCTTTATTTTCGGAGTAGTCCTGATAATCGGGGCTTTTTGTAACAGAGACATATTTTGGCTGACCTTTATTTTAGGATTGTTGGCCACATCAAAAGGGGTCTATTTTTATATGGCGCCTCCACAACAGACCAAGGCCCTAATGGAATGGTGGTTCATGAAAGCAAGGCATGAGACCATGCGGGTTATGGGGTTAATCATTTTTGTCCTTGGAGTTGCACTTTTCTCCTATCTCAGGTAACTCAATGGAGAATATTCATGAGTCGATTAAAGGAACTTATTAAAGGAACTCCGGTCCATGAACGGCGATTGGAGTTGCGGACATATCCCTTGGAAAATGATCAATTGGTTGTCGAGGGTTGGCTGAGAGATGAACGGCTTGTTCAGGGATTCCATTGGAACGGCGAACCGCGACAACCGGGGGTAGTGCACCTGATGTGCGTACGGATGCTTATTGGGGGCTGGCCCGTGACGATCCTCGATGCGGAGGCGGAGATGCCCGAAACACCCCATGAACTCTGTCCATCCACCTTGGAGGGAGTGAAGAAAGTTATCGGTCTTCAGATCTTATCTGGTTACAGCGAGAAGGTGAACCATCTCTTGGGCGGGGTTCGAGGCTGTAACCATCTGACTCATCTTATTGTGGTTATGGGGACTGCCGCGCTGCATGGGTATTGGACCCACTACTCCCGCAATCGTCATCCCATTCCCCGTTCCCTGGATGAATTCAAGGGTCTTTCCAGCCTGATTAACAGCTGCAGGCTTTGGGGAGAGGATGGCCCCATAATGCAAGAGATCCGGGCAGTCCTGGCAAATCCGGATGGCCCTGTAGATTGATCTTACCCCCAGTCCAATCGGACCTCTCGATTACTAAGGGAGAAGTTATCCCTAAGTGATGGCCACCATTGAAATCTCGACATTACCTTGAAGGTTCTGAGCAAATTCTACGAATTCCTCAAAAAAACGCTTGACATTAAAACAATTGTTTTATACAAACGTTCGTATTAAATGAAGGGATGGTTTTATGGGCAGAATAGATCAGAACGCGATATCAAGAGAAAGGCTCTTGGACGAGGCAGAGGCCCTGTTTGCGGAAAAAGGTTTTCATGCGGTCACAGTCCGGGAAATCACCCTTGCCGCCCATTGTAATCTGGCTGCGGTGAATTATTATTTCGGCAACAAACATAACCTCTACCTGGAGGTATTCAGGGCCAGATGGATACCGCGGGCCAGAAGGGTCCAATCAGGTTTCCGGGATGCCCTTTCCGCCGAGGATGAAACTTCCCTCCCGGGCATCGTTAATGCCCTGGCAACGGCCTTCCTGAAAGGTCCCCTGACAGATGATGAGCGCCTGCGTCATGCCCAGCTCATGATCAGGGAAATGAGCAGGCCGGGCCTTGCCACCGATATGCTGGTTGACGAAATGATAAAGCCCTTTTTCGGAGAGGTGGCCGGCATGCTCCTTCCTTTTATGGCAGAGGGGATTGAAACGGAACGAATGATGCTCAACATCGTGAGTATTTTCGCTATGGTAATCTATTTTAATTTTGCCAGGCTGCCGATCATGCGTGTTACGGGGCAGGAATACGACGGCCCCTTCAAGGACCGGCTGGTGGAACATATCGTTCAATTCACTTTAACAGGGCTGAACGTGAAGAGGGAGGAGGGAGCGTAATGAACCGCAGCTTCGGTCTTCTCTTTCCGATCATGCTCCTCTTTTTTGTGGCGGGTGGGTGCATAAAGATGGGACCGGACTTCAAAAAGCCGAATCTCCAATTTGCCCAGCCACAAAGGTTTCAGTATCGGACCAAGAATGCTACGGCTGTTGTACCGGAAGACCGATGGTGGGAGGTCTTTGGGGATCCGGAAATTAACGGCCTGGTGAAAAGGGTGCTCAAAAACAATCCGGATCTCAAGCAGGCTGCAGCGCGTATTCTGGAATTGCAGTACCAGGTGATTCAGACCCGGGCGGATCGATTTCCGACTCTGGGGTTCAAGGGCGGGGCTCAGCGACAACATGATCCGGAATCCACTTTAGGCCCGGGCATTCCCATTGGCGGAACCGTGAACCAGTACAGTTTTTCGCTGCCGGCATCCTATGAGATGGATCTGTGGGGAAAATATGCACGGGCGGAGGAAGCCTCCCGGGCGCAACTGTTGCAGGAAAAAGAAAATCGACTGACCCTTTCCCAGAGCCTGGTGGCTGAGGCCGTCAGCCTTTATCTGCAGATCCAATCCCTTGAAAGACGGATCCAGATCACCCTTCAGAGTCTGAAGAATTACCAGGACAGCGTCACATTTGTGGAGCGGCGTTACAAACGGGGATTGACCAGCATCCTGGATCTCAGGCAGGCCCGACGAACCCTGAACCAGGCAAAGGGACAGATACCTCAGCTCAGGCAGGAACTGGGAACCGCACAACAGGCCCTTTCCGTGCTTTCAGGGGAATATCCTGAAACCCGTAAACCCTATCCGCAGCCCGAGGACTATTACAAGAAGCTTAGCGCTATACCGCCCGGCCTGCCCAGTGAGCTTCTGTTGCGCAGGCCGGATATTCGAGCCGCAGAAGCCCAGTTGAAGGCCTTGAATGCGCAGATCGGCGTGGCCAAGGCCAGCCGTTTTCCAAGCATCAGCCTGACGGG
>CAZFSF010000013.1:15341-30314 GCA_964522045.1 uncultured Desulfobacteraceae bacterium
ATGCGCAGATCGGCGTGGCCAAGGCCAGCCGTTTTCCAAGCATCAGCCTGACGGGTAGTTACGGCTATGCCAGCGAAGAATTGGTCAATCTCTTTCAACCCGGGGCCGCCTGGAGCCTGGCTGCGGGATTGGCCCAGCCCCTCTTCGATGCAGGCCGATTAAAGGCCAATCAACGGGCAGCGGAAGCACGCTACGAGCAGGGAGTTGCGGGATACAATAAAGCGGTTCTAAACGCTTTCAAAGAGGTGGAAAACGCGCTTTTAACCCGCAGAAAACAGATTGAGCGTCGAAGGGATGTCCTGAGTTTCTTGGTGGAAGCCCGTGCCACCCAACGGGTAGCGGAAGCCCGTTATGTTCGTGGCCTGGTGGATTACCTGACCGTGTTGAATGCCCAACAAACGCGATTTCAGGCGGAAGATCAACTGCTGCTGGTGGAGTTGACGATCCTGGCGAATCGCGTCACCCTGCATCGGGCCCTGGGCGGTGGTTGGGCAATGCTTCCCCCGGTCAAGGGAAAAGACACTGAAGGCTTTGGGTCATACACCCTCTGGTGAGCCTTGATACTTGACGCTGCAATTCGAAACCTGAGGACCTTATATTGAGAGCTACGTTATGAGCAAAACGAAAAAAAGAATTTTACAGACAATTTTGACCCTTGGCCTGATTGCATTGGGAGCATTAGGCATGATCAAACTTACTGAAAGCAGGCCCCAGATCAAGAAGCAGAAGGTTGCGATTCCCCTGCCTATTGTCCGGGTTATGGAGGTGAAAACCGCTTCCCGGTCGGTTGTCATCAAAGGGGAAGGAACGGTCAGACCGCTGCAGGAGATTCATATGGTACCGCAGGTGGACGGCAAGGTGGTCTATATTGCCCCCTCTCTTATCAATGGAGGACAATTCAAAAAGGGGGAGATCCTGTTAGCGATCGAACCTGAAGATTACCGGTTGGCGGTCACCCTTGCCCAATCCAAGGTGAGAAACTCCGAAAGCCTGCTCCGTATGGCCGAGGAGGAAACAGAGGCTGCCGGGGAGGAGTGGTCCCAACTCTATGCGGACAGTGCGGGAAAAGGAAAGGCCCCCCCGCCTCTGGTTCTCAAACAACCGCAATTGACGGCAGCCAAAGCCAAATTGGATGCGGACAAGGCTGAACTGCAAAAGGCCAGGCTGAATCTTGAACGGACCAAAATAGAGGCGCCCTTTGATGGGAGGGTGGAACAGGAAGATGTGGATCTGGGAGAGTATGTGAGGCCTGGCGAAAAATTGGCCGCGATTTTTTCAACCGGCGCTGCGGAGATTGTGGTGTCCTTAGAGGACGAGAGCCTGCAGTGGTTTCACGTCCCCGGCTTCACACCGGGCAAGGGCCCCGGGGCCCCTGCAACCATCCGGGCCAGGATGGCGGGCAGGGAGCGTTCGTGGGAGGGACGAGTGGTCAGGGCAGAGGGGAAGTTGGATGAACAGACCCGAATGGTCCGCGTAGTGGTACGGGTTCACAGGCCCTATGCAACAAAACCGCCCCTGGCCATGGGTCTGTTCGTAACCGTTGAAATCAAGGGCCATGATATCCCTGATATGGCCATTATCCCCCGCAGCGCCCTTCATCAGGGGAATGTGGCCTGGGTCGTGGACCCGGATGGGAAACTTCACTACAGAAAGGTCAAGGTGGCCCGGATCGATGGTGAACAGGTCCAGATCAGTTCGGGTCTCGAGGATAGGGAACAGGTGGTCGTATCCCCCCTCAAGACAGTCACGGATGGCATGGAAGTGCGACCACTTCCCATGAAGGAGGAAAACCGGTCATGAAAGGGATCGTTTCCTGGTTTGCTGACAACCACGTTGCAGCCAATCTGCTGATGTTCTTTCTCATTTTGGCCGGCGCTGTCACGGGCCTGACCATGAAAATCGAGGTGTTCCCTGAATTCTCCTTGGATCGCATTTCCGTGACCACCGAGTACATGGGCGCCTCTCCGTCCGAAGTGGAAGAGGCGATCATCCGGCGAATCGAAGAAAGAGTGGCAGGCCTGGCCGGAATCAAACGGATCGACTCCACGGCAAGGGAAGGTTCAGGCACCGTGACCATCGAGGTCATGAAAGGCTGGGATCTGAAGAAGCTCCTGGACGAAGTCAAGGCAGAGGTGGACAGCATCACCACCTTTCCAAACGAGGCGGAAAAACCGGTTGTCAGGGAAATGACCCGGCGGAGCCAGGTCATCAGCCTTGCCGTGTACGGGGATGTCCCTGAGGCCACTATCAAAAACCTTGCCGAGAAGATCAAGGACGAGATCACCAATCTCCCCGGGATCACCCAGGCAGACCTCTTCGGCGTGAGAACGGGCGAAATCCATATCGAGATATCAGAAGAGACCCTGCGAAGGTACGGGTTGACCCTTGGCAAGGTAGCGGACGCCGTGCGAAGAGGGAGCCTTGATCTCCCGGCAGGCCGCGTCAAGACCGGGGCCGGTGAGATCCTCATCCGGACCAAAGGGAGGCGCTACTATGCGGCAGAATACCGGGACCTGCCCATCATTACGCGCGCAGACGGCACCAAGGTAACATTGGGGCAGATCGCTGATCTGAGCGATGGATTCGAGGATGTGGATCTCTTTGCGAGGTTTCAGGGCAAACCCGCCGCCGTCATCCAGGTCTACCGGGTGGCAGACCAGAGCGCCCTCAAGGTGGCAAAAACCGTTAAAAAGTATGCCGAACAGATCAGGCCTTCCCTGCCGGCAGGGGTCGATATCGGCATCTATCAGGACATGTCCAAGATTCTCAAGAGCCGGATCGAGCTCTTGCTGACAAACATGGCCTATGGGTTGATATTGGTGAGCATCCTTCTCTGGATGTTCTTAGATATCCGTCTGGCCTTCTGGGTAACCCTGGGTATTCCCATCTCTTTCCTGTCCGCGTTGTGGATGCTCCCGCAATTTGACATCTCCATCAATATGATATCCCTGTTTGCCTTTATCACGGTGTTAGGCATTGTGGTGGACGACGCCATCATCGTGGGGGAGAATGTTTTTCGAAAGAATGAAGAGGGAGAGGGCCCGCTCCGTAGTGCCGTGGACGGGACAGTGGAGGTGGGACGACCCGTGATTTTTTCGGTCCTGACTACAGTCGTGGCATTCTGGCCCCTCCTCTTAGGGACCGGTACGATGGGCAAGATCATGCGCAACCTCCCCATTGTCGTCATCCTGGTCCTTATGGGATCGCTGATGGAATCCCTGCTGATCCTGCCGGCCCATCTCAACCGGAGCAGGGAGAGGGCCATGAAGCGACGTGGAAAGGGCCAAAGGGAAAAACTGACGGCTAAGGGCCTCAAATGGGTGATTCGCAACCCCTATGCACGCCTTGTGGATCTATGTGTGAGGTGGCGGTATGCCACTGTTGCCGTGGGGATCGCCGTCCTTCTTCTTTCCGTGGGGATTTGGGAAGGTGGCTGGATCAAGTTCACATTTTTTCCAAAGGTAGAAAGCGATGTGCTGACCTGCACGCTTACCATGCCCGCCGGAACCCCTGTTTCTCGGACCGTCGAGATGGTCAACCTCCTGGAACATGCGGCCCAGGAGACCTTGGCCGAGATGGACAAAAAGCGGTCCAAAGGGGCCCCCCCGCTGTTCGAGTACAGTGTCTCACTGGTAGGCCTCCACACCGGAGGGCATGGCCCCAATGCGGGTTCCCCCGAGTTGGGGGGTAACCTTGCCCAGATCTTTGTGCAACTATTAGAAGGGGAAAAGCGGGATGTGAGCGCCATGAAACTGGTCAAGATGTGGCGGGAAAGGGTGGGAGCGATCCCCGATGCCGAATCCGTTACCTTCCAGAGTGAACTCTTCAGTGCCGGCAATCCGGTGGAGGTTCATCTCTCGTTGGAAGATCACGACCAACTCCTCGCTGCTACGGATGATCTGAAGGCGGAACTTGCAAAATACCCCGGCACGTTTGATATCAGCGACAGCTTCCTCCCCGGCAAGGAAGAGATGCAGTTGAAACTCAAGCCCGCCGCACGCAGTCTCGGCCTGACCCTCAACGACCTTGCCCAACAGGTGCGGTATGCCTTCTATGGGGCCGAGGCCCTCCGGCTTCAGCGGGATCAGGACGAGGTAAAGGTTTTGGTACGGTATCCCGAACAGGAGCGGAAGTCCTTGGGCAATGTGAAAGAGATGCGGATCCGGACGTCGGGGGGAAAGGAAGTGCCGTTCAGTCAGGTGGCCGAGGTGAAGATGGAACGGGGATATGCCTCTATCCAGCGGGCCCAGCGGCTTCGCGTGGTCAAGGTCACCGCGGATGTGGACGAGTCTGTTGCCAATGCGAACGAGCTGAGGATGGATGTCGTGACCCGGGTGCTCCCCCGGTTGATGTATAAATATCCCGGCCTGAGATACACCATTGAAGGTGAGGGCAAAGAACAGAAGGAGTCCATGTCTGACGTCATCAATGGGTTTGCAATTGCCCTCTTCTGCATCTACGCCCTCTTAGCCATCCCCTTCAAATCGTTTTTCCAGCCCTTTATCGTCATGGCGGCGATCCCTTTTGGAATTGTGGGCGCCATTGCAGGGCATCTCATCATGGGGCTCAACCTCAGCCTGCTGAGCCTGTTTGGAATGGTAGGACTTGCAGGCGTCGTGGTCAACGACTCCCTTGTCCTGATTGACGCCACCAATCGGATCCGCAGCAAAGGGGCCAGTGCCCGGGAGGCGGTGACCCGGGCAGCGGGGCTCCGTTTTCGGGCCATTATCCTCACCTCTCTGACCACCTTTGCCGGGCTGACGCCGATGATTCTGGAAAAAAGCCTGCAGGCAAAGTTCCTGATCCCCATGGCGGTCAGTCTCGGATTCGGGGTTCTCTTTGCTACGGGAATCACCCTCCTCCTGGTCCCCTGCGGTTATGTCATCCTTGAGGACCTGCAAAACCTGCTGACCTCGCGGAAGGCCAAAATTGCTCCTGGGGAGGCAGACTGACCGTTTCACGATTCATGAAGTAAACAATAGGGGATCTTCGACCATAATCAAGCATAACCGGGTAACCAGCGTCAGTGATTGAAGGTGACCAAACCATCTCCTAAAATCTGAAAACTGAGGTCACAGCTTGATTAGATGTTTTTTACAGAGAAAGAGTCAAAAACAGACCCCCTTTTCATCGCTTTATGCATTCAGCTTCCGGTCCCAGTCAAATTCCTTGGATGTGACCGTATGCTCCAATCGCTGAATACGGCGCATCAGGGTGTCATATCGCCTTTTCAGGCGATCCGTGGCCGCTCTCCTGGAATGGACATAACTGTCGTAAAACTCCTGCTCTTCACTTGTCTGAACCGGTATGGCCGGTTCCGGCTTCATCAAAAAGGCCCCTATGAAATAGATGGCTGTGATGGGCCAGAAGCCGCTTATGAACAAAAAGATGACAGCGGCAGCCCTGACCCAGAAAACAGAAAAATCGAAATATTCTGCGATCCCTCTGCAAACGCCCAATATGACCCCGTTTCGTGAACGGTGGAGCCCGCCATTGAACAGGCCTTCAAATCGGCCCCTCATGTGTCCGCTTTTCCAGGGTCGATAATGCGCGCGGCGGTGGAACTTTCTATACCCTCTCATAATGTACGGTCCTTTCTTTCTCGCTCCAGAATGATGGTCTCCAAGGCCTCAACACGCTCTTCCATTAGGGAAAGCCCCTTGTAGATCTCCTGTATCATTTTGGCTTCATCGGTCTGGTTTTGTTGGCCCTTTTTTGAGACAGTCCCTTTAAAAAACTTTATGGCCATGAGGATGGTACTTCCGATAATGGCCAGGATGAGGACGGAGCCTCCGAAAATGATCGATAGTGCTATGACGGCATGCATGGTTGATTTTGCCCTCCCGGTCGTTTTTGGATAATATGGACAGGTGCCCCCTGAAAACCGAATCCTTCCTTTTCTCGAAAGGTTCAAATGGTTAGCGTAATCCGTGTAATCTGCGGATTAAACCCGGGGGGGCTCCTCGTCCTTCCTTGAGAAAGAAGACTTTATTCTTTGTAGCTCCTTTTCAATATCATCGTCAACCAAAAGGGTGTCCAGTTCTCCCTCCAGCGTCGGTTTTCTTCCGAAATTGACCAGGTCCGCCTCCGCCTCCATTCTTTCGATACGATTTTCAAATTCTTCGAACCTGAATATGGCATCCGAGGTTTCCATGCGGCGAATATCTTCCTGGGCGCGCATTTTTCTTCTTGCGTGGATGTGACGTTGCTGAAGCATTCGTTGTTTCTCGCGTGCAGACCCCATCTTATCCTCAAGCTGACCAATATCTTCCTGGTACTGCTCGACCAGCAAGCTATGTTCCGACAGCTCTTCCTCAAGGGACCCGGCCCTTTCGCCATACCGGCGCTTTTCCAGAAGTGCCTCCCTCGCCAGATCATCCCTCCCCTTTCTGACCGCTAAGGCGGCCCTTTCATCCCAGTACTTAATGCGAGATTGAACTTCATCAAGCTGACGCTGAATCTTTTTCATGGACGCCATAACCCCGGCGCATGAAGTCTTGATCTCGACAAGCGTATCCTCCATCTCGCGGATCATGAGTTTGATCAGTTTTTCCGGGTCCTCCGCCTTATCCAGCATGGCATTGATATTGGAACTGATGATGTCTCGAAATCGTGTAAAAATACCCATGACATGGCCCTCCTTCTTTTCTCTATTTGCCCCATTGAACAGCATGAATCATGCCGTCGCCCCAGTTACCGCGGAAACCGATCTCATTTCACGGGGTTACACCCTTGACAAAGCAGAAAGGCCTGTGGTATAAATTACTATTATTTAGCATATTCAACCATATTATAGGATTTAAAGCCATGGGAAAGGATTCATCTCCATTAAGTCAGGATGTCAGGACAAAGACCTCTATCGGTATGTCAGAAGCCTTGGGGCAATCCGAGGCATTTCTCGACTTTCAGGAGCATCTTTCAAGGGTGGCCCCCATCAACCGGCCGGTGCTACTCGTAGGGGAGAGGGGCGCCGGGAAAGAACTTGCCGCGTCCCGGCTCCACTTTTTATCCGATCGATGGCGGGGTTCCCTGGTGGCGTTAAATTGCTCGGCACTAAACCCTTCACTCATCGAGGCCGAATTATTCGGGCATGAAAGGGGGGCATTTACCGGCGCTGAGCAACGCCGGACCGGGAGGTTTGAGACCGCGGACAGAGGCACCTTGTTTTTAGATGAAATCGGCAATATCCCTATGGAAGTCCAGGAGAAGATATTGCGCGTTGTTGAATACGGCACCTTCGAGCGTGTCGGCAGTTCGGAGAGTATTGAAGTTGATGTGAGAATTGTTGCGGCGACCAATGCGGACCTCATCGCCCTGACAGATGAGGGCAGATTCATGCGGGACCTGCTGGATCGTCTATCTTTTGAAGTGCTCTTTCTGCCCCCTCTCAGGGAAAGACAGGGAGACATTTTTCTGCTCGCGAACCATTTTGCCGGAAGAATGACCCTTGAGTTAGGCCGGAAAGAGATGCCCCAATTCAGCCAGGAGGCCATAGACGCCCTTGAAAGCCATGACTGGCCCGGAAACGTGAGAGAATTAAAGAATATAGTGGAGCGCGCTGTGTACCGGTCGGATTCACCGCTTATCTCCCATATCGACTTCGACCCCTTTCGGGCCCGGCCCACCGCCCGGAAAGAACCGGAAGCCGTGGAGAAGGCCGCGAACAAGAAAGTAACCTCTCTCGATGACCTTATGGGAAAACCCTTAGGGGAAGCCGTCCGGGAACTCCAATTCAGATTTTTGAAGAGTGCCCTCAAAGAGGCCAGATTTAATCAGAAAAAGGCGGCCCGGATCCTGGGTTTGACCTACCATCAGTTTCGTGGGCTGTACCGTAAATACGGCGCGGAGTTGAAATAGGCCTTAGTCAACCGGATACGGAAGGGTTCACTCATCAATACCCGAGTTTTTCGTCAGGTGAAAAGAGCTTGAAGACCGACTACCAGAAATTCTGCGGTCAGGGCTAACAGTATGAGGCCCGTACTAATCCTGCATATTAAGTGTCTGGCCCCCTGGCAGGCCCAATTCCCCTGCTCTCAAAACCCTTCTCAGCAGCTTTCCGCTTCTTGTCTTGGGGAGTTTTTCCAGGATGGTTATCTCTTTCACAATGACGTCTGAAGACAGACTGGCCTTTAAAAAGGCCTTGACCTCATGATTCAATCGAGTCGAAGGGGTGAAGCCCTTATGAATGGTGATAAAGGCCTTTAAAAAGGACACACCCTTGTCCGGCTCCGTTCCTTTGGATATAACCGCGGCCTCGGCCACGGCAGGGTGCATGCAGAGGACCTGCTCAATCTCATAAGGACCGATTACCTTGTCCCCACCGGCCTTGAGGAGATCATCATTCCTTCCCTGGTGGTAATAATAGCCCTCATCATCCTTTATTGCGATATCGCCGGTGAGGAACCAGCCCTTGAAACGAAAATAGTCTTCGTACCGGTCCTCGTCCTGCCATAATCCTCTCATCATTCCCGGCCATTCCACCCTTAAGGCAAGGTCACCGAGACTCATGGGGGGCAATGGTTTCCCGCGGTCGTCAAGGATTGCCGCTTCAATACCGGGCACCGGTCTGCCCATGGACCCGGGTTTGATATCCATGGAAGGAAAGTTGGCCAGGCAAATCATCCCGGTCTCCGTCATCCACCAGGTGTCGTGAGGGGAGCGCCCTAAATGCTGTTTTGCCCAGTAAAAGAGGTCAGGGACAAGGGGTGCTCCAACACTGGCAATATGACGTAAACCGGAGAGATCATACCGGCCCGGAAGGTTTTCCCCTGCCTCCATGAGTCTCCTTATGGTCCTGGGGGTTGTATACCAAACCGAAACATGGTGTTTTTCCAAGGTCCAGTACCAGTTGTAGGCCTCAAAATTATCGCCTTGCACCAAAGATGTGGATCCACACAGCCAGGGCGCAAAGGTACCGCAGACAAGGCCTGTAACCCAGGCCGGATCAGCATCCACCCAGAGGATGGTATCTTCAGTCAGATCAAGTACGTATTTGCCTGATATGAAGATACCCGCCATGTCCCGGTGGGTATGCACAACGCCCTTTGGCGGGCCGGTGGAACCGGAAGTATAGTTTATATATAGGGGGGCGTCCGCCGGGAGCCATACTGTGGTAAATTCTTTAGGCATATGTTGCACGACGCCCTCGACCAGGACCTCGTTGGAAAAGACGCCGGGTACGGGACCTTCGGTCAAGAAAACATACTGCACGCTGCCCATGGCCTCAGCAGGTATCATTTCCACGAGGTCGGGATGGGTCAGTATGCCCCGGGGCTGAGCATTATTAAGGCGCCCCGCCAATTCATCAAAGTTGACAGTAGAAAATACCGGACAGATTACGACACCCAGACGAGCGCAGGCCAATATGGCTAAGTAGATTTCCGGGCAGGGTGGTAAAAAGACAAAAAAACGATCTCCTGTCTCAAAACTGTATTGAGCAAGAAGATTGGCCCACTGGCAAGAGCATTCTTTCAGATCAAGATACCTGAATTCCTCTATTTGCCCGTTTTTCTCAAATATGAGGGCCTTCTGTCCCTGCTTTTGGGGATCCATGGCCCGGAGGTCAACCGCCTCGTGGACAATATTTATTTTGCCTGTCCGGTGCCAGGAAAATTCCTTTTCCACATCTGCCCAGTCAAACGTCTTATAGGTTTGATTATAGGATATGAGATTGGCTTCAGAGTTCTCCGCCGCTATCCTGGCCTTTATCATAAAGCTTTCCCCCGAATAATTAGTCTACCAAACCCCGTATTTCCCATGAATCCTGCGGATCTTCCGAACCAGTTCGTCACCCTGTTCAACGCCGTTAAAGGAGGGCCTTTCCCATGTGCCCTCAAATTTTAATGCATCCAGGACCTCCTTAACGCAAGAGGCCAGGGCCCGCGGGCTATAACCACCTTCCAGTACCAGTAATATTGGAGGATGGTCTATCTCCGCCCTTATGTCTAAAATCATGTGCGTCAGCCATCGAAATGTCTGCTCGGAAAGTTTTGACCTGCCAACGGGGTCTTCATGGTGGGCATCAAAACCGGCACCCACCAAAACCAGTTGCGGGCTGAATGCCCTGAGAACGTCACAGACAATCTCATGGTACAAATAGAAAAAATCTTCGTCTTTCAGCGTCCTGGGTATAGGAATATTTATTGTATATCCCTCGCCCTCACCTTTACCGGTCTCTTTCCAATCGCCGGTATACGGATATAACATGATATCGTGTGAGGAAACATATAACACCTGCTTGTCTTCATAAAAGATATCGTTTAATCCGTTACCGTGGTGTATGTCCCAATCTATTATGAGGATGCGTTGAAAATCATATCGCTGGATGGCGTATCTGGCTGTGATGCCTAAATTATTGAAGATGCAAAATCCCCCTGCACGATCCCTGAGAGCATGGTGTCCGGGAGGTCGCACCAGAGAAAGGCAGACCTCGCATTGTCCGGAGACAAGGGTATCCAGGGCTTTGAGACATCCGCCTACGGCCAGCCATGCCGAGAGATATGTCCTGGAGCTGGCAGGGGTGTCGGGGGCAAGGCTCGTGAATCCGTGATCTGCCGTCTTTAATACCTTTTTAATATAAGACGGGGTGTGAAACAATTCTATTTGCTCTAAGGTGGCGGGCTCCGGCTCTATTTCGAGCAAACCTACTGGAAAGCTACTGTCCAGCATTTTATAGACGGCCTTGAGACGGTTGGGGTGCTCCGGATGCATGTGACCCGGTTTGTGCTCAAGATATCTTTTGTCTCTGACAATACCGGTCTTAACCGCCATTCTTGCACTCACAAACATATTCCATCAACCGTTCAGATGGAGATTCATATGCCTTACAAAACGAAAAACCGCATTTTTTATAAAGTTTTGTGGCCCTGAAATTATAGGCATCAACCGTCAGCCAGACCGTCTTGAGGCCTAGGCCTTCAGCCTTTTTTATGGCGGTGCGCGTGAGTTCGCTTCCGATACCCACTCTCCGATTAAACTGATCTACAAAAATGAGATACTCTGCGTCACCTTTGTCTAAATCGGGCAGCACGACCACATGACCCACCACCCTGTCATCACGCCAGGCCAGAAAATTTGCTCCGGCGTCTATCAACCCTCTGATCCATTTTCTGCATGCCTCCCGCTCCAAAGGGGGCATACCCTGGAATTTGACCTTGGGTGTAAACAAGTCATACATCTCCGCAAGGCAGGAAAAATCCCCGGGAGTGTAAGCCCTCACCTCGAAGGCACACCCCCTTTTGTCCGTGCAAATCATGACTCCTCACCACCTGTTGCCGGTTGACTGTAACGGCCTCGCGCAAAAAAGGCGAGTTGCCCGGTCATAAATATCCCTTAAGCGGCGGGACATTCCCTGATCAGGGTTTCAACAACGGTTGGGTCGGCGATGGTGGATATATCTCCCACCTCGTCCGCTTTTCCCGCCGCTATTTTCTGAAGTATGCGTCTCATAATCTTACCGCTTCGGGTCTTTGGGAGGGCATCCGCCCACTGAAGGACATCTATGGTTGCAATGGGCCCGATTTCAGATCTGACAAGGTTGATCAATTCTTTTTTTATCTCATCGGATTTGCTTACACCCGTATTCAAGGTAACAAAGGCATATATGCCCTGGCCCTTGACCGGATGGGGGTATCCGACCACCGCGGCCTCGGCCACCAGCTTGTGGAGAACAAGGGCCGACTCCACCTCGGCCGTCCCCAAACGGTGTCCCGAAACATTGATCACGTCATCGATACGGCCTATGATCCAGAAATACCCGTCTTCATCCTTTTTGGCGCCGTCCCCGGAAAAATACATGCCGGGTACCTGACTGAAATAGGTCTCGATAAAGCGCTCATGATCCCCGTAGACGGTCCGGGCAATTCCGGGCCACGGTTTCCCGATGCACAGCACCCCTTCCTGGCCCGGATACTTTGCCTCTTCACCTGTGTCGTCAAGGATCACCGGGTCCACACCGAAAAAGGGAAAACAACAGGAGCCCGGTTTGATGGGAAAGACACCGGGAAGAGGCGTCAGCATATGGCCCCCGGTTTCCGTCTGCCACCAGGTATCCATAATAGGACACCAATCCCTCCCCACATAGTGATAATACCATCGCCATGCCTCGGGATTTATAGGCTCGCCGACACTTCCTAAGAGTTTGAGAGAAGAAATATCATGTTTTTCCACGTTATCCCCCCCCTCTTTTGCCAGGGATCGGATTACCGTGGGCGCGGTATAAAATTTCGCCACCTTGTATCTCTCCACAATGTCCCAGTAACGATCAAAGCCGGGATAGGTGGGGACGCCCTCAAACAAGACGCTGGACAAACCATTGATCAAAGGGCCGTAAACGCCGTAACTGTGCCCGGTGACCCATCCGATGTCCGCAGTGCACCACATTATTTCATCATCTTTCAGATCGAAAACCAGGCGTGTGGTTATGGCGGAATACAGGAGATAGCCTCCGTGTGTATGAACAACTCCCTTTGGTCTGCCTGTACTTCCGCTGGTATAGAGGATGAATAGCGGATCTTCCGCGTCCATGGGTTCAGGGGCGATATAGGATGGAAGATCGGGATCTGCCATGGCCTCATGCCACCATATCTCGCGTTTCGCATCCAATTCGGGCTTCAATCCCGCCCGGTCAAATACGATAACCGTTTTCACATCAGGACAGTGCTTTAGGGCCTTATCCACTGTATTTTTGAGGGGAATAGCCTTGCCGGCCCTGAAACCACCGTCCACGGTTATCACCAGCCCGGCCTCGCAATCCTGTATGCGGTTTGCAAGGGCCTCCGCGCTGAAACCCCCGAAGACCACACTGTGGATGGCGCCGATTCTGGCACAGGCCAGCATGGCCACAGGCAATTCCACGATCATGGGCATGTATATAATCACCCGGTCTCCCTTTTTTACGCCTTTTGCTTTCAGAACGGCCGCCATCTTGTTTACCTGGTCATAGAGGTCGCCATAAGAGATAATCCTTTTTTCGTCAGGATTGTCACCCTCCCAGTAATATGCCACCTTGTCCTTAAGCGTCTCCATATGCCTGTCGAGACAATTATAACAGGCATTCAATACACCCCCTCCGAACCATTCTATCTTAGCTTCGTTAAAATCGTATTTAAGGACAAAGTCCCATTCCTTTTCCCATGTGAGATACTTTCCGGCCTGCTCTCCCCAGAACCGGTCCGGGTCTTCGATGGACTCCCTGTAAAGAGCATTATATTCATCACGGCTCTTCACATACGCCACCTTCTGATATTCTTCCAAATGGGCGTCATACCATTTTGGTGTCTCTGCCATTTTTTGTTCCTCCTTCCCAAAACTCGTAATTATATACCCCTCCTGCTATCATCGTTTCAGTTGCAAGCAAAAAACATCACGAATCATGCAAAGGTTCATCGAACCTGGCTGAAAGGGTGAGTACATCGCCGCTCAATGTGCTGTTTATCCTGTAAGGGAGTTGCTCAAAAAGCCTGATCATCCTCCGGTTGCTGGGCCCCGTATAGGCCACAAGACCGCTGATCCCATGCTCGCGTGCCGTCTGGGCAAGTTTTTCATGGATTAAAGTGGAAAGACCTTCGCCCTGCCATCTCTTGTCCACGCTGTAGGCAACCTCTGCCATATTGCTCGCCGGGTCCAGTAAGTACCCGCCCAATGCTATTATTTTCTCAAACCCCGGGTCGCCGATTACGGCCACAATGGTCATGTCGTGGATGTAGTCCACCTGGAACACCTCGGCCACATCCTTACTTACAAAACTGGTCTTTTCGTGCATGAATCGACGGACCACATCCTTCTGGTCCAGGTTATAAAAGTGTTCCTGAATGCCCCGTTCGTCCGTAAGCCTGGCGGGCCTGAAAAGCACTTTCCGGCCGTCGACCATTCGAGTCTCCTCGATCTTAACAGGATAAACGCTCCTGATGGTGTCGGCCAAGGTCCGCTCCGCTCCCAGTAAACCAAGCTCTTTTGCTTTATAGAAAAGCTCGTCACGGAAGTCCGGATGGGCAATACTGATCATGGCGATGGCCCTTTCCTGGAGGCTCTTGCCAAAGAGATTGACCACCCCGTACTCGGTGACCACGTATTGCACGTCACCCCGGGGTATGACCACCGGAATATTTTCCAGGAGTGGTGCGATGCGGCTGCTCTTTCCATCCAGGGTAGTGGACGGGAGCATAAGGATGTTCTTTCCTCCCGGAGACTGGCTGACACCCCTTACGAAGTCCATGAGTCCGCTGACGCCGGTGAAATGATTATAAGGGAGTGCATCTGCGGCCACCTGGCCGGTGAGATCCATTGCCATGGCCACATTAAGGGCGACCATCCTGTTATGGCGCGCGATAATCATGGGATCATTCACATAGTCCGAAGGATGGAATTCAATGCCCGGGTTATCGTTGATAAACTCATAAAGGGTCGTGGATCCCATGGCGCCGCTGGCCACCAGTTTGCCCTCATTAAAGCCCTTTTGTCTGTTCGTGACTACTCCCATAGAGAAGAGTTTCATGATCCCGTCACTCAAAAACTGGGTATGTACGCCCAGATCGCTTTTCTCGGAAAGGCCCGTAATGAGGGCCTGGTGTGCAGTTCCCAGACTTATTTGCAGGGTGGAACCGTCCTCGATCAATTTGGTAGCGTGCTGTGCAATGAGGTGGGCCGATTCCAACTCCGGCGGCCTGCCGATGGTGAGCAATTCTTCCTCTTGTTCTACAATTACGTCCACGTCGTTCACATGGATAAAGCTCCTGCCCAGGACCCGGGGCATTCGGGAGTTGACCTGGGCGATCACCAGGTCCGCCGACTCGGCACCGGCTAAGGTAACATCCACACTAATCCCCAGGCTCATCCAGCCGAAGTCATCCGGCTCAGATACCTGTATAAGGGCGACGTGAATCGGTAGCTGTCTGCTTTTGAAAAGCCTCGGCACGGCGGAAAGATTGATGGGGGTAATAAAGCGCTTGTTTTGGGAAAGGCTCTTGGGTTTGG
>CAZFSF010000014.1:0-30244 GCA_964522045.1 uncultured Desulfobacteraceae bacterium
TTGATGTGGGAAGGATCATCATTGTTTTTGATCAGAACATGAAAATGAATTCCTGGTCACTTACGATATCGGAAAAAGGTCCCTTTCCTCCGATGATACAGGAAGATGAACCCTGGATCGACCCGCTGACTTTTGAATTGCGGGTTAAGCGCCTCAAGCCGAAAACCACTTATTTCATTCAGTTAAACAGTAAAAGACGAAAAGGATTCATGTCCGCGGAAGACCAGACCCCACTCCCTGTGACAACGATAACCTTCACAACCGCATCTGAAGAAAGGAACATCTCATCCCAACATATGTCTTCAAAAGTGGGCGGACAAAAACAGGCGGATGCAGTTCTGTTAAAACCTGGGGAACGCGCGGCAGTAGGGGAAAAGCAGGAAAAGGCCGGCAGCAGAGCAAAAAAGACGGCCGGATCCTTACCGGTCATTTCCCAAGGACAGTCCGATATACGGCCGGATTGGCGTTTTTCCGTGACCCGCTCCAGTGGCATGAAGGGGTTGGTAAAGTACCAAACCGGAGATGAGGAACCATTTCGGTTCTTTCTCCAGACCGCGTTTACGGATCAAGTGGTCAAAGCGCAAGGCACAACCATCCATGAGGTCCTGCGGCAAGCCACAAAAGCCGAAATTAATCGGCTGGACATCGAGAGCGGGCAAATGGTGAAAGAAGTGTTGGTTTCTCCCGGTAAAAACTTTCGAGTGGTGCATTCCTCCTCCGGTTCGGTCATCTATGATTCCAAAACCCATGAAGAACTCTGGGATGAAAACCTGGTGGATCTTTTTTCTTCATCAATCATATCCAGGCTCTGGCCTGACGGACAGCTTTCAGAGGGTCAAACCTGGTCCTACGAGGGGGTTGAACTCGCCAGACGGATTGCGCTTATCGAAGCCAAAGGCGGTCAAATCAATTTGAGGGTTGATCGCATCGCACGGGAGCCTTCATCCGGACTCATGACTGCCCAACTGAGAGGCCGATTGCACACAACTATCGATTTTAACGGAGTTCCCCTAAAATTTGATGCTCAAGTGGAAATTGATCTCCCTCTTGCCATAGGGGTGCCCTTTATGACCAAATTCACGGGGAAACTGAGCGGGCAGGGTACAACTCAGGATCAACAAGGACAGCCCGTAAATTTTCATATCACCGCTGATGGTGATGTCCTTCAGATTTGCAAACCTTCGGAAAGTGTAATGAGAGCCTTGCAAGAAACCGGAAACCCAGAGGAAGGACAAAAGCCGTTGCCCGCTGGAACCGATACACCGATAAAAAAAAATGATCAGGGCCGGGCATACGGGAACAGCACAATCTCGGCACCTGTAAAGGCTTCCAAAGGTAAGGCAGGGAGACAAACAGAGAATATTTTTCTCAAACTTTACCAGGAGCAATATCAGAGGGCATTTCATATGCTCATTCCCAAAGGCTGGAAGACCGAAGGCGGAATGATTCCCAGCGGCGTGCAGTGGAATGTCGTTGATTTGGTGGAGAACAATATCCGTTTTCGCGTTACCAGCCCGGACGGTAAGTCATATTTCGGTTGGTACCCACGGTTTTATTTTCAGGACCCGGCTGTCCATATGCAATCAAGCGGGGGGCTTTTGCGGCCGAAAATCGGCGGAGTCCTGAACGGATGCTGGATTTATCCTTACATGGGTGTGGCCCAATACGTGCAGCAAATTATCTTTGGGCAATTGGCCGCCCAGGAATTTCAGAATCCACGGATCATCGGCAGGGCAGTGGAGTCTCCTGAACTTCGGCCATGGTTACCTCAAATGGCCCAACGCAAAGAGTGCGGATACGTGAATTTTGAGTGCACGATTAGAGGAACCCCAATGTATGGCAGGATTTATACGCTTGTTTATGACTTAGGATCGATTTGGTCCACTGTAGGAACTTTCGGATGGATAGCGCCAAAATCACGCTGGAAGGAGGACGAACGCGTCATGGAGCTTTGCATTCGTTCGTTTAGACTAAATCCGCAATGGGTGCGGCGTGCCGCCGCTGCTCAGCAAAAGCGCGGAAAGAAATATGGTGAAGTCATCAGAGAGATGCAGGGAATCGACAATGAAATCAACCGCAACAGAAGCCAAACCCGGAGTGATATTCAGGAAGAATTCTACAAGGTTATCACAGGGCAAATAGAAACATTCGATCCGGAAACCGGTAATAAGAAAATGCTGCCCATGTATAACAACGCTTGGACAAACGGAAGGGGTGACTACGTCCTAAAGGACTATGACGACGGCACCTTACCGGTTGAGGATCCCACAGAATGGCGTAAACTCAAGATCATCAACCGCAACGATCCAAATTACCGACCCGAAAAATATGGAGATTAAGCGGACGAAATCCCGGCTGTCGCGCATTATCACATTTGGGTAAATTTAGAAAAGGAGCAAAATGGGTATTTTTTTCTGTAAAAGTATCATTAAGACATCAACATATTTAATTGCTTTGTTTTTGTCAGTCCTCGTTTTAGTGAGTTGTTCAAACCTGCAGAGCGGCGTCACTTCTTTTTCCGAAAAAGTAAAAGAGAGCTTTCATGCAGGAAAAATAGAAACCGTCACGGCGAGCCATCTTAATCTGCGAAAAGAACCATCCGATCAAAGTCGCGTCTTAAGTGTGCTCCGGAAGGGGGATGAATTGGAAGTTCTTCACCTTTCCGGAAAATGGGCAAAGGTCAAAGCCTCTGATGAGAGAGAAGGGTGGATTTATGTGCGTTACATCACAGGATTTGAGGAGCTGTTTGCGGAAAAACCGCACACCGCTGAAACTCAGAAATCGACCTCGAAGTCAGAGACTCAACAGGTAACCGCTTCTGAGGCGACTGCTATGGAACAGGACATGGTATCAGCTAACATGACAAATCCGTATACCGAAGAAACTCAGGAGTCAGACGAGTCTACCTCGAAAAAGCCCTCTTCTTTGCCTGAAACGCGTTCAGGCGTGAATAACCCGCCGGATGACCGGGATGCAGCCGACCAACCAAGTCCTGCCTCTGAAATCGAAACTGATGAGATTCCGACATCACCCGTATCGGGGCCCAGGGAGGACGCCGAAGGGAAAACGGCATCGATTCAAAGAAGCGAAAGCCAGGTGGGTGAAGGCGGGCAGTTTGTTTTCTCACATCCCGAAGGGCTTTTCAGTCTGCAACTGCCAATGGGCTGGGATAATAATAAGGACAATCAAGACTATCTCGAAAAATACATCTTTAAAGACCCATCACGGGAGATGGAAATCTGGGTTGTCCATACTTCCTCAGAGGATTATAGTGAAGATGAATTCTACAGGGACCTTGCCTCCCTCCTGATGGAGCATTCAGATGCCCCCACGGAAATGTCCCCTTCCACCCGGCGAAAAGCCGACTCCGGTCTTGAATGGTTGTATGGAAAGGTGGAAGTCAAATCAGAGCCGTTAAGAATACATGAATACTGGATCAAAGAACATGACGGCCGATTATGGGCTGTCGTCGAGGTATACCCTCAAACAGTGAGCGAAAGGGCATTAAAAAGGCTATCCGCAATCCGTCGCAGCTTCATATTTGGTACAGAACTCGATCCAAATCAGTAGTGATTCGGTGTATGGCGGGACTCACTTTAGGCACTTGCGTTGGAGTATTCCCTGGAGGCTATTCTCCTGACTGCATTTGCGGCTATTTCTATTTCTTCAAGCGTATTGAAATAACCCATGCTGATCCTGACTGTGCCTTCAGGAAAGGTCTTTAAGGTTTTGTGTGCAATGGGCGCACAGTGGAGACCGGTCCTTACTAAGATATCATATTTGGTGTTCAGGATATTCCCGGCCTCAGCAGGATAGATATCTTCTTCCATCAGTTCAAGATTGACCGCCCCGCATCCGCCATAATCATATCTGGCACCGGATGGCAGGAGACTGTCAAGGGTGAGGGATAAGGTGGCGGTTTGCTCTTCAGCTTTCAATGGCCCGTAAATGGTGACACCGGCCACGTCATAAAGGGCTGACAGCAGGGCAGCAGTAAGGGTTTTATCATGCTCCCGGATTTTAGAGACGCCCTGCTTGAGGATAAAATCCACGCCTGCCCCGAGACCGGCAATTCCAACGTTATTCCTTGTACCGCTTTCAAACATATCGGGCAAGAAGTCGGGCTGCACCTCCTTTTCTGAAATGCTCCCCGTACCACCTCTTATTGAAGGATTTACGGCCAACTCCTCCCGCATGTATAACCCGCCCGTTCCCTGCGGCCCTAACAGGGCCTTGTGGCCTGTAAAGGCCAAAAAATCGATGCCAT
Organism: uncultured Desulfobacteraceae bacterium; assembly: GCA_964522045.1. Taxonomy (GTDB): domain Bacteria; phylum Desulfobacterota; class DSM-4660; order Desulfatiglandales; family Desulfatiglandaceae; genus Desulfacyla. The sequence continues at coordinate 4,268 of CAZFSF010000014.1, forward strand.
CGGCCTCCACATCTATTGGAAAACAACCTGCGGTCTGCGCAGCATCCAGGAGAAGAGGAATATCGCCTATGGCTTGTTTGACCGCCTTCACGTCCTGAATCGTCCCGCACACGTTGGATGCATGGTTAAGGACCATTAAGGCAGTATTTTTCTGAATCAGGGGAGGGATTTCATCCGAATACAGGCGGCCCTTATAGTCACATTGGGCTATGGACAGGCTGATGATCCCATGCTCCTCCAGATGGCGCAGGGGACGCAAAACCGAATTATGTTCCATTGATGTGGTGATAACATGATCACCCTGTTTGAGAAAACCGTTTATTACGATGTTAAGGGCCTCAGTGACATTCATCGTAAAAACGATTTGATTAGGATTGGTGATGTTAAAGAGCCTTGCGATTCCCTTTCTTGTATCCGCAACAATGCGGTCTGCTTCAACCGCCCTGTAATGGCCGGACCTCCCGGGATTGGCCCCCACCTCTTTCATAAAATAGAGCATTGCTTCTATGACTTCGGGGGGTTTGGGAAAAGAAGTGGCAGCGTTATCAAGATAGATGAGGGGGTTCATTAGAAGTGCCTAAAATGCCTAAAGTTGTGGTACGCCTTCGCTTTACGCTTTGCGCCTTGACGCTCGCAGCTTTTCACTGGCCTCCTGATCCACTTTCATGGTCCCTGGATCAACGACTACACCGTAGTCCGCATTGGCCCGGTCAATGCTTACATATCCATCCGCCACATCCATTTCGACAAGCGACAGTTCCCGCTCCAAGGGGTCTCCGTAACCGCCTCCACCGGCAGCATCCATGGTAACCACATCCCCTGGCCCGAACTGGGTCAATCCATAAGGATTGCCGCCCCTGTTGTTAATCAGAAACTGCGCTTTGGCACCATCTTTACCGCCAAACAGGCCCTCAGGAGGATAGCGATATCTTCCCGACTGTATCCCCAAGTTTACAGGAGGGATCGGTGCGTATTCGTCGTCAGGCACCCTGAAAACGACTCTTCTCCCCAAGCCGCCCATCTTCTCTCCGGGTCCCCCTGAATCTGTTAAAAACTCTCTTTTATCTATGATAAGGGGTGTGTCGCTTTCGAATATCTCCACAGGCGTGTTGGCTCCGTTGGCGGGGAATATATAATCGTAATAACCGTCATTGAGGGCGCTTGCACCCATGCCGCCCCCACGGATTATGACAGCGTGCCAGGGGGTAGCGTCATGCCGCTTGCCATAAAACACATTCATTGTAGCAGGAGTCCCGCCGCTTCCCGAGATGACCCGATCCGGCAGGACTTTGGCCATGGCCCTGTAGATAATTTCAGTCAGGAAATGTCCGATCTGCATTCTTGCTGCTACGGCTGCGGGAAACCTGCAGTTGACGACGCTCCCCTCTGGGGCGGTCATGGCGATCGGTTCCGCACACCCGTCATTGTTGGGTATGTCAGGATCAAACATGCTCTTCATTCCCATGAACACGTAGGCATAGGTGAAATTATAGACCACGTTGCCCCCCCAATCCACCTGGGGCGAAGAACCGGCAAGATCAACCGTTATCCCGTTTCCCTTTACGTGGATTGCCACCTTGATGACGATATCATCCTTGCCCTCCATCTGTTCCACAAGCCCTTCAGCCTCGTAAAGCCCATCCGGCACCTTTTCGATAGCATTCCTCATACTCTTCTCTGTACGGCTGATAATCTCCTCTGCCAGGTCGTCTAACCCATCCAACTCGTATTCGTCAAGCATCTGGCAGATCTTCTCGGCACACACATGGTTGGCCGCTATCTGTGAACGGATGTCGCCTGTTACCTCTTCCGGGGTACGTACATTCCATTGGATCATATCGATGACGGCCTGATTGAGCACGCCACCATCTTCAAGCTTGACCAAGGGAATAAAGAGGCCGTCCTCAAACACATCGTGGTTGTCGGAAGACACCCGGCCCCCGATATCGGAGTGATGAAATACGCAGGCGGTCCAACCGATCAATTTATCTTTGTGGAAGATGGGGCTCATAACACAGACATCGTTTAAGTGCCCGGCCAAGGCCCAGGGATCGTTGGTGATATACACATCACCGGGTCCAAAGCTGTTTGCAGGGAGTTTCTTAACGAGATTTTTTATCCCCAATGCCATGGCCCCGGACTGTCCCGGCGTGGCAAAGGACCCCTGTGCCAGTTCCCTCCCCTTCCGGTCTGTAAACATGCAGGTGTAATCATGTGCGTCCCTGAGCAGGCTTGAGAAAGCAGTCCGGGCGACTGTGCTGTCTGCTTCGTCCACAATGGAAATCAATCTGCGCCACAATATTTCTAATGTGATGGGATCAAATGTCTGTCCCATTTCTTCCTCCTTCAATTCCCCAATTCAATCCACAAAAACCCATACTCATCCACAAAAACAGATGCATCTTCCCCGACAATAACTGTGGATTCTCTCTCTTCTATAATAGCCGGGCCTTGAAATCTTGCACCCGGAAAAAGCTTGTACCGGTCGTAAACCGTGTATGGGATAAAATCCTTGACAATCCCGGAATATGCCTTGCGCTGCCCCTTTACCGCATTATCGAGGGAAGTCCCTTTATCAGCGGGATCTATCTTAGGCAACTGCAAGAGTCGTTCAGGCAGGCTGGCCCGTATCCTAAAATTGATGAACTCCACAGGGGAATCAAGATAGGTCCTGCCGTAGAGCCTTTTGTAGGTCTCATCAAAGCGGTTTCGCACATCTTCCCTGTTTACCTCGGTAAAGCCTTTTTCAGGTATCGAGACAGTGGTCTCGGAACCCTGGCCTACGAAGCGGGCATCTACGGAACGCTCGAATCTGATATCTTCCGCTTCGCCTGATTTCTGGAGGGTCTTTGCGCCTTCGGTCTCCATCTCCTGATAGATCTTTTCTATTTCACTGAAATCCGCCTCTTTCAGGGCGACCTTATGACTTCTCACCATATCGAACGCCCTTGGGGCAGTAAAAAACCCCAAGGCCGAACCTACCCCGGCATTGGGCGGGACCAGGAGCCTTGGCGCGCCTAATTTTTTGGCTAACCCATAGGCATGTACCGGACCAGCCCCGCCAAAGGCCGCAACAGTCACGATCTTGGGGTTGCCACCCTTTTCGGCGATGTGGGTCTTGGCAGCTCCGGCCATTGTTTCGTTGATGAGGTCATGGATGCCCCATACGGCCTGGATAAAGGAGACCCCTAAGGGCCGTGCGATCTTTTCTTCGATGCCGCGTCTGGCCGCATCCCTGTCTAATTCCATCTCCCCGCCAAGAAAGTAGTTTTCATCGAGATAGCCTAACAGCAGGTCTGCATCTGTTATGCCCGGTTCAGTTCCCCCGCGACCGTAACATATAGGACCGGGGTCAGCCCCTGAACTTTCCGGTCCGACCTGCAAAGTCCCCATCTTGCTCACCTTTGCTATACTTCCGCCCCCGGCCCCGATCTCCATCAAGTCAACGACCGGCACCTGGATGGTAAGGCCGCTCCCTTTCATGAATCTCTGGACCCGGCCCACTTCAAAGGTAGGGACAGCCCCGGCCACTCCCTTCTGGATCAGGCAGGACTTGGCCGTGGTGCCACCCATATCAAAACAGAACATCTCGGGGATATCGAACAGCTTTCCATAGTACTGGCCGGAGATGACAGCGGCCGTGGGGCCTGACTCGATAATCCGGACAGGGAACTCGGCGGCCGTTTCAACCGATGTGATGCCACCGCTGGACAGCATAATGAAGAGTTTTCCCTCAAAACCGATCGATACCAGCCTGTCTGAGAGCTTGGAGAGATAGCGGCCGGTCAAGGGTTTGACGTAAGCGTTCGTGACCGTGGTGCTGGTCCTCTCATATTCCCTGATCTGGGGTAGGACTTCGTATGAGATGGAGACAGATATCTCAGGGGCCTCGTCCTCTATGATCTCCTTGATCATCAGTTCGTGAGACGGGTATTCAAATGAGTTGAGCAGACAGACGGCAATCGACTCCACGCCCATATCGATGACCCTGCGCACCACGTCTCTCGCTTCTCCCCGATTTAAGGGTTTGATGACAGTGCCGTCACTCCGAACCCTTTCATCCACTTCTAAACGAAATCGCCTGGGGATCAACGGTTCGGGGAATTCCGCAAATATGTCATATGGGGCATACCGGATTTCCCTACCGAGTTCCAGAACATCCCTGAACCCTTTGGTGGTAATCAACCCGGTTTTGGCGCCCTTTCTTTCGATGATAGAATTGATGACTAAGGTGGTGCCATGGATCACTTCATCTAAGTCCTGCACAAAATCCGGGGTGACCTCTTCTAACTGTCGTATGCCCTGTTCCACCGCATCAGAGGGGTCACTTGGCGTAGTCAGACACTTGTTTATCTGTATTTCACCTGTCCGGTCATTAAGCAGCACAAAGTCGGTAAAGGTGCCACCAATGTCACAGCCTAAACGATAAAACCTGTCAGACATTCATATCTCCTTGCTGGATGCTGGATACTCGATACTGGATGTTTGATATTGGATTATGGGCACTCGCTTTTCTGATTTCTGACCTCTGACTTCTGGCTACTTCCTTTCCTTAAGGGCAGTCAATATCTTTTCCGGGGTGATCGGGAGGTCCGTGATACGAACACCTACTGCGTCGTACACTGCATTGGCGATTGCCGGGGCTGTGGGTACCAGGCCGGGTTCGCCCACACCCTTTGCCCCGTAGGGTCCGGCCTCATCAATCGGTTCAATGATAACCGCTTCAATCGGGACGACGTCCATGGCCGTAAGCATCTGGTAGTCGCGAAAACTGGGGTTCATAACCCTTCCGTTCTGCACCTTTATCTCTTCTGTCAGGCCGTAGCCCACACCTGTGTAGGCTGCGCCGTAGATCTGGCCTAATAGAAGGGTTGGATTCATGGCCTTGCCAACATCGTGGGCTGAAACAAGATTGAGGATCTTAATCTCACCTGTCTGTTCATCCACCTCCACCTCAACACCGCATGTCCCAAAGGCGTAGGTCATGGAGAGATTTCCCTTCATTTCCCAATTTAACATCTCCGTGGGTGGGTCATAAAACTCCTCGGCCACCACCACCTTGCTCTGCCCGATCCCCACGTGTAGTCCATTTTGCAAGATCTGCGTCAAAGGCAACTTAAAGTGGGGATGATCAGGATCGTTTTTGGGAAAGATCATCCTGTCCCTGATATCCATGTCCTCCGGGTTTGCTATCAGTCCAAAATCAAGGTCCGGCTCCACGAACCCGGGATCCTTTCTCTTTTTCCGCTTAAAGCCGCTCTTAATAATCTTGGGCATCTGCTCCACTGCCATCTCAAGGATCTGCCTCTTGGCCTTTGCACAGGCCCCTATTGCTGCATTGCCCGCCATAAATGTATGACGGCTGGCGTGGGTCCCTGCATCCCACAGGGCGAGCGCAGTATCCCCAAAGGTCAGGAAAATATCCTCGGGCCTGACCCCTAATGCCTCTGCAACGATTTGAGAAATAACCGTTGGAGAACCCTGGCCCTGATCTGTTCCGCTTTCAATTACGTCCACGTGCCCATATTCATCAAGTTTGACCATGATACCGTGACCGTCCGACTTAGTGACCCTGGCGCCACCGGCAACATGAATCAGGGAGGCCATGCCCACACCCCGACCCTTCTGCTTCCCCTTTTTATTATCCCAGTTGAGCTTCTCCTTCACTGCCGTAATGCATTCTTCGAGGCCGCATGAGGTAATCCTTAACTTCATGGGGGTATCGTCACCCGGCCGGTTGCGGTTAATCAGCCTGAATTCCGCCGGGTCAATACCCGCCTTTTCGGCTAAGGTGTCCATTGAGGTTTCCACAGCAAAGGTAGCCTGGGGATTGCCATATCCTCTCATGGCCTGGGCATAGATATTATTGGTGTATACGCAGGTGGCTTTAAAATAGACGTTGGGGACCCGATAGAGCGAAGACATCGGCATAATCATCACCGACGGGGTGGTGGCCCCCCAAGAGGTGTATGCACCGTTATCTAAGATCGCTTCGCAGTGTCTGAAGGTGAGTCTCCCCTCTTTGTCACATCCCTGTTCTATGGTAAACACGGCGGGCTGCCTCGGTGGCAGCGCCCGAAATTCCTCTTTCCTGTCAAAGAGTATCTTGACCGGTTTTCTGGTTTTGAGGGCGAGCTGGATGGCGATAAATTCATATATGTCTGTATCCAACTTGGTGCCGAAGCTCCCTCCCACAACCGGGTTGACCACCCGGATCTTTTTTCCGCGAAGGCCGATTTGTGAAAAATACTCTGTAATCCTCCCGATGTGTCCAAAAATGACATTGGTCTGATCGTACAGCGTAAGATTGTTGTTCTGATCAAACTCGGCGATACAGCCGCTCGTCCCCATGCAGCACTGGTTTACCCATGTGGTGCTGACCGTGTCCTTTGAGATGTAGGTGGAATCCTTGCGGGCCTGCTCCATATCCCCGGCCTCAAATTTCCATGGCAATGGAAGGATGTTGCTCTTGAGGGGCCTCCCCCTTGCGTCTAACTCGTGTACAAGCTGTGATTCCTGCTTCATGGCTTCAAAGGGATCAAACACCGCCGGTAATTTCTCATACTCAACCTTGATGAGATCAGCCGCTTCCGCCGCGATCTCCGGGCTGATGGCTGCAACCGCCGCCACCTCGTCCCTGTACTGGCGGACCACATCTTTCTTGAGTACGGTTTGATCTTTCAGAAATCCGACCCTGACATCCGGAATATCCTGACCGGTCAGGACAGCCCTCACGCCCTCAAGTTTTTCCGCCTTAGAAGTGTCTATCTTCTTGATTTTTGCATGGGCATGTTTGCTGTAAAGTATTTTCCCATAAAGCATCCCGGGACGTTTCAGGTCATCAATATAAACTGCCTTGCCGGTCACCTTATCCGCTTCAATTGTTCTTGGAATGCTCTTTCCCACAAAGAGATGATCAGGCATTTTCTCCTCCATTTCTATTTGCCATCTTTGGCGGCCATTTTAACAGACTCGACAATCTGCACATATCCGGTGCAACGGCAGAAATTACCTGCAATACTTGTTCTGATTTCGTCTTCGGTAGGATCAGGGTTATGATCTAAGAGCGCCTTTGAAGACATGATCATCCCGGACGTGCAAAATCCGCACTGAACCCCATTATTTTTGAGGAATGCCTCCTGAAGGGGATGGAGGGTGCCGTCCTCATCTGCCAGGCCCTCGATCGTCGTAACTGATCTGCCCTCAACTTCAGGGATAGGACAGAGACATGAATTAATGGCCTCTCCATCCATAATGACCGTACAGGCCCCGCACTCTCCGACGCCGCATCCTTCCTTGGCGCCTGTCAGCTCGAAGTATTCCCGCAATGTCTTTAAAAGCGTCCAGGTCACCGGAACCTCGGCCGTGACACTGTCCCCATTCAGGGTAAATGAAACCGATACCTTCTTCATTTTGATCTCCTTTCAGCCGCCAACCTGGCCATCCTGGGGACATAGGCCTCTATGATCTCCGCGCGATACCATGCCTCCCCCCTCAGGCTGTCTCTCAGAGAGCAGCATTCGGTCGATGCCGCTATCTTACCTGCCTCGTTTAACGCTTCATCGCTCAGGGCCTTTCCCTTTAAGAAATCTTCGGCCTTGTAGGCCCTGACCGGCGTTGGGGCTGCTACTGTCAAGGCAATTCTCACGTCTGAAATTATCTCACCGTCCAATTTAAGGGAAACTGCAATGCCCAATATGGGAAGATTCATGGCCTTCCTTCTCGAATGTTTCCAGTAGGCGCTCCCGAAATGCTCCATCTCACCGGGTATTTTAATCTCGGTGAGGACTTCGTCCGTTTTTAAGACTGTCTTGTATGTACCTGTAAAGAACTCGGTTATGGGCACGCTCCGTTTTCCCTCCGGGCCTTCCATAAAAGCAATGGCATCGAGGACCAGGAGGGGTCCGGCTGTATCTGCGGAGGGCGCTGCGTTGCAGATATTTCCGCCGACTGTAGCAACGTTTCTGACCTGGACTGAACCCACCCGGGAGGCGCCGTCATAGAGGGCAGACAGTTCAGTCCTGACCAGTTCCGACTGTTCCAACATCCTGTGAGTTGTCAGGGCCCCGATATGATAATCCTTTCTTTTCTCAATATATCTGAGGTCTTTAAGCCCCCGTATGGAAACCAAGACCTCCGGGGCCTTTTTGGTGTTCCTGATTTTGACCATCACATCGGTCCCTCCGGCAATCAGGGTAGCCTTTGGGCCATGCTCTTTCAAAAGGCCGAGGACCTCTTCCAAATTATCAGGTCTCAGGTAATCATAATCAATCATCTCAATACCTCATTCTTAACAGTTGTCTCGGTTGTCAAACACCCTCTTGCTTTTCCTCTCCGATCTAGGCAGGGAACCGTATTCCACAAGCTCCACATCAGCGCTCACCATAATCTGTTTCTTGATTTCTCCGGCGATTTTCTTGGTTAGCACTGAGGCATTGCTCTGGTCAAAGTTTTGATCCTGCTCAACTTTTAGATTCATATAGTCCCGGCCATCTTCCTTCCTGTCTAAGATGATCTGGTATTCGCTTCCGATCCCTTCAACACCGGAAAGGACATGATCGACCTGGCCGGGATAGATATTTACCGCCCTGAAGATAATCATGTCATCGGAACGCCCTAAAATTCGATCGTGCCTCGGGAGAATGGAACCGCAGGGGCATTGCCCCGGTATAATCTTAGTGAGATCCCTGGTCCGGTAACGAATGAGGGGCACGCCTTCCTTCTCTAAGGTGGTCACGACCATCTCGCCTGTCTCCCCTTCTGGCACGGGCTCAAGCGTGTCCGGATCCAAGATCTCTAAGATATAATAATCAGCCCAGTAGTGTATCCCCGTATGATAGATACAATCCAGTCCCGTACCCGGGCCATAAAGCTCTGTCATGCCCGGTATATCGAACATATGTTCTACGCCCAACAGATCACGTATCCGGTTTTTCATTGCATCGCTGGATCGTTCAGACCCGAATATCATTTTCTTCAGGTTTGTTTTATCCCTGATGCCCCGCCTCTTGACCTCTTCCGCCATCAAGAGTCCCATGGAGGCAGTGCAACACATGACTGTGCTTTGAAAGTCCATCAGAAACTGGCACTGCATATCCAAGTTCCCGGGCCCTGCCGGAATGGCCATGGCCCCAAATGCCTCGCATCCCATCTGAAAACTAATCCCTGCCGTCCACACGCCATAGCCCACAGCGATCTGCACCCGGTCTTCGGCGCTTAATTGGGCCATTTCATAACAGCGGGCAAAAAATCTGGTCCAGTCATCAATATCTTTCTGGGTGTAGCAGAGCACCTTCCTCTTCCCCGTGGTCCCCGAGGATGCGTGAATGCGTACCACCCTGTCAAAGGGAACGGCTAATAGCGGAAAGGGGTAACCCTCCTGAAGATCGGTGGAGGTCGTAAACGGTAGGTGCTTCAGGTCATCAAGAGAATGGATATCCCCCGGTTTAACGCCTGCGTCGTCCATCTTTTTCTTATAAGCGGAAGAACCTTTGTAGGCATGCGCCACTGTCCATTTCAGCCTTTTTAACTGATGATCTCTCAGTTCTTCACCTGTCTTCATTTCAGGCATAAAGGTCTTTAGCATTTTTTGGCTCACCTCTTGTGATTGTTGATTGATGATTGTTGATTGAAAAACATCAAAAAAAAGGCGTTGCTTTGGCACTTGGGTCCCAATAAACAATCGCCAATCAACAATCCTACTGCGCCATATTCGGGATGATCAAAACGATATCGGGGAAAATAATTAAAATAATAATACAGACAATACAGGCCAGCAGAAAAAAACTCACACTCTTGAAAATAGTGCCGAGTTCTATTTCGGGGGCCAATGCCTTGACTACATATATGTTAACGCCTACGGGCGGGGTAATCGCGCCCATTGTTGTCACCATGGTCAAGATGATGGCATACCATATGGGATCGAAACCAAGGGCTATTCCCAATGGGAAAAATATAGGGATTGTCAGCACAAGAAACCCGAGGGAGTCGATAAAACAGCCACCAATTAGATAAATTATTAATATTAACGCTAAAACCACATAGGGAGAGACCGGGAGGGACGAAGCAATCTCTGCGATGATAAAGGGGAGCCTCGTTACCGCTAAGAAACGACCGAAGATTATGGCGCCAGTGACGAGAAAAAAAACCATACACGATATTTTTAGCGAATCTCTTATGGAGTCGATAAACCCCTTCCAGGACAGTCGACCTGCCCCCACTGTGACGAGGAGAGTGAAGAAAACGCCAACTGCTCCAGCCTCTGTTGGAGTGAATAGCCCGGCGTACAGCCCCCCTATTACTAACACGAATATGGCAATCGCTTCTATGACCCCTACAAGGGATATAAGCTTCTCTTTGAAACTCGTCTTTGGTCCTGCCGGACCATACTCAGGCTTGATCCTGCATAGGACAAAGATGGTGAGTACAAAAAGGATTCCGAGGAGAATGGCAGGCAGGATGCCTGCAAGAAAGAGCTTGATTATAGATTGCTCTGTTTGAAGGCCGATGACGATGAGGACAACACTTGGAGGCATCACCGTCCCTAATGTCCCGCCAGTCACTACGGTTCCGCTGCTTAATCTCGTATCATATCTATATTTGGTCATTTGCGGGAGGGCGACGGTACCCATGGTAGCGGCTGTAGCAGTGTTCGAACCACAGATGGCGGCAAAGAGTTCATCTGCGCCAATGGTGGCAATAGCCAACCCGCCCCGCCAGTGTCCAAACCACTTGTATGCCGCGTTATAAAGTCGTTCAGCAATACCCGAATTGAATGCAAGGTATCCCAAGAAGATGAAAAGGGGTATAACTGTCAGGCCGTATTTTGAGAAAGTGCCCCAGATATCTGCCCCCACCACGTTTATTGCCGCCTTGAATGAAACCACATACCAGAACCCGCAGAAGCCGACTATCCCCATAGCAAATCCCACGGGCATCCCCAAAAAGAATAGAACGGCTAAGAGGATGACTATCCCGATAATACCGATCAGGGTTGCACTCATTCTTCATCTCCCTCTTTTTTCATTAGAAGCTTCAACAAATCAATAAAGAAAACCAGAGAGAGCGCCGCGCACCCTAAGGCCACTCCGTAGGTGAAGGGATAGTAGATGATCTGCAGCGTTTCAGTAATCTCGCCTGTTTCCCACAGGGTAGTTGCATATTTTGAAATTTGCCAGGCAACCAAGGCAAAGAAAATCATACAGATGACATTGTTGATGACATTGAGAATCCCCTGGGCCTTTTTAGAGAAACGCAACACTACGATATCTACGGCAATATGACCGCGTCTCATCTGGGTGTAGCCTAAGGCAAAGGCCGTCAAAACAGCCCCAAAGTACCCCATGAGTTCGAAGGTGCCGCTAACCGGGATCCAGACAAAACGGAGAAAGACGTTGGCACAGGTCAAGAAGATCATTGCTATCAGGAACAATCCAGCAATGCATATGAGAATCTGGTTTAAGTAATGGCTGATCCTGTCCAAAATCACCATGTTAACCCTCGGGGCTTAATTGAACAATGGATATCGATGAAGCCGCAAAAAGGCGCAAAAGTCACAAGAAATTGAATTGAGGAATCCCGGAACTGCTTCAGGATTGCGATTGAGGGCCAATCCCTAAATCCCTGAATTCCTCAATTTGCTCTCAATTCCGATGATTATTTACCTTCGTACATCCGGGCAATACCCATTATATCTTGAACAATCGCCTTTGCAGGCAGGCCCTTTGCTTCATTCGCCTTGATCCAGTTGGCAGTAATCGGTTCAAGCAGTTTATTCCACTTGGCCTTTTCCTTTTTGGGAAGCCGGAAGACCTTGACACCCTGCTTCTTCTTTGACCAGTACATGGCACTCTTAACGTGTTTGTCCATATAGGCGCCTGTCCAGGCCGACTGCTGGGTACCCAATTCATCAAAGACCTTTTGCACATCCTTTGGCAGGGCATTCCACTTGTCCATATTCATCACTACGGCAAAGGGATATACGGGTGTTTGTGTCATAGTGACATACTTGCAGAGCTCGGCAAACTTGAAATCCTTCATGACCTCAAGAGATGAGAACAAACCTTTTACAACACCCTTTTGCAGGGCCTCCGGGGTTTCCGGCATCGGCATACCCACACGGTTGGCGCCCCAGGCCTTGAGGATCTGTGCTGCGCCGCCTGATGCCCGAATAGGCACACCCTTCAGGTCTGCCAGGTTTTTTATGGGGATAGTGGACATGATATTCGATGGCGCAGTCGTAAACATGGTAAGGACTTTGACCTTGGCAAATCCTTTTGGTTTGTATTTCTTATAGAGATCCCAGAGTGTGAGGCTGGCTACTTCTGAATTGGGCAAACCAAGGGGAAGGGCGATCGCATTGGTGATCGTGAAACGCCCTGGCTGGTAGGCCATGCATATGCAACCGATATCGGCAGTCCCTGCAATAACACCATCCATCATACCTTTTGCCTTGAGGAGTGTTCCCCCGGGAAAGGTTTGGATGGCGACTTTTCCATTGGTCCGCTTTTCCACCACTTTTTTCCACTTTTCCATCTGAACACAGGGGAAAGTGGGGGCTGGGGGGAAGTTGGCATAGGTCAGTTTTATCGGACCTGCCATGGCAGTCGCCGGCACCCATGTAATTGTTAAGAGTGTTGCCAAAAATATTCCGGCCAAAACAAATCCTATCTTTTTTCTCATGATTCAGACCTCCTTTTTAGATGGACAACATGTTAACCATAATCCGAAGTTGACTCTACTTTCACCCCCTTTCGCAGCCGCTTACGGCTTGAAATTTGAAATTCTTTGTTTTCCTTCGTCACTACTTGATCCCGCTATAAGCGGGATTACTATTACACAGACAACTTAAATTGCCAATTTTACAGAAAGAACTTTCAGGACACGGCACTATTGCCTCGGTCCGTTCCCAATTTCTAATCCCGCTTGTGCGGGACTAATTTCCAGTTTCAAAAGATACTCGGTTCCCTGTACTCCCCGAATACATCCCTAAACACATTGGCCATCTCCCCTACGGTTGCGTAGCTCTTGCAACAGGTAACGAGATAAGGCATAACGTTTTTCTTTTCCTTGGCCGCATGTTCAAGGGCCTTCAGAGATTCGCTGACAGCCGTGTTGTCCCTATCCTTTTTTAATTTCCTGAGCCGGTCAATCTGGAGTTGGGCCCATTCATCGTTATATTCATGGAGTTCCACTTCCATGTCAACACCTTCTGTGTATTCGTTTACACCTACCTTCGTTATCTCTCCTGACTGAAGTTTCCTTTCAAACTCATAGGCCTGCCTGCCCACCTCTCTCTGGACATATCCGGAGGCGACCGCCTCCACCATCCCTCCCATCTTTTCCACCTTTTCCATCTCTTCCAAGATCTTTTCTTCCATCTCTTTGGTAAGGGTTTCCATGAAGTATGAGCCTGCTAAGGGGTCGACCGTATCCCTGAGCCCTATTTCATCCATGAGGATCTGAAAGGTCCTCAGAGATAGAAGCGCTGCCCGCTCAGTGGGGATGGTGTATGCCTCGTCAAAAGAGCAAAGGGCGGTGGTTTGCGCTCCTGAAAGGGCTGCTGCAAGGGCATAGTAGGCGCCACGCACGATGTTGTTTTCAGGTTGCTGCTTGGTCATCCCCGAGCCTCCCCCACCGAATATACCGCGTAGGAAAAGGGCCTTTTTGTTCTGCACCCCATATCGCTCTCGGAGGAGTTTTGCCCACAGTTTCCGGGCTGACCTGAACTTGGCGACAGTCTCCCAGAGATTGCCGAAGATATTCAGATTAAAGGAAAACCGGCCCACAAAATCCTCGGCCTTGTACCCGCGGGCAACCACATTATCAATATAAGCAAATGCAATCATAAACGCATATGATATCTCCTGTGCCGGTGTGCAGCCGGACTCCCTGATATGATAGCCGCAGACCGAAACCGGGTTGCACCTCGGGAGCTCTTTCATGGCGTATTCAATGGTATCGCCGATGAGCCTCACCGCCGGTTCTACCGGATAAATCCATGCCCCCCGGCCTACGATCTCCTTTAAGATATCGTTCTGAGGCGTTGCTGATATCTCTGTTTTATTATACCCGAACCCTTCAGCCACAGACTGATACATGGCCAACATGATGGATGCAACCGCGTTGATGGTCAATCCGCTCCCGATGCGGTTCAGTTGAATATCCTTGAAAGCGATCTCAAAATCTTTGAGAGAATCAATGGCCATCCCTACCCGTCCCACTTCTCCTTCGGCCATCTCATCATCTGAATCGTAGCCCATCTGCGTTGGGAGATCAAAGGCCACATTAAGCCCTGTTTGGCCATGGGAGATCATTAACTTGAATCGTTCATTGGTCTCTTCGGGAGTGCCAAACCCGGTATACTGGCGGGTAGTCCAGTTCCGACTCCTGAAACCTAAAGGGTGGATACTCCGCGTAAAGGGAAACTCCCCTGTATCCCCGAGATCTTCCTTATAATCAAAACCGATCTGTTCAAGATCATCAGGAGTATAAACCGGTTTGACCTTGATGCCCGACTGTAGGATGACCTCTTTGATCGCATCCTTCTCATCTTTTACGTATGTTGCGACGCCCATTCTTGTCCCTCTATTCCGATATTACAGATTATTGACTATTGAAGACTTCCTTGATTGATCCTTTTAGGACCCAATCGCTTCTCGTCTATTGGCTACATTTTCTTGAATGAAATCAACAATGTCATTAAAATAGCTCCCGCCGGGAAATATCCCTCCCACGCCGATCTCTTTCATTACCGGTATGTCTTTGTTGGGAATGACTCCTCCGACCACCACCAGTTTGTTGTCCACCCCCTGTTCTTTTACCATACCCATCAATTTCTTACAAATAGGTATGTGAGCCCCGGACATAATAGAAAGCCCAATCACATCCACATCTTCCTGAACTGCCTGGTTTACAATGCTGGCCACGGTCTGGTGAAGGCCTGTGTAAATAATTTCCATCCCGGCCTCCCGCATTGCGTGCGCGATGACCTTGGCCCCCCGGTCGTGACCGTCAAGACCCGGCTTGGCTAACAGGACACGTATCTTTCTCTCTGCCATAGCTAAAAACTCCTCACGATACCTAAGTGCCTAAAATTGATGTTTATTTTTTTATTCGATGTTCGATGTTGGACGTTCGATGTTGGACATTCATCTTTTAAATCTCTCAATCCCCTTCTATATCAAATTCCCGCAGGACAATATCCTGTCCTCGCAGGATATGCTCTTTTACCAGCCTCTCGACGCCATCAGTATCTCTTTCCCTGATGGCCTCCAGCATCAACCGGTGATCGTTGTTGCTCAACTCGGCAGTGGCCCTTACTTTGAGGATGACCAGTCTGAAACGGTATATGTGGTCTCTGAGATCATTGATCATTTTTATCAGCCTGGAACTGCGGCTGAGCCCATAGAGGAGATCGTGAAACTCTGTATTGATTTTGGGTAGTGCATCAAGATCTCCCCGGTCCAGACACTGCTGGTAATTCCCGAGTTTCTCCTCCAACGGTTGCAGATCGCCTTCCAAGTGACGGATAGTCGCTAATCTTGCAGCATAGCTTTCCAGAACGCTTCGGATACCAAAGGTCTCCTCGATATCCGAACGGCCAAGACGGGCCACAAAGAAACCGCCCTTCGGCTCCTGACGGAGCAGTCCCTCCCGTTCTAACTTATGAATGGCTTCTCTTACCGGTGTACGGCTAATCCCTAATGCGACCGCCACGCGGCTTTCCACCACCCGGCTGCCGGGATTGAAGTCCCCCTGTATGATAGCTTGTTTGAGTCTATCATAGACAGACCGGCCTAACGATCTCTTCGCAGGTAGAGATCTGAGTCTTTCAAACGCCGGAAAGTCAATTTTGTCCGCCTCAGGCATAGTAAATCAGAGCCCCGTCTTTTTAGATGCCAAACTGTCTCGCGATCGTTGTCTGGAGGACCTCATGGGTGCCTCCTCCATATAGAAGAAAGCGATTGTCACGGTAATATCTCTGAACGGCATATTCCATGGAATAGCCGTATGCCCCGAAAATCCTTGTGGCCTGATCACAGGCGCTGCATGCCGATTCAACCGTAAAGTATTTGGCCATGGAGGCCTCGTTCAGACATGCGATCTTGTTGTCGATAAGATGGGTTACCTTGTAAGCCATGAGGCTTCCGGCCTCAAGATTCACGGCCATATTTGCGATCTTGGCCTGGATGAGCTGGTATTTGCCGATTGGTTTTCCGAACTGTACCCGCTCTTTGCAATACTTTATGGAATCATCCATGGCGGCACGATGGAGGCCTATGGCCAGGCAGGCGGTCATGATCCTGATCTCGGCTAAAATCGTGAGGAGTACGCTCAGGCCTCTCCCAAGTTCGCCTAACATGTATTCATTGGGGACGTGGCAGTTGTTGAAATAAATTTCGGACAGGGATGACGTCCTTGTTCCAAGGGTTTCAAATTTTTTACTGTGAGAGAAACCGGGCGTGTCGCTCGGAATCAGAACAAACATGAGCCCCTTCAATTTCTTGGCCGGGTCGGTCTGGCAGAGGACCGTATGAAAATGACCGTAAGGACCGCTGGTTGACCATGTCTTCATCCCATTGATCACCCATCCATCTTTGACCTTTGTAGCAGAGGTCCTCACCGCACCGAGGTCAGAGCCTGCCTCCGGCTCTGTCAACTGAAAGGCGCCGATCTTTTCACCACTCAGAGCGGGCCGAAGATATTCCTCATGCATCTCCCGAGTCCCATACAGATAGAGGCCGTTTGTAGCCATGAGACATTGCATGGCGGTGGTTGCAGCGAGGCTCAGGAATCCCCTTGCCAGTTCCTCCATGGCAATACAGAAAAGGGTCGTGCTCCCATTCGATCCTCCCACTTTCTTGGGGTACCGGATGCCTAAGATCCCCATATCAGCGAGTTTCCGGAACAGATAAAATGGAAACTCCCCCTGTTCGTCAAGCTCCCTGGCCACGGGGATCACTTCCTCATTCACAAACCTGGCCATGATTTTTCTGTGGAGCTTTTCTATGTCTGAACGTAACATTGTCCTCCCCCTATTTGCGCTTGCTTTCCGAAATTGCCTTAGTCAATTCGGGAACAACCTGGTTAAGATCACCCACAATGCCCCAGTCCGCTACCTGAAAAATGGGCGCCCCTGCATCCTTGTTAATGGCAATGATATATCTTGAGCCCATCATACCGGCCCTGTGCTGGATGGCTCCTGATATGCCGCATGCGATATAGATCTCCGGCCTCACTGTTTGTCCGGTCTGGCCCACCTGTCTTTCAACAGGAAGCCACCCTTCTTCCACAATAATCCGTGTACCGGCAACTTCTCCGCCAAATGCCTTTGCAAGGGAAAAAAGGGATTTCATACCCTCCTCTGTGCCTACGCCTCTGCCTCCGGCCACGATCACCTTGGCGCTGCTCAGACTGACCCCCTTCTTCTTTTCCTTGAACTGCTCAAGGACCTTTGTGCCAATCTCCTTTTCGGTCAGGGAGACCTTATACTTGATCACTGTTCCCTTGTTGCCCTTTTTTTTCAACGCTTCCATGACGCCGGGTCGAACAGTGGCCATTTGCGGTCTTGAATACCGGTTTGCAATGGTCGCCATAACATTACCGCCAAAAGCAGGCCGTGTCTGGAGCAGGATCCCTTCTTCCGGGTCAATGGTCAATTCCGTGCAGTCCGCCGTCAGTCCCACACCCACACGCCGGGATACGCGAGGTCCCAGGTCCCTGCCCGTATGGGTGGCACCCATCAGCAGAATATTCGGCTTGAATTCCGTGACCAAACCCTCAAACACCTTTGCGTAGGCGATGGTCCGGTAATCTTTGAGAGCCCTGTGCTGTGCAAGGTAGACATTATCCGCCCCGTAATCAAAGAGTGCCCTGGCTAATCCGGAAACCTGGTAGCCCAAGAGTACAGCCGAGACCTCCTGCCCGAGATCTGCAGCAAGTGCCTGGGCCTTGCCGAGAAGTTCGTGTGAGACGCGGTTCAGGGTTCCGTTCCTCTGTTCAGCAAAGACCCAGACGCCTTTCCTGTCACTGAAATCGGGTATGGCCCTTGGCTCCACATCCGTCTGGATGGCCTTCTGCTTGCAGGCCTCCACACAGGCCCCGCATGATGTACAATTCTCTAAAATATGAGCCTTTCCATCTTTGAGCTCAACCGCTCCATAGGGACAGGCCTTGATACAACGCTTACACCCATTACAGAGTTCAGTTTCAATCCACACGGTCATATTTGTATCTCCTTATCGAAGTCGGAATGCTATCTTTCTTCTCATACGAGTCTATTCTCCTTCAACTTCCCAACCAGGGTCCTGACACTCTCTTTGGTATCACCTTCCAGCATCTCTCCTTCCCTCTGGAACTTGGGAGCGAAGGTCTTTATCACGTGTGTCAGAGAACCTTCCAGCCCCACTTCACTGGTTTGCACCCCGATATCTGCAGCATTCCACACCTCTATCGGTGTTTTTTCCTTACACGCGTCGATCAATCTCCCCACATGGGAATATCGAGGGATGTTTAGCTCCTCAATCACCGTCAGGAGGGCAGGCATGGTAGCTCGGACTTTTTCAAACCCATCCTCAAGACGTCGCTTGACAAAAATGCTTTTCCTGTTCACTTTTTCGATTTCATAGACATAGGAGACCTGAGACATGTGCAGATAATCTGCCACCTGGGGCCCAATCTGTGCCGTGTCTCCATCAATGGCCTGCCTGCCGCAGAAAATCAGATCATATTTTTCGATCTTTTCAATGGCCTTACCCAAGGTGAAAGAGGTAGCCCACGTGTCTGCCCCTGCAAAGGCCCTGTCAGAGAGCAGAATCCCTCTATCGGCGCCCATGCCAATGGCCTCGGATATGGCATCAATGGCCTGGGGCGGACCCATGGAGAGGGCTGTGACCTTTCCGCCTGCGACCTCCTTCAGGTTGATGGCCGCCTCAAGGGCATGTCGATCATCAGGGTTTATAATGCTCTCTATGCCTTCCCTGATGAGGTTCCCTGTCTTGGGATCCAATTTGACCTCTGTGGTATCGGGGACCTGCTTTACTAATACGATAATATTCATAGTGTTCACTCCATGATCGGCTATTATTTGAGATTGCTTTTATTTTTAGATCCGCATTCCGCAATCCAAAATCCAAAATCGTGTCTGAGTCACGCCTTGGCGTGATTCAGGCATCATACGATTCCTTTCTCTTTTAAGTCGTCTAATTCTTGATCCGAGTACCCTAAATTCCCATATATCTCCTGATTGTGCTCCCCAAAGCGCGGGGGGAAAGAAAGCTGACGTCCTGCTTCTTCAAGGAACGGAGTCATATTGGGTGGTGGAGGCAAGATGATGTCGGTATTTGTGACCGGATCCTGTGAAGAGAGGAGGCTGCGCTCAACAAGTGGATCGGCTATAACGTCGAGAATGGTCTTTATCTTGCTGATGGGAAGCGTGAGGGAGTTAAATAAGTGAATCAGCTCTTCGGATGTATAGTTTTTTGTGATCTCATTTATGGACCGGTTCAAGTCTTCCACATCCCCTATCCTACCTGCATTTTTTTCATACTCAGGCCTGTCGAGTGTCTTAAACATCTCCTGGGAAACCATTGACTTCCATTGCCGGTCATTCCCAACAGCCATATACACAAAGCCATTGCTTGTCCTGTAAACAGAAACCGGACAGAAGAACTCGTGGGTATTGCCTCTTCGCATGATTTCCTTTTTCAGAAGGGTAGAAAGGGTGATGGGGACCGTCATCCAGGATACAGAAGACTCAAACATGGACATGTTGATACATGAACCCTCTCCAGTAGCCTGCCGCTTAAAGAGCGCCTTCATGAGGAGCCCGTAGGAGTGCTCGCTGGTGCCCATATCCGGAAGCGGGATACCCACAACCTGGGGATCGCCGTCCGCCTCGCCGGTCATTTCCATCATGCCGGATCTGGCCTGCAATATGGGATCATAGGCAGCCTCATTGCTGTCCGGGCCAAAACCGGTGACGCCCAACCATATAATATCGGATTTCAAGGTCTTGAGGGTGTCATAATCGATCCCCAATTTCTGATAATTCCTGGGAAGCTGATTAGTGGCAAAGATATCCACATTCAGTTCCTTGATCAGGCTGTGGAAAATTTTTTGGCCCTCCGGGTCAGCAAGATTCAGTGTGAGCGCCTTTTTCCCCGCGTTGATACAGAGGAAATAAGCGTTCATCCTCTCTTCTCCAAGGACATTTTCGCCTATCATCCGGTTGGGATCGCCATATATGGGATGTTCCAGCCTGATGACCTGCATGCCGTCTTGGGCCAGTCGGTAAGTCAGGTAGGGGAGCACAGTTGCCTGTTCAAGGGATAGTATGGTGATATCTTTGAAAAGATCCATAAGATTCCTCCTCGCGGGCTTGAGGACCCACAAATCAAAGGGTGGTTGGCATGATGAAGGACCGCTGCAGATTATCTATATCCTAAATTGGTGTACTGTATACAATCAATCCTGTCAATAGGCTTTTTCTCCTCACAATCGTTTTTTTTTAGAAATCGGGTTTTTTGTGTATCTCTTTGTCTGTGTCTGTCTGTGCGGGTCTGTGGCTAATATGATTTTATTTAATTATGTAAGTCACTTAGCCTGACAGGACAGGGAAGATAATCTCAGGAAAGGTCGACTCATGAACATTAAGGGCATATGAAGGCTGGCCAGGGTGGATGCAATCTCGTCAGGAAGGATTAGGACTCTGATTCGGACGCCAGTTCTCTCAGGATAGCGGCATTATTTTGAACTCGCTCTAAGTTCTTCTTGAGGTTTTTCTTGTTGGGCTTTGCCTTCACCCTACGGATCGCCTTGGTCTGTTTGCTGTTAGAACCCATCTTTTATTTCTCCTTCTCTCTTGGGATATTCAAAACAAAACTAACTACAATTCTTTGAGAATCCTGTCAAGGAAAAAGTGTAACCGTTCACGGGTTCAAAGGTTCACCGCCCAGCGAGATCTCCGGCAGGGTTCAAGGTTCCATTCTCGTCCCCGCACTGCAGTTGGGATGCGTATTTACGAGAAAAGGTCAGATTCTTCACGAGGAAAATATTTCCCTTTCATCCCCCCTTATTTGACTGAAACCCCAAATGGCCAATTGGCAAATACATAAAATTACTGGTAGTTAATGTCTGTCATAAAATGAGAATTTTTATTCAAGATCAACGCATACCAAAAAAATAGCCACTGGTATCTATTTGATATTTCACGGATTATTTTTTGAGCATACCGTCCCGCCGATGGTGGAAGGCAAAAAGACCATTTATGGATGGACACTTTTCAGGTTTTCATCAGAGTTTTGCACAGTTGTTGCAGAAGAACTGAAACTGAGAGCGCCCAGGATCACCATTGGGACTTTGGCCTTTAGTTTTTGGTTGTTTTTGCCGTTATATATATCAAGAACCAATCCAAGGAGAGGCCAGAGATATGAAAATCGATCCCAACCAGGAAATAGTAAAGAGCGTCTATCCCGATAAAGCCACCGGGCCTGATAAACCGGCAGACAACAAATTTGGCACCATGCTCAAGGATGCCATTAATAATAAACCGTCCAAGGCAAGTGCATGGAGTGAGAAGCCACAAATGATAAACAGCATTCCAAACATTGAGATAAACCCCCTTTTCGCCGTTCAAGATAACCCGATCATTGAGCGCACTGAAAACTTTCTCAACATCCTTGAAGAGTACCAGGCGAAACTGAATGACGCACAGACCACCCTAAGAGACATCCATCCCTTGATTGAAAGAATGGAAACTGAAAAAGAAACCCTGACCCAGGTCCTCAATTCACTTCCACCTGGAGATGGCCTGAAAGAGATCCTGAACGATGCCTTGATCACATCTTCCCTGGAGGTTATCAAATTCAATCGAGGTGACTATATTGATGCTTGATACCCTAATCTTGCTGGTTGTTATTTCTTGTTTATATCTTCAAACATTTGGTATAGCCCGTTGCTGCTGCCTGTATTCCTTCCAATACACGTAACCTTATCTCCCCATAGAAGGCTCCCAAAAAAACCTTACCACTAAAAAGAAAACAGCAGGAGCATTTTCATATCAGTGAGCGGGGATCTGAATGAACAGGAATTAAAGGACATCAAAAAGGCTATAAAGGGTATCGATAAGATTATGACAGATCTCCTTTATGGAGGGGATATGGTCAAGGCCACCGCCAAAGCAAGCAAGATTAGAGACCTGGACACCATATCCGGTCTGGAAGCCAATTACCGATATGAGAAAGAGGTTATAGTAGAACAAACCAGCATAAAAGAGGTCACCACATATTCAAGGCAAGGATTAGCTGAAACCTCGCCGTTAACAAAAAACACTAATTATCCGAATCATTTGAAAACTCTTATCGACAAACTGGCCAGCATCGTCAAAAAATCCGGATTAGAACCCTCCAGATTCCACAATCCCATCAAAAGGCTATTCTCCAACTACAGAAACGACCTCCACGAGAAAGAATTCCAAGATAACGGTAAGATCCGTATGGCAGAATTGATTGAAGCCGAACTGATAGAGAGGATTAACCACCTTCCTGAAAACCTCAAGATGATCCCTTACCCCGCCCTTGAGGAATAATTCCAAATACCTGGTATTTTGAGTGACCTTTATGATCTCTTATTTGTTATCCTATTTCTGTAACTGTGATAGGGGACTAAGGGTTCTTTTCATTTATTTATTTGATATGATTGATTTGTTTTTAAACAGCGGATAATTGTCCTGTTGGCGGTAATTATTATGGGAAGCGATCTCACTCCTTCGGCATCCCTCCCGGCGTTATTTCCCGATATCCGGAAAGTTCCATTATATTACCTTCCATTCAGGGTAAAGGGTTGCGACGATATTCAGCGTGGGCCGCGGAACCACAGGTTCCAATGAGACGGCTGAAAATGTCATATCGTCTTGAAAGCTGAAGATGGAGAATCGGATATGGATACTGTTGCGCCTTTTGGAATTCGGCGGTGCCCATCCGCTCAGGAAGGGAACCCGGCCCCGTGTCTCAGGCGGCAAATCTACCCAGGTCCAGTTCCTTCATGCGATCGGGCGTCGGTCCGCCCTTTTCCATATCCCATCCCGCAGCGCCGAAAAATTCCCTCATGAGAGATTCCATGTCGATCTTGACCCCCTTATTGGGCCCCTTGGTCAGGATCGAGCCGTCCAGGGCGCGCCGGCTCAAGTGATGGTCCTGGGCCGTGATCCCTTCGCGCATGTTGAAGGCCTTTCTCAGGTTCAGGATTCGGGCGCCGGTATTCAGGTATTCATCAGGGGTCAGGTTCCATCCGGTTGCGGCGTTGAGGTATTCCACCACCGGCAGGCTGCTGGTGATGGCCCCAAACAGACACATGCCGCCGCAGTTGACCAACTGCATGTAGTAAGACGCCGCCGTGTAGCGGCGTACATTTTTTGCCATTTTCCCCTTTGCCGCCTTTATCATCCTTTTGGCTTCGGGGAACCGCTTTTTGACCCCGAACAGACCGGCGTAGAGATAGCAGGCAATGGTATGGCGCCCGGGGGTCGGTTCGCACTGGTAGGCCACGGCAAATCCCGGATCGAGTCGCGAATCGTGCATGGGCAGCTCCTGACCGCCGGCGTGAACGGCAAACCGGTCAGCCCCGTTGCCGACTTTTTCGGCAGCCCGTTTGACCCCGTCGGCCAGCACATCCCCGAACCCTTCACGGGCGATGATCATTTCGGCCAGTCGAACGACCTCTTCGGACCGTCCCCATCCCAGTTGCAACCCACCGGTGGTCGTTTCGTCGATGATGCCGTTTTCAAAGCATTCGATGGCAAAGGCGATGGCCCCGCCGGTGGAAATGGTATCGATGCCGGCGCGATTGCACATTTCGTTGAGTTCGATGATGGCGTCCAGGTCGTCCTGAAGAAGCATGCCGCCAAAAGCCCCCAGGGTCTCGTACTCGGGCTTGTGTCCCTTCTCCCCCTGGTACCGCCCCTTCTTGATGTCGATGATGCCTCCGCAACCCAGAGGGCAGGACTGGCAGGCGTATTTGCGTTCCTGGTATTTGAGAACGCTTTCGTCCGACCCCTTTTTGGCGCTTTTATAGGTGTAATCCACATAGCCGACGCCTCCCCAGTTCTTGATGGGCATGTCGCCGGTCATGGCTGAATAGGTGGTGAGCCCGGAGGTGCCGTACTTCTTGTAGATCTCCCGAACCAGGGAAGCCTGGGCCGGAACGGCAACGCCGGTGCGGGCAATCACTTGGCTGACCAGGCCCATGATCCTTACCGTAATTCGGTCCACGATGTTGGACTTCTTGTAGGCTTCGAGGAACTTTTTGTTGATCTCCTTGATCTCGTCGGGCCGGGCCACCGGCACCTTTTTCTTACCGCGAAACGCCACGGCCTTGAGGCGTTTGCTCCCCATGACAGCGCCCAGGCCAGAGCGGGCGGCAATTCGGGCATTGTCCGTTGAAATGCCCGAAATCAAGGAAAGTTTTTCTCCGCTCACACCGATGGCGGCCACCCGGACCTTCTTGTCCCCCAATTGATCGCGAATGGCAGCTTCGGTCTCTGGAATGTCCTTTCCCCACAGATGGTCCCCATCGAGAATTTCAACGTCATCCTCTCCCACACGGACCCAGACCGGCGTTTCGGAGGCGCCCGTAAAGAACAAGGCGTCATACCCCGTACGCTTGATCTCCTGGGAGAGGAACCCGCCGGCGTTGGCATCCCCCCACCCGCCGGTAAGGGGGGATTTGCCCACCACCATGAATCGTCCGGAGAAATAGGCCCGGGTTCCGGTCAGTAGCCCGGTACAGAACCCCAGATAGGCTTCCGGTGCCAATGGATCGACCCCGGGTGGTTGCCGTTCCATGAGAACTGCGGCCCCGAGACCGTATCCTGAAAGGTATTTGCGGTAGAATTCGTCGCCCGGTTCGACCACTTCGGTGGTTCGGTCCGTTAGGTTCACGATGCAGTATTTTCCGGTATACCCTCCTGTCATGGGTCAATTCTCCTTTTTTTAGTTCAGCACATTTCCACGATTTTTTTACTAGCTTTTCGATCCCTTCGGCCACATCGGCAATTCCCGGCCCCAGCATGTAGGCCGGGGTGGATACGAGGCGGTTGACCTCGTCAACCCAGATTTCCTAAACAGTGCAGTCGCGATGTTTTCCGCTCCCTCAGGAGTCGTTTAACGTCTGCCTGGACCTCGGCGCTACCCAGCACCGCGTTGGGATGGTTGACGGCAATCATGGCGGCATAATCGGCCAGTCCGAAAACGAATCCGCCGTGGACAAGCCTCAGGGGGTCACGCCATGCGCTGGGTGGTCAACAGTTCCACGCGGCTGTAGCCTTCACGCACTTCCAGCGGTTTACCGCAGAATTCGGAATTAACTCCCTGGTGGGTCTCGATGCCCATGGAAACCCTCCTGGCCAGGCATGTAGAAAAACTTAAAGGTGATAAGGTGCGGTGATAAGAAGTCGCTTTTTTAAGAGAAGAGTATACTGGAAATGACCTTGTAGGTCAACCAGGATCTGACCGTCCCGCCCGAAGCGGGATTGTGGCTACGACTCGCTGCCTGAAATTGAGAGTCCCGCTTGCGGCGAGGCTGGAAAGGGTGTGAATGCCATGACACTGAATCGGTGGCTTGATCATGTCGGGAGAGGGGGAAATCGAGGAGATTCGGGTAGAACTGTGCCTTGAACCTGTCTCAATGTCCAAAAGTCGAGCCGTGTGAGCCTCCAGAAGCGGTGATGCTTATCGATACTTGAGGTCCACATATGACCACTTTTCGGATGCCGGGAGGTATACCAAGAAGCCATACGCCTTGGAAAAAATCGGGATTGCCGTTAAAGAAGAACTGGTGAAAATAGGCAGTTTTGACCCTCAGCTCGATTGAAGGTTTGCCGATATGAACCATCTGTTGGATTTTCCAGACAGAATGTGAAAGATTGATCTGGCAGTGTTGCATAGTTTTGGAGGATGTGCGATGCTACCATAATGCACG
>CAZFSF010000015.1:0-30213 GCA_964522045.1 uncultured Desulfobacteraceae bacterium
CTGGAAATCCGTTCGGTTGAATTTGCCAAGAAATTTGATGTACCGATCCATGTAAGATCAACTTTTACCAACGAGAGGGGTACCATGGTGGTTGCTGAAACAAAAGATATGGAAAAAGTCGCAGTGTCAGGGGTCGCCTATAACAAAAACGAAGCAAGGGTGACTATTCGAAAAGTGCCGGATCAGCCAGGAATTGCCTCCAGGATATTTGATCCTGTTTTCAGGGCCGGTATCGTGGTTGATATGATCGTGCAGAATACGAGCCAGGATGGGCTTACCGACCTGACATTCACCGTGCTTAAAACAGATTTCTATAAGACCATGAAGTTAGTAAGCGATATAGCGGCAGAAATCGGGGCAGAACGGGTCTTAGGCGATGAGGATATTGCCAAGGTTTCCATCATTGGTGTGGGGATGAGGACTCATGCCGGAGTAGCCAAAACGATGTTTGCTGCCTTGGCCAAAGAAAACATAAATATTTTGATGATTAGCACCTCCGAAATAAAAATATCCTGCCTTATTGAGGAGAAATATACTGAATTAGCTGTGCGTATCCTCCACGAGGCGTTTGGTTTGGACGATGAAAAAGAGGAGACTTCATGACAATCCCGCCTCGGCCGGGATCGGCGTCCTTCTTCTGTTGTTTTTCCTGATTGCCATGAATTTTCTGAAAGGCTCAAATGTTCTGCCCGATTCGGAAAGACGCCTTTCGGGCGATGAGGTGTTTGCACAGGTCTCAGGAGATATCAGGTTCCCGGGCGTCTATCGGTTCGATGGCCCTCCCTCTCTAAGAGATTTGGCAGATCGGGCTAAGGGATTAATTCCGACAGACAAAACCGTTCCCCTTCCTGTGGGCCCCCCATTCAATTCGGGTTCTTATATTGAGATCAGGAACAACGGGAAGGAAATCAGCTTGCGAATTGGTGAAATGTCGGCTTTTTACCGGACGACACTTGGGATACCGATTTCTATAAACAGTGAAAGCGCTGATGGGCTCGTCTCTCTTCCAGGAATCGGGTGCAGGACTGCGGAGGCAATCGTCGATGAGAGAGCCAGGAGGGATGGTTTTAAGAGATTGAGGGACATTCAATCTATCCGGGGGATTGGCCCGGCACTGTACAGTAAGATAAGACCCTATCTAACACTGAAGTGATTACTCTTAACCTGTGAACGCTTACAAATAACCTTTGAACCCCTGAACTGTTCCCCAAATCTTTATCCCCATGATGATATTAGGCATAGATACTTCCTGTGATGATACATCAGCAGCAGTGGTTGTTGATGGAAAGTCAGTCCTCTCTAACGCGGTCCATTCTCAAGTCGAGATCCACCATGCCCACGGGGGCGTGGTCCCTGAACTTGCTTCAAGGGAGCACATGAAGAATATCATGGTGGTGGTTGAGGAATCCTTTTTAAGGGCGGGGATCGGGATGAACGATTTAGATGGTATTGCCGTGACTGTGGGGCCGGGACTTGTGGGCGCACTTCTCGTGGGGCTTTACTATGTGAAAGGGTTAGCCTATGTCTGCGATATCCCCTTAGCAGCAGTTAATCACCTCGAAGGTCACATCCTGTCCATATTCTTGGAGGAAAGAACCCCTCCATTTCCCTTTGTGGCCCTGACGGTTTCAGGCGGACACACAAGCATATACCATGTGGAGAATTATGGCCGCTATACCCTGATGGGTCAAACCCTTGATGACGCAGCTGGAGAGGCATTCGACAAGGTAGCCAAAATATCCGGCCTCGGCTATCCCGGAGGGGTCGCCATAGAAAAAATGGCCCTGGATGGTAAAAATGATAAGATTAAATTCCCAAGGGCCTATCTGACAAAAGAATCCCTCGACTTTAGCTTCAGTGGCCTTAAGACCGCGGTTGCCCTATACATGAAGAAATGGCATGACGGCCAGACGAAAGAAGATGAAATAACCCTTGCGGATATTGTGGCCTCGTTTCAGGAGTCGGTTGTGGATGTGCTTGTTCACAAGGTCATGACTGCAAGAAGAAAGATGGGCGTTAAATCGGTTGTAATGGCCGGGGGCGTGGCATGTAACAGAAGACTGCGGGAGAGGTTGTCAGATGTCGCCGGGGGTGAGGGCGTAGAGGTCTATTACCCACGGCCTGAGTATTGCACAGACAACGGGGCCATGATTGCGGCGGTGGGCTATCACACTCTGTTGCGAGGTGAAACAGCAGACATGTCATTAGATGTAAGATCCAAATTCCCTATTCAGGAGCTAAGGGACTGTCCGGAAATAACTTGAACATCTTACGCCCTGAGCCTTCAATACTGGATGCTGGAAGATCCTGTCTTTAACGGGAAGACCAGTCCCGGCGGGGCGTCACGTGATAAATTGAAGCAATCATTGCCGATTATTAAAACTCGGCTGGAAATTAACGGTCTTGAACTATAGAGACGGGTAGAGTCTTGAAATTCAGCAGGCAGATCAAATATTATTACATCAGGTTTATCCGTTTAAGAGGCGACCCTCATGAACTGGCGCTTGGAATGACCTTTGGGATTTTCACAGGCATGATGCCGATCATGCCCTTCCAAATGGCGCTTTCAGTCGGCTTAGCCCTGTTGTTTAAGGGGAGCAAGATAACAGCGGCCTTTGGCACCTGGGTCAGCAACCCGCTAAACTGGTATTTTCTATACTATTTCAGTTACAAATTAGGGGCGCTTGTATTAGGAATCCATGGGCATAGCGCCACATTTTCATCCATTATGACGGCCATTCGATTGGGCGAAGACTCAATGGTTATAGTGGAGAAGACTGTGGCGGCGGGTGGTCTCATGGTTGCCGCTTTTCTTGTAGGTGGCCTTATTATGGGAGTCGCTGTTTCAATTCCCTCCTACTTTATTTTCTTGTACATCTTCAAGCGTATACGGGTTTGGCGCGAATCAAGAAAAGGGGGGGGAAATTGGCGCGTTACAGAGCATTAAGCCAAAGGGGAACATTTCGACCCAAAAAAAGGTTGGGGCAGCATTTTCTTAATGATGCAGGGATCATTGAAAAAATCATTGCATCTGCACGATTCCAGTCGTCCGATGTAGTTCTGGAAATCGGGCCGGGGCAGGGTGCCCTGACCCTCCCCCTTTCTAAGACTGTTTCACACGTTGTAGCCGTCGAAAAGGACATCCACCTTACGGATTTACTTCAGAAGAAGCTCTCAAATTTGGGCATTTCTAATGTGACTCTTGTAAACCACGACATCCTGACCTTCGATTTTAACGGAATCGAGACCCGACCTTCGGGTAAGATCCAGATCATTGGGAATATTCCTTATAACATTTCCTCCCCTCTCTTAGAAAAAGTAATAAGAAATCGGAAAGTTGTGACAAGGGCGATTCTTATGTTTCAATTAGAGGTTGCGAGAAGGTTAACCTCAGCTCCTTGCACAAAGGCCTACGGAGCCATGACCCTTCTAATTCAATACTATGCGAGATCGACCTGCTTGTTGGCGGTGTCCAAGAGCGCCTTTTATCCTGTACCAAAGGTCGATTCAATGATTGTAGAGATTGACCTGGGGCGGCCGTATCCCAATCAGGGAGTGGATGATAATCACTTCAGGGATGTTGTAAGAGGGGCATTTGCTCACAGGAGAAAGACGATTGTGAATTCTATGAAAGGATTTTTATCCTCCTGGACACCTGATCTGCTCATGGACCGAATGAAAGACTGCGGGATTGATCCCAAAAGACGGGCCGAGACTCTCAATATGGATGAGTTCTTGCGGCTTGCGTCTGCCCTTGCAATTGACAAGAGCGAAGCAGAGTGATATTAAACCGATGCTTACCGCGAACGAATTTCTTGAAGGATTTTGCATGGAAGTTATAGAAACAGTTCAAGAGATGCAGAAGAGATCCGAGGCGTTGCGATCGGCAGGGCAGACGATTTCCCTGGTTCCGACAATGGGTTTTTTGCATGAAGGCCACCTTGAATTGATGCGTGTGGGGAAAAAGCACTCAGATAAATTGATCATCAGTATTTTTGTCAATCCTGTCCAGTTTGGCCCTGGCGAGGACCTTGACCGGTATCCAAGAGACAAAGAAGGCGACCTAAAAAAAGCCCTTAATGTTGGGGTAGATATCGTCTTTATGCCATCCACCACGGAGATCTATCAGGAAGGATATCAGACTAAGGTGCAGGTAGAAGACCTCCCTCAACACCTCTGCGGTCTCTCGAGACCCGGTCACTTTGATGGGGTTACCACAGTGGTTGCCAAGTTGTTCAATATTACAAGGCCACATATGGCGGTTTTCGGCCAAAAAGACTACCAGCAGTTGGCGGTTATAAGCCGAATGGTCATGGATCTCAACATGGACATTAAGATCTTAGGCGTTCCTACTGTCAGAGAACCCGACGGGCTGGCCATGAGCTCCCGGAACAACTATCTATGGCCTGAAGAGAGAAAGTCCGCCCTGTCCCTCAAAAAGTCAATCGATCTTGCAGAAGGGTTATTCCAGGGAGGAGAGAGAGGGGCAAAAGTTATAAGGGATGCGGTTCAATCGCTGATCCTAAGCCATCCGTTTACAGCGATCGACTATATCGCCATCTGTGATCCCGTAACACTATACGATGTTGAAACGCTTGCTAGTAAAAACCTGCTTGCCTTGGCAGTCAGGGTGGGAAAGACCAGATTGATAGATAATTGCTTGCTTCAAAAGAATTAAGACTAAAATAACCATCTAAAAAAGGAGATTTTCATGAAACCCTTAAACTTTCTATTTACCTCAGAGTCAGTAACCGAAGGGCATCCCGATAAGGTTGCAGATCAGATATCCGACAACATCTTAGATAAGATCTTCGAGCAGGATCCTAAGGCACGGGTGGCCTGTGAAACCTTAGTGACCACCGGCATGGCAATGATCTCAGGGGAGATCACCACCACAGCGTACGTGCACATGCCAGAGGTTGTAAGAGAGACGATCAAAGATATCGGTTACAAGAACTCCTCCATGGGGTTTGACTGGGAGACATGCGCTGTGCTCTCCACTATTGACAAACAATCTCCGGACATCGCCGTGGGCGTTGACGATGGCACAGGCCTTTTCAAGGAGCAGGGGGCCGGTGATCAGGGGCTTATGTTTGGCTATGCCTGTAAAGATACTCCACCGCTTATGCCGATGCCGATTTACTTAGCCCACGGGCTGACTAAGAGATTGGCCCATGTGAGGAAATCCGGACAGCTCCCCTGGCTCAGACCGGATGGTAAGTCCCAGGTGACGGTAGAATATGTGGATGGCAAGCCATCCAGTATCCATTCGGTGGTTATCGCGGCCCAGCACGCCCCTGATGTGGATTACGACACCCTTCGCGAGGCTATTATTGAGAAGGTTATCAGAGAGGTGATACCAGAGGAGATGTTGGTTGATAAGACAGAGTATTTCATTAACACCACCGGCCGATTTGTGGTGGGCGGACCCTTAGGGGATTGCGGTTTGACCGGACGTAAGATCATTATGGATACCTACGGTGGTTTCGGTTACCACGGTGGCGGGGCCTTTTCAGGAAAGGACCCTTCCAAGGTGGACAGGAGCGCTTCATATATGTGCCGCTATATTGCCAAAAACATAGTGGCAGCCGGATTAGCTGAAAAATGCGAAATTCAGGTAGCATATACTATCGGCCGGGCTGAACCGGTTTCGGTGATGGTGGGAGCTTCCAGTACGGGTGTTGTTCCCAGCAGCGAACTTACGGAAATAGTCAAGAAAGAATTTGACCTGAGACCTGCTGCAATTATTGAGCGTCTCGATCTTCTCAGGCCTATTTACGGAAAGACCTCTAACTACGGACATTTCGGTCGGGAGAAACCGGAGTTTCTCTGGGAAAGGACCGATGCTGTTGAAGCGCTCAAGAAAGCGGTTAAATAGGATACTGGATGCTGGACAGAATAACAAAACAAAAAGTGAGGATGAAACGAATGGATTATGATATCAAAGATATTAATTTGGCGGCAAAAGGCCGGTTGAGGATAGAATGGGCCGAGATGAGTATGGCGGTCCTCAGGACCATTAAAGAACGTTTCTCAAGGGAAAAACCTCTTAAAGGGATCAGGCTTTCCGCCTGTCTGCATGTCACAACGGAAACAGCCGCACTTGTCAAGACCCTGAAGGCAGGGGGGGCTGAGGTAGTGGTATGCGCGTCTAATCCCCTCTCAACCCAGGACGATGTAGCAGCCTCCCTGGTGGCCGATGACGAGGTCCCGGTTTTTGCCATTAAGGGGGAGGACCACGCGACCTACTACAGCCATATTCTTTCCGCGCTCAGGCACGAGCCTCATATTACAATGGATGACGGCGCAGACCTGGTGAGTTCGCTTCATTTTATTGCTCTCAAAAAATGGAATGATTTAGAGCCATCTGTCAGTGAGTGGGGAGAAAACCTCTCTGAGGAGGAAAGAGCCAGATTTCTTTCAAACATTATCGGCGGGACAGAAGAGACAACTACCGGTGTCATCCGGCTAAGGAGTATGGAGAATGACGGGGTCCTCCAATTCCCTATCGTTTCTGTAAACGATGCCAATACAAAACACCTCTTTGATAACCGTTACGGGACCGGGCAGAGCACAGTGGATGGCATTATAAGGGCCACCAATCGTCTCCTTGCAGGCTCTATCTTCGTGGTCAGCGGATACGGCTGGTGCGGAAGGGGTGTGGCAACAAGGGCCAAAGGTCATGGGGCTCATGTGATCGTGTGTGAGGTAGATCCCCTGCGGGCCCTTGAAGCGGCCATGGACGGGTTTCAGATAATGCCGATTGCCAAGGCAGCCCCGTTAGGAGATTTCTTTTGTACCCTTACGGGGGATATCAACGTTATCAGGACGGAGCACTTCCTGGTAATGAAGGAAGGGGCCATGATTGCAAATTCAGGCCACTTTGATGTGGAATTAGACCTTAAAGGGCTTTCAGAATCTTCATCGAGCAGACGTCCGATAAGGGAGTTTGTGGAAGAATTTGTCCTCAACAACGGACGAAGGGTTTATCTGTTGGGTGAAGGGAGACTCATCAATTTGGCAGCGGCAGAAGGTCATCCCTCCAGTGTCATGGACATGAGCTTCGCAAATCAGGCCCTCTCCGCAGAATATATGGCAAAGGAACATGCGACACTCAAGAAACAGGTTTATCCGGTCCCCCTTGAGATAGACCAGGAGATCGCCCGGTTAAAGCTTTCGTCCATGGGGATCGAAATAGACACATTGACAAAAGAGCAGGAACGATATCTTTCCTCATGGGAGATAGGGACTTGAAACGACTAAATGAGAAACGAAAGGGAACCATCAGAATGAATACCCCCGATTCTACTCCCCGCATGGATTTTATCCGATCCATCATTACGGAAGACTTGAAGGCAAACAAAAACCAGGGACGGGTTCATACACGTTTCCCGCCGGAACCAAATGGCTATCTGCATATCGGACACGCCAAGTCTATCTGCCTCAATTTCGGTATTGCAACGGAATTCGGCGGTCTTTGCAATCTGAGGTTTGACGATACAAATCCAATAAAAGAAGAGGAGGAGTTTGTTGAATCGATCAAGAAGGACGTCCGATGGCTCGGATTTGATTGGGAAGACCGTCTCTACTACGCATCTGACTACTTTGATCAACTTTATAAATATGCTGTACAGTTGATCAAAACCGGCAAGGCCTATGTTGACGATTTGACTTCGGATGAGATTCGTGAATACCGAGGCACCTTGACCAAGCCCGGCAGGGAGAGCCCCTATCGCACACGATCGGTCAAAGAAAACTTGGACCTGTTTGAACGTATGCGGGCAGGAGAATTCAAAGATGGCTCCCGGGTACTTCGGGCAAAGATCGATATGGCATCCCCTAATTTAAACATGCGGGATCCTGTTCTGTATCGTGTTTTACATGCTGCCCATCACAGGACGGGTAAAAAATGGTGCATCTATCCCATGTATGATTTTACCCATGGCCAGTCTGATTCCATCGAAGGGATTACCCACTCCCTTTGCACGCTCGAATTTGAAGATCACAGACCCCTATACGACTGGTTTGTAAATGAACTGAAAATCTTTACTCCACAACAGATCGAATTTGCCAGGCTCAATCTCTCTTACAATGTCATGAGTAAACGCAGGCTCATGGAATTGGTTGAAGGGGAATATGTGACCGGCTGGAATGATCCCCGGATGCCCACTATATCTGGTATGCGCAGACGAGGGTACACAGCGGAATCAATCCGCAATTTTTGTGAGCGGATCGGGGTTGCCAAGAGAGAGAGTATGGTTGATATGGCGCTTTTAGAGTATAGCATCCGGGAAGACCTGAACAAGCGGGCCCGACGTGTGATGGCCGTATTGCGTCCCATTCGCGTGGTGATTGACAACTATCCCGAAGACGAGAGTGAATACTTAGATGCCGAGAATAATCCGGAAGATCCCGGTATGGGGTCACGCAAGCTCCCCTTTTCACGTGTGCTGTTTATTGAAAGGGATGATTTTCGTGAAGATCCACCGAAAAAGTTTTTCCGCTTGGCGCCCGGTCGTGAGGTACGGCTAAAACACGCATATTACATCAAATGTAAAGGAATGGTTAAGGATGAAAAAACCGGTGAGTTGATTGAACTCCACTGCACTTATGATCCAAAGACACGGGGTGGGTGGTCCGATGACGGGCGCAAGATCAAGGGTACATTGCATTGGGTTTCAGCAGCCCACTCAATTGAGGCCGAAGTACGACTTTACGACCATCTTTTTCTGAAACCAAATCCAAGCGATGCACAAGATGACTCTCATTTTAAAGATCATTTTAATCCGAACTCATTAGAAACACTGACCTCCTGCCGGGTTGAACCCAGCCTTGCAGGTGCGCCGCCGGGCATCGGCTTTCAGTTCCTCAGGCTGGGCTACTTTTGTGTTGATTCCGTTGATTCGTCAACCGATAGACTTGTATTCAATCGAACGGTGACCCTGCGTGATACGTGGGCCAAAATCGAGAAGACGCAGAAGAAGTCCGGAATGCCGGGGAAAAGTATAAAGGCAAGATGAAAGGGGCGCCATGCTTTCTGAGATTACGATATGTGTAAAGGGTGGCGGGGACATCGCCTCTGGTGTTGCATGGAGACTTCATCAGTGTGGGTTCAGGGTCTTGATAACAGAGATCCCGAGACCCATGGCCGTGAGACGTAAGGTGGCATTCAGTGAGGCCGTGTATGACGGTCATGCAGAGGTGGAAGGGGTAGAGGCCGTGCTCATACGTGAGGCGAATGATAGCCTCAAGGTCTGGGAACAGGGGGAAATACCCCAATTTGTTCATCCGGAGTGTTGGAAGGCATACTGAGGTTTGTCGGCTAATTCGCCACTAATCCCCTTGCTATCTCCGCGGCCTCTCCGATGATCCGGTCAAAAAGATCTCTCACCGTGGGGATGTCATGGACCATGCCGATACCCTGGCCGCAGGAGATAATCCCTGCATCCAAGTCCCCCTCATTATACATTTTCCTGGCCTTTTCTCCTGCGGCAATGTTGAGAATCTCGGGTAAACCTGCCTGATTTGCCTCTAATTGCGCAACCTTATTGGCTGCCGCGTTGTTCCAAACCCTGTGGGTGGCGCCGATAGAGCGCATGACCAACATGGTATCGAGTTCACTGGCATTAATGAGCGCCTCCTTGAGTTTCTCATGGATCGGGGCCTCCTGGGTGGCTAACAGTCGTGTGCCAATAATGACACCCTGGGCCCCTAAGGCCAGTATCGCAACCAGTCCCCTCCCATCAGATACGCCGCCGCCCCCAATTACAGGGACATTTAGGCTTTCCACAGCCCGAGGCACCAATACAAGTGTGCCCACATCTAACTTGCCCGTAGCGCCCCCATTCTCGTAGCCTACCACCGTGACGATATCGGCACCCATCTCCTGGACCTTGAGCGCATAACGAACGCCCACGCATTTGTGAATCCAGGTCAGACCCGCCTCTTTGAACCGGGCACATAGCTCTTCTGGCGCAGAATGCCCTGATGTCTCAACGATCTTAACCCCTTTTTCGAGTAAGACATCCAAGTAATCATTATTGTCAATGGGTCGCATCATCGGAAAGAGGTTGAGATTGACGGCAAATGGCCTGTCAGTGAGTTCAATGAGCTGATCCAGGGCCTCTCCAAAGGATTCACGGCTCTGGTAGATTGCCGAAGCGAGCACGCTTAATCCACCGGCATTAGAAATGGCTGCACTGAACGCAGCATCTGTAATGGACATCATGGTCCCGCCGACTATGGGATACTCTATCCCTAACATTTCCGTGATTTTGGTTTCAAACATTGATAACCTCCTGAGATTGAATATTGAATGTTAATTTAGGCGTTCCCTGAGGCCCTCATAACGGACAGAGGCACCAGCGATTTTCCTCGTTTTTGTGCTAATTCCATCAAGGTGGTCTGGGCCTTTTCAGGGGGTTCACGACGTTCTGCATCCGGCTTGCGCTGAAGACTCATCGCCTCTGTTGTACAGGTTGTAACGCAAAGACCGCAGCCGATACAGCGATCCAGATTAACCACTGCTACATCCTCATCCCCTATGGTGATTGCATCCATCTGGCACCGATCCAGACAGGTCTCGCAGGCGGAACACAGATCAGGGTCCACCCGGGCATAATAGTTGGCAACGACCATTTCTACAGGTTTAGGGTGCTTTTTTAATCCCCTGAGTACACCGCAGCAATCTCCACAGCAGTTGCACATCCCCCCTGGGTTTTGCGCGTTAAACGGCTGCGGGACCAGACCTGCTTCCTCACATCGGTCCAGGATCTCAAAGGCCTCTTCGTGATTTATCCATCGACCCATTCCCTTGTCCACATAGTAATCGGCGTGTGATCCAGCCATAAGGCAGACCTCCAAGGGTTTGTCGCAGGCCTGCCCTAACAGACCCTGCTGCACCCTGCAGATGCAATTGGCAACTGCGAGGCGGTCTTTGGATTTGACAATCGCCTTAGCATCCTCGTATGGGACTACTTTCCATGCCACATCAATGGCCTTGTTTACCGGGATAGTCCGCATCGGCGCTATCTGCTGCGAACTCTGCTCGGTAAAGGCCTCCTCAAAATACTCCTCAAACAATCGGGCCAATTCGCGGTCCATGGTTTTCACCTGGTATTCATAAATCCCCACCACAAAAGGAGCTGCACCATAGGCTGCCGACCCCTCTTTACGTACACGGAAGATTAAGCCCTTCTCCGCCATTTGCTCCAGGAGAGCACCTGTACGCTCAGGGCCCTGATTTAACCGTTCGGCAACTGCCTTGGGTGTCTCGAGCATCATGCTCAGATTCAGATACATCCGTGCCTCTTCTTCAGTAAAGAGCTTCTCAAGGATCTTCATCTCCACGCCCGAGGTTGTGGATGGAAAACCCACGGAGTATTGATCCAATTGCTCCTGCAACTCGTAGAAAACACTTTCTTTCATCTTAGCCTCCATGTAAATGTCCTGTTGCCTCGGGGATCGGTTTCGTTCCCAAGATGGAATTTGCCATGTAACGGTTCACTTTTTACTACAAATCTCTACTGCAGACAAGAAGAAT
Source organism: uncultured Desulfobacteraceae bacterium (assembly GCA_964522045.1). GTDB lineage: Bacteria > Desulfobacterota > DSM-4660 > Desulfatiglandales > Desulfatiglandaceae > Desulfacyla. The sequence goes on from CAZFSF010000015.1 coordinate 11,543, forward strand.
CGTTTTTTCACAATTTCTCCGGCATTTAGAATTCAAATTACCACAATGAGAGGAGGCGACATCTTTATTACGTCCTCATCCCCAACTTCTCTTCATAGAGAGCGCGTACCTGATCCACAAGACCTGAGATGGAAAATGTGTTACTCCTATAATCGGGATTTAGATTTTCGATCAATCGGACCTCAATGGTGTTTTGATTACAGGTATTGAACAGGAATTTTCCAGGTGTGAACAGACCATTGGTATTTTTTATCTGCAAGACTTTTATGGGGGCTCCAAACCGCTTAGCTATTTTGAACGCCCCATCGTTAAACTTACCAATTTTGCCGTCCCGGCTCCTGGTTCCCTCTGGAAATATAAAGAGGTTCCCACCTGAAGAAAGGTAGTCTCCCAACCTTTCCATATTTTCGATTATTCCTGAAGAGGCATTCCACCCACTCGATGAAGGAATGTAGCCAGAGGTCTTCATTAGCCAGCAAAAAACAGGCATCTTGAAAAAGATGTTTTTAACAATGGTCTTGTGTTCCGGGAACAGGGAGATCATGAGAATGGGGTCAAGATAGGACAGGTGATTGCAGACGATGACTGATGAGCGAATGGAGGTCAACCCATCCTGAATGCGGATTTTAAGCCCGGGAACCAGCGCCCGAACAAGGCAAAGAAAACTTCTGTAATAGAGATTGTTTAGCCTTTGAAAGGCGATTTCACGATTGGAAGAAAAAATGAATGCAGCGAGATATAGTGGCGAAAAAAACAGCAAAAAACCGGGGATAAAATATATCCAGATAATCAACGTGACCAGAAGGTCAACAATGGGTTTTAAAAAATGCATTCGGATCGGTATTTTGATGCTATTCAAACTTCTTTATTAACAGGCTGGTATTGACCCCGCCGAATGCGAAATTTTGAATAGCGGCAATCCTGATATCAAATTCGCGGAACTTCTTTGTATGTCGAATCATAGAGCATCTTTCGTCAACTTCGTCAAGATTCAGTGTTGGTGCTATGATGCCCTGATCCATCATATATAGTGTGATAATAGCTTCTATGACCCCGCAAGATCCCATGGTATGGCCCATATAGCTCTTGAGCCCGGTCACATAAGGCGAATTACCGTATGCCTTGTAAATGGCCATGGCTTCGGCAACGTCTCCCATCTTTGTGGCGGTGGCATGGGCGCATACAAAATCTACCTCGTCAGGCCCGATCCTGGCGTTCTTGAGTCCAAGCTTGATGGTTTCTGTTATGCCGTTCATGTTGGGTAGGATAAGGTCTCCGCCATTGTTATTACATGAGAAGCCTATCACTTCACCAATTATGTCTGCCCCCCTCTTTTTAGCAAATTCATACTCTTCCAATAACAGTACCCCTGCCCCTTCGCCCACGACAAGTCCGTCTCTCCTTGTATCAAAGGGCCGCGGAGTAAGGTGCGGCGTATCATTAAAGTCAGTTGAGCATGCGAGCAGATTGTCAAATACCGCAACTGTAGTGGTATCGTATTCGTCGGCCCCTCCACAGATCATGGCATCCTGCAGGCCGTACTTGACAGCCTCGTAACCAAACCCTATGGACTGGCTGCTGGTTGTGCAGGCAGTAGAAGAAGAGATTACACGCCCTGTTATGCCAAACATTTTTGTTATATTGACGGCAGTTGTATGAACCATTGATTTAAGGTAATCTACTGCACCTATTGAAGAGAATTTGGATTGAGAGTGGCTGAAAAAAGTTTTATATATCTCTCTCTGAACAGTGGGACTTCCGTGGGTTGATCCGAAGGCAACGCCAAGCCTTCCTGAAGAGATGAATTCCTTGTCCAGTCCTGAGGATTCAAGGGCCTCTTTTACTACCTGGCAGGCATAGTATGCAACCGGGCCCATGGTCTTGCGATATTTACGCTCAAAATCAAATTCGATGGGGCAACTGACCGTTCCAAAGACCTTGGACGCGACGTGGTCAGTCAGGAGGTTATCGTCACGCAATTCCTTTACGCCGGATTTTCCATTAACAAGACTATCAATTATTTCCTCCTTATGGTGGCCAATCGGAGTTATGGCCGATGACGCCGTAATTACCACCCTTTTTTCCATGATACTCCCGTCTGCCGGTTTACGCTTGTCATGAAGGATGCCGGACTTTCTTATGAAGACCTCTTCTTGGCAAGCAGTTCAATATAGTCACAGATTTGATTGATTGTTCTAATATCCATAGACGCTTTTTTTTCGTCACGGGTAAGCTCTGAGCCTAACAGTGTTTCAATTTCACCGAGGAGCTCTAAAGCATCTATGCTATCAAAATCGTATTTTTCCGTCAGGTTTTCATCCAAACCCGGATTTGTTATCTCAAATTCCTCTTTAAAAACAATTAAAATTTTCGATTGTATCTCTTCTCGTGTCATATTGTTGGTCTCGTTCCATCTCGTTCCCAATCCCGCCGCTGGCGCGACCAGTTTGGGACGTATTTTTGTGATCCCGTTGGCGGGAGTCTTTTCCAATCCGGAATCTGGAGCTTCCCGGCAATTTTCGAATCCCGCTTTCAGCGGGAAACCCTGAACCTATGAACGGTTATCAAGTTTTTAACATATTTTAGTGGAAGCCAAATGTCAAATTGAATCGATAAAACCAGATATGTCGCCAAGTTAATCAATTTTTCTTCCGAGAAAAGGCTCAAAATGATACCACTGAAGGGGATGATTCCGAACAGCCTGTTCCAGGATCTCGGCATATTCCTGGGCCGATTTTCTAACCGCTTCCTTCCTTTCGGCACGCGAAGCAGCTTTAACGTAAATCGGTTTGGTTATTGAAAAATGGTAAGTCCTTCTGCTAATACGGTAGGAAAAAAAGATAAAGAGCGGGGTGCCTGAGAGCAGTGCAAAAAGATGGGGTGTTTCAGGAAGATGGGCCTCATGACCAAGGAATCGAACAGGGACGCTCCGCTGGTCTTTATTCCAGATAACATCTCCGGTCATAGAAACAAAATCTCCTCCTTGCAGAAATTTTATCCCTTCAACAATATCAAAAGGAGAGCCCCCAACCTTATCCAGAGCGATGATCCTTATGCCTGCTTGAATTGCACCCTCCTTTTGCATGGCTTCGATCTGCTCCTTGTTTTTAATTCCCATGTAAAGAAGGAGCTTAATGCCGGGGATCTCCTTTTTCAAGAGAAGGGCAGCCACCTCCCAGCTCCCCATATGGGACATGAGGATGACTCCCCCTGTCCCGTTTTTTGCAGCCTCTTTGAGATGTTCCAGACCGGTAGATCTGAATGAGATAGCGCCGGAACGCGCAAGCAACATCCTATCAAGAAACAAATCAGTGAAATTATGATACTGCTTCCACGTATACCAAAGATGATAATGCCACCCCTTATCCGGGAAGAGCGCCTTATAGAACCTCACGCCGATTCCGACTCTTCGGGGGAAAAGAAAAAAATAGCCAGTGGAAACGATCCAGGCAAAGAGTACGAAAACCCAGTGGCCCAATGCCTTTGACGCTAAGATCAGGGCTTTGTAAAACAGAATTTTCATAAGGGTTCACCGCTCATTGGTTTACCGTTTTTCTGTTAACCTTGCTCACAGGACGGTTCAGATTATCTGCGAACCATTGAACACGTGAACGGTTAGGCTTTTCTTAATGATCAAGAAGAGTGATAAAACTTGGTATGAATGCTATCGCCCAGGTCCCCGGCCCCATATGAACGCCGGAGGTTAGAGAGAGTGGCTGTAGAATTATCTCAGCAGAAGGATAAAGCTCTTCGATCTTTTTCAGGACTACATCGCTGACCCAGGGTTTGTTGTCGGTATATTGCAGTAGGATGAAAAATTTAGAATCCTTAGAAAAAGCCATAGCAAGCTTTTCAAGGGCAAATCGAACCTGGTCCTTCCGGTTCCTCAAAACCCCGACCTTCTTGGCGCCTTCGGCGAGCGGGCTTATAACCGGCTTCATATGAAGCAGGTCACCAAAAAAAGCGCTTGACTTGGAAAGTCTCCCGCCGGCCGCTAAATATTGAAGCTTGTCAAGAAAAACATATTCTTCGCATACATCTACGGCCGCCTTTGCAAAATCGATAACCGAGTTGGCATCATCTCTGTCTGCCGCATATCTTGCGGTTGCAATAACAATCATTGCGAGCCGGCCGGAGGCGGCGCCTGTATCAATCACCGTAAATCTGTCATCGGGGTCGTTTTCGCTCTTCCACTTCATTGCAGTATCATAATTACCGGTGTAGTAAGACCCCACGCAGAGATAGAGGGCCCTTTCATACTGATTCAAAACGCTCTGATAATATTGATGCCGCTCGAATACCGAGGCCTGAGAGGATGATACCTTTATCCCGCCCCTCATGTATTTGTAAAGCTCTGGCGGCAGAAAGAGCGTTTCGGGGAGGGACCTGTCACCGGCAGTGATATAGCTGTCGAGAAGGGTAATCCTCATATTACGTGAATCTTCACGGGTTATGGACCCGGCGGCATCGGTCATTATGTGAATACATCGATACGTGTCATATCGCTTGAAATCGGCTACCTGTTTCTCTAAATCATCATCCAACCACTGAACAACCTGACAGAGAGATTCGATCCCCTTTTTTGCTTCACCCCTGTTGGTCGTATGGAGGTGAACCTTAAAAAAATCATCATGGGGGATTACGACCACACTGTCGCCATGTTCAGAAAGCCTCTGGATTTGGTCTTCAGATCTATCATCGAAGCGGACGACCATATCAATGCAGTATCCTTCTTCCTGGCGCTCACGAAAAGAGGAAGAAACGTGAAGCAATCCCTCAAAAAGGTGGGTGACTGGCTGGAATTGATCGGTGCTGTCAGTAAGGCTTTTCAAGAATCCTTCGAGAAAGATAAATATACCGAGCGCCCCCGAATCTACAACCCCGGCATCTTTGAGTTTGGGAAGCAACTCATGGGTGGATCGAACCGCATTCTCGATATTATGGATTATTTTTGATGCATTTTGATCATTTTCGTTAATATCATTTTTCTCCATGGTTGCAGCTAATGCATCAAGAACATCAAGCATAGTTCCCGGGACCGGGTCACTAATCGCTTGCCAGGCCCGGTCTCTCCCTAACTTTGAAGCTGCAGGAAGGTCTCCAATGGAATCCGCGGTCAGCAATCCGGAGAAAAATAGGGCCGCTATGTTCCCGGAATTCCCGCGGGCTGAAAAGAGGAGTTTACGAATCGTATTTTCCCGGTCCTTGGCAAGCTCCCTGAGAGGAGAGAGACTTGTTGTCAGATTACGTCCTGTATCTCCATCAGCAACAGGAAACACGTTGATATCATCAAGGAGATCAGACCATGCAGATAGCCTCTCTACTCCTATAATGAGCGCTTCTTGAAGTTTTTTGTCCATTGCTAATCCCCCAAGGCTGTACGGATCTCATCCGGTATTTCAAACATCATTTCCATTTCGGGGAATTTTACCGCCACCTGTTCGCTTCTTCCCTTTGCGCAGATCTCCTTTCTTCCCTCACATCTTATCTCAAAATCGATTATGATTTTGATCCTTGCCTCAAGGACAGTTGCCTTACATATACATTTATCACGGTTTCTAAGCGGAATAATGTGTTTTGTAGAGGTCTTGATTACAGGAAAGAGATAGTTAGTTTTTTTAGAATAACTGTAGAGATCGATTCCGCATTTATCAAACAGGGCAAATCTCGCCACATCAAAATATTTCAAATAATTCCCGTGCCAGACCATGTTCATGGGGTCCAGATCATGAAAAGGGACTATCAATTTTACTTCGCAGCTTGTGTAATTACTTGAGTCTGTCATTTTTAGAGAAAAAATCTGAGAGAGAATCTGCAGGTGCTGGTTAATAGCCTCCCCTATTGCGAAGTGAGAACATTATTTTACCCCTGTATTCGATGTCAAGATATTATTGACTATACGTTTAGATGTTGATAGCTTAATTTACGATAAATCGTAATCGTTCACCTGTTTAAGGTCCATGGATCAGGGTTGTATTTATTGAGGAGGAGAAATGAAGGTAAGTAGCGTTTCTGAGATAAGGAACTTAGACAAGACGGCCATTAAAGAATTCGGTATCAAAGAAGAACTGTTGATGGAAAACGCCGGAGAGGCGACCTATTTCGTTATTTTAAAGGAATGCGGCATTAAAGGTAAAAATTTCATCATATTTTGCGGCATAGGCAATAATGGTGGTGATGGATTCGTTATTGCAAGGAAAATTCATTCCAATGGTGGCAAAGTAAAGGTTTTTATCTTAGGTGATAGGGGGAAATACAGGGGTGCGGCAAGACTCAATCTTGACATTATTTCCAGGTTGATGATTGAGGTTCGGGAGATTGAATCTGTCGAATCTGTTAAAAGGGATGTTGCCCATTCAGACGTCATTGTAGATGCTATTTTTGGCACGGGCCTGATCCGGGAGGTCACGGGGCTGTATCGAAATGTCATTGAATTGATCAATGGCAGTGGGAAAACGATATTCAGCGCTGACATCCCTTCAGGAGTCACAGGTGATACGGGAAAAATCATGGGTGTTGCAGTAAACGCGGATTATACTGTGACCTTTGGTCTTCCGAAAGCCGGGAATATCCTGTTCCCGGGTCATGATCTTTGCGGTAAACTGTTTGTTACCCATATCTCCTTCCCTCCCGCAATATATGACTCGGATTCGATGAAGGTTGAAATAAATCGGCCAAAAAGGCTTCCGCCAAGAGAAAGGGATGGCCATAAGGGGAGTTTTGGCCAGGTCCTTTTTATTGCCGGCGCGGCCAACTATTTTGGCGCGCCCTATTTCTCGGCCCTGTCTTTTCTAAAGGCCGGAGGCGGGTATTCCCGGCTTGCAGCGCCCGCATCCGTTACACCCCACATTGCCAACAAGGGGAGCGAGATTGTTTTCTTGCCGCAAAAAGAAACAGCCGCGGGGAGTATATCTCTCGAGAATAAGGATTTTCTCCTTAATCTGGCGGCGGAAATGGACATGATTGTCCTTGGACCCGGCCTGTCATTAGACGAAGAAACTCAGAGATTGGTAAGGGAGTTGGCAAAGGAGATCAACCGGCCACTTCTCATAGATGGCGACGGGATTACTGCTATTTCCCGGGATTTGCAAATTATAAGAGAGAGGAAATCCGGCACTATTCTTACTCCGCATCCGGGTGAGATGTCTAAACTCACGGGAGTGGAAATACAAGAAATAGATGCCAACAAGATCGATATGCTTCAGCGCACATCTAAAGAACTGAACACGATTATTGTCCTGAAAGGCGGCCGTTCACTGATTGGATTTCCTGATGAACGGGTCTTTATTAATATGTCGGGAAACCCGGGCATGGCAACCGCTGGCGCGGGTGATGTTCTTACAGGGGTTATCGCCGCAATGTTTGGTCTTGGTCTGAAGATAGGTAATTCCGTGTTGAAGGGGGTATTTATTCATGGATTTGCCGGAGACTTAGCAGCCAAAGAAAAGGGTGAAGACGGGATAACAGCCCAGGATATCCTTAATTATTTGCCCCTTGCCCTGAAAATGGATCGGGAGGGCGTAAGCGAAACTTATATTGACCGTTATAAAGGAGCCCAACTTATTTAGGGCGGAATTGTAAATATTCAATTGAAACCGTGTTGTCTAATTTCACATGCTGTGGTGTGTTTGATACACTTTTTATTGTGGCGTTCTTGCATGATTTGGCTAACTATCTAAAATTTGTGATTATTTATCCAAATTGATAACGTGGCAGGAATTTTGCATAGAGTTCGTTGAGGTTAAGTATAACGGCCGGTGGCACAACCTGGCTTCTCGGATGTACGTGCATCTTTTTTCCCGCGATCTTAAACCACTTAGGAGGGAAGATTAATAGGGATGAAATAACGGCATCTTGGGAAGCCTTTTTTATTAATACTCCACTACCCCAACACCCCAATACTCCAATCCAATTCGTTTTGGAAGCAATCTTATGCCTCAGTACAGAGAACGTACTTACAGGAAAAGGGTCAGTGCTAAGGACCTGATCTGCTTTAGTGTTGCTGTCAAAGAGACAGATCTATGGGTCTGTGCAGACAAAAACTTAGAAAAAGAAACCAGAGATCTGATATTTGATTGCAGACATCAGCTCGAATCCTACATAAAATCTCACCCGGAATTTCAAAACTCCCTCGTACCCCTAATGGCGGACCCCTATGCTCCCCCGATTGTAAAAGAGATGATTCGTGCAACAGGAAAGGTCGATGTGGGGCCTATGGCATCTGTGGCAGGCGCTATTGCCCAGTACGTTGCAATGGGGCTTCTGAAACTTACAGATCAGGTAATCGTAGAGAACGGGGGCGATATTTTCCTGAAGGCCGATAGACCACTAACTGTCTCGGTTTTTGCAGGGACTTCGCCTTTGAGCGGGAGATTTGGCCTCTTGATTCCAGTCAGCCAGATGCCCTTGGGCGTCTGTTCTTCATCTGCAACCGTAGGCCATTCCCTAAGCCGGGGGATCGCAGATGTAGTTTGCACCCTGTCTTCATCGGCGGCCTTGGCAGACGGTGCTGCAACTGCCCTCGGAAACAGGGTCAAAAAAAAGAGAGATCTTGAGGAAGTAGCCCGATGGGCGGATCAGACCGATGGTATTCTGGGTGGAATTGCTATTGTGGGAGATACCATGGCCACCTGGGGGGGTATTGAGCTTGTAGAAGTATGAGTCTACAGATCATACAATCTGTCGTCAACCGCAGGTGGACGGTATTTGGTGCCTTTGGGATGTTTTTTTTCAAAGGCGAAAGGTTCTTCACCTTCCAAGAGATCTCCCATTTCAGCCTCTATGGCTTCGGGATCTTCTCCTGCCTCCATTCTCCCCAATGCCTCCTCCATGCCAGGCCCTAAATTTAACCCAGTCATATCTGTCAATTTGCGCATCAGGTTGGCGGCCTGTTTTGGATCATTTTCATCCATATGTTCGGCCTCTCTTGTAAGGAGGTTCATCGCATTTTCCATTTTGCTTTCGTCTATATCGGGAAGAGGCATATCATCTTCCTCTCCCTGGCCTCGGGGGCTGGCAAAGACCGACATGCGACGTTCAAGTTCGATCTTCCGGCATTTGGGGCATATAGGCCTTTTAACGGTGTTTATGGATTTAGAGAAGAAATTGAATATCATGTTACATTCTGCACAATAAAATTCGTATATCGGCATTTCACCTACCTCCGGATGTTGTTAATCCCTAACAAGGCCTGGCCTCATAAATTCTGTGATTTGCGGCTTAAGATAATGATCTTGTCTCACTCCTGTCAAATGGTTTTTCCTGTTTGTGGAGATTATTTCCAGAGATTATGCCTTGTCTTTTTTCTCAGGTTGGTATACTCTCCATCTGAGATTTATCTACCCCTGTGTGAACCGGTCTGTTTTGGATAATGTCATGAAAATTGGAGTGCTTTCAGATACACACCTGCATCAGGTAACAGAGAAATTTATTGCGATCTATGATAAATATCTCTCTGATAAAGATATGATTCTGCATGCGGGCGATGTTGTTTCACCCGAGATTATTGATTTCCTCAATGCGAAGGATTTTCACGGTGTTTGCGGCAATATGGATCCTTTGGAGGTAAAGCGATTTCTTCCGGATAAAAAGGTTATTAATTTAGGTGGTTGCAGGTTGGGGCTTACCCATGGTTGGGGGCGTTCTGACGATTTGGAGGATCGCATCCTACCCCTGTTTAATGGCGTGGACGTCATTGTCTACGGGCATTCGCACATCGCTTCGAACCACATGAGAGACGGGGTTCTTTTTTTTAACCCCGGGACAGCAACCGGGTATAGCTCATCCGGGGTTCACAGTATAGGTGTTTTGGAATTGGGTGATGCGGTACGAGGTGAAATTCTAACTGTCTGAGGAAACCATTATGATGGTATTGTGGGCGCCATGGAGAATGGAATATATTCTCTCCGATCAGAAGGAGGGAGACTGTATTTTTTGTCTTGGAGACAATCGCGGTGAGGACGAGTCAAGGCTGATTCTGTACGTGGGTCATCTCTCCATGGTCATGATGAACCGGTTTCCATATATCAATGGACACCTTTTGGTAGCGCCGGTGAGGCATGTTAGAGGACTGGAGATGCTCTCTCAAGAAGAGAAACTGGATTTGTTAACCATGGTTAGCAAGTCGATTGAGGTCCTGAAGGAAGCCATGGGTCCAGAGGGGTTTAACGTGGGGTTAAACCTTGGCAGGGTGGCTGGAGCAGGTGTCGAAGAACATATGCATTTTCATATTGTGCCCCGTTGGAATGGGGACACAAACTATATGACAGTTCTCGGGGAAGTGAGGGTGATCCCGGAACATATTGTGGAGACCTATCACAAACTTTTGCCATATTATAGGAAAGCTAACGTTAATTATGGAGGTGAGAAATGAAACATGTAAAGGCGATTATTGTAATCCTGTTTTTACTTCTTGTTGTCATCTTAGCCGTTCAAAACTATCAAGCCTTGTCAACTCCCATTAGTTTTAAAGTTAACCTCGTTTTTCTGAACGCTGAATCCTCAGGTTTGCCAGTGTTCCTTATAGCAATTGTCACTTTTCTCGTTGGTGTTATCTGTACCTGGTTGTATGGAATTTCCGAGCGCCTTGGTTTCAGGCGACAGGTCAAAACCTTGATGAAGGATGTGAGGGACAAGGAAAAAGAGTTGAATTCACTTAGGAATCTGCCTGTGACCACTGAGGATATAAGCGCTGATCAGTCTCCCGTCAATACATGATGAAGGGCTATACAGGGTTACTCTGCCCGTAGCCGTTCACAGGTTCTAATAGAACCTGAATCCCGCTCACAGAGGGGAACTCTTAACCCTACCAAGGGAGATCACCATGTTGGAATCAGTATGGCAATGGTTTCTTGAATTAGGGGGCCAACAGGGCCTTCTATTCTCTATTATTGCCCTTATGATCGGCCTTGTTTTGGGGTCTTGGATAAGACCTTTGAAGAGAGAAACGGGAAAGGCCATTGTTAGCAAGGGAGACAAATCGTTTTTCAAGGGGATACAGTACCTTCTCTCCAACGATCACGATCAGGCCATAGAAGAATTCACCAAATCAGTCCGGGTAAACTCAGATACCATTGAGACCTATGTTGCGCTTGGCAACCTTTATCGTTCAAAGGGTGATATAGACAGGGCCATACGGATTCGTCAAAATATCATTTTGAGGCCAAATATAGATGAGCAAATAAAGATTAGGGCTATTTTCGATTTGGGTAAGGACTACCGAAAAGGGGGTTTCCTTAATCGGGCACTGAGGACGTTTCTTGAAGTGGCAGAACAAAGCCCTGCAAATGTGGAGATACTGAAAGAGATCGAAAGGATCTACGAGGAATTAAGAGATTGGGAAAATGCCTATGAAACGCGACAAAAAATTGCCCGATTGGACAAGGGCGACCACCAACATATCTTAGCCCACTATCTGGTTGAGACAGGAAAGATCTGTCAGGAGAAAGGGGATCTGAGCAGGGCGAGGTCTCTTTTTTCAAAGGCCATATCCACCCACAAGAGGTGTGTTGACGCCTACCTTCACTTAGGTGACCTCTATTTCGCAAAACAAGAGTATAAAAAGGCCATAGCCGCCTGGAAAAAGGTGGTTGAGATAATTCCCCAGTTCACCTTCCTGGCGTATCGCCGCCTGGAAGGAGCTTACTCGCAGATGAAAAATTTGGGACCGGTGGGAATTTTTTTGAAGGAGTGTGCCCGATCGAACTCCGATGCCTTCACGCATATGGCTTTGGCGCGCTACCTGTACAATGAAAACGACGTAGAAGGCGCGCTAAGGGAGACAGAAAGCGCTCTTGCGTTAGATCCTTCTTTTTGGGAGGCCAGGAAATTCAAGGGGGAGATTCTTCTGAGCCAGGGCAGGGAAAAGGACGTAGTAACCGATTATGGTGAGATCATGGAACATCTGAATATGCCCTATCTCAGATTCAGATGCTCCCAGTGCGGCTTTGAACCGAGTGAGCTACAATGGGAATGTCCCCAGTGCAACCGATGGGACACAATCGGCTTAATAGATTCTCCGGCGCCGCTGTTGAATAAATAATTTAAAGATATGACCCAAATGACACCTATGTTGAAGCAGTACATGGGCATCAAGGATGAATTCCCTGATGCCATTTTATTTTTTCGCATGGGTGATTTTTACGAAATGTTTTTTGATGATGCGCGGATTGCATCTAAAATCTTAGGCATTACCCTTACGTCGAGAGGAACCTTTAACGGGGAAAAAGTTCCCATGTGTGGCATACCCCATCATGCCAACAGATCCTATATCGGGAGGCTGGTTGACAGCGGCTGGAAGGTTGCCATTTGCGAGCAGACCGAGGATCCCAAATTGAGCAAGGGTATTGTCAAGAGGGAAGTGGTAAGGCTTGTTACTCCAGGGTCAGTGGTTGATGAAAAAGCCCTTGATCACAAGGCCAATCTTTTTATGGCTGCAATCTCGGGAGAAGACGGGGCCTATGGTTTGGCTCATGTAGACCTTTCTACCGGTGAATTCAGGGTAACAGAGGTCGGGTTATTTGATGAGCTTTTAGACGAATTAGGGAGGATAGATCCCGCTGAACTGCTGATCCTTGAAAATGAGCAACTGTCAAACCGAAAAGAGCTTGCAGATTACCGATTGGAGAGATTAGAGACTCACTCATTTGATCCCCTCGGGGCAGAGGTCCTACTTAAAGAGCAATTAGGGGTGAGGTCCTTGGTTGGATTTGGATGCCAGGATATGGCCCGGGGTATCATCGCAGCAGGTGCGCTTGTTTTCTATCTCAGGGATACCCAGAAAGGGTTTCCGGAGCACATCAAGGAAATCGTGAGTTACCACATCGGTGACTTTATGGCCTTAGATGAGTCCACATGCGCTCATTTAGAGCTTTTGAAGACTATGCGCAGGCAGTCAGTGAAAGGATCACTCTTCAATATCCTCGATAAAACAGTAACGCCGATGGGGAGTCGTCTCTTGAAAAGGTGGATTTCCTACCCCCTTATTAGCATTGAAAAAATCAGAGAGCGATTAGCTGCTGTTGCCTGCTTCAAGGACGATCCTCTGTTAAGAGGGGAAATAAGAGATGAGCTCAAAGAGATTTACGACATAGGACGTTTAAATGGCCGCATCGCCCTTAAGAGGGCCAATGCAAGAGACCTCTTGGCCCTTAAATCCTCGATTTTGAGGCTCCCTTTGATCAAGAATTCCTTGGAGAATTCCACCAGTACGCTGTTGTCCGCCATTGCCTTAAGGTTAGATGTCCTCGAGGACATAGCATGTTTGATAGAGGAGACGATTTGCGAGGATCCTCCCGTTTCGCTGAAAGAGGGGGGAATTATCAGGGAGGGGTATAATGAAGAGTTAGACAGATTGATATCTTTGAGCAGAGATGGAAAGAGTTGGATTGCAGGGTTTGCCCGTTCTGAGCAGGAACGAACCGGGATATCGAGTCTGAAGGTGGGATTCAATAAGGTCTTTGGGTATTATATTGAGATCTCCAAGGCCAACTTGCATCTCGCGCCTGCTGACTATATCAGAAAACAGACTTTGGTCAACGGCGAGCGTTACATCACCGAGGACTTGAAGGTCAAGGAAGGGGAGGTATTGGGTGCCGAAGAGAAGAGGGTAGAGATTGAGCTCAATATTTTTGAGGAGGTCCGGGGAAAGATAGCACTGGAAAACAGGCGAATAAAAGAGACTGCAGAGCTTATTTCGCAGATCGACGTTATTGCCGGTATGGCTGAAACTGCGGAAAGCAATGATTATACATGTCCGGAAATCAATGATAGCACTGGTATCGATATTACTCAAGGGCGGCATCCTGTGATCGAGTTGAGTGTCAAAGAGGAAGACTTTGTGCCCAACGATATCCATTTGGATTCTGAAAAACAGCAGTTAATGATAATTACCGGCCCTAATATGGCAGGTAAATCTACTATCCTCAGACAGACTGCACTGACCGTGTTGATGGCCCAAATGGGAAGTTTTGTGCCCGCGTCAAAGGCTCTAATAGGGACTGTGGATCGTATTTTTACCAGGGTGGGTTCGTCAGATGATCTATCAAGAGGCCAGAGCACCTTCATGGTGGAGATGAATGAAACGGCAAACATCTTGCGACACATGACTCCCAAAAGCCTTGTTATTTTAGATGAAATCGGACGAGGGACAAGCACCTATGATGGATTGAGCATTGCGTGGGCGGTTGCAGAGGCCTTACACGACAGGGAGGGGAGAGGCGTGCGTGCGCTTTTTGCTACCCACTATCACGAGTTGACAGAGCTTGTGACTACAAAACAGAGGATTAAAAACTTCAATATTGCAGTCCGGGAGTGGAATGATAAGATTGTTTTTTTAAGAAAGTTGGTCCCGGGAGGTACAAGCCGGAGTTATGGCATACAGGTGGCGCAGATTGCGGGGATTCCTAAAGACGTTGTCAGAAGGGCTATGGAGATCTTAAGCAACCTGGAAGGAACCGAGACCGATGAAGCCGGCAGGCCTCGTCTGGCCCATAATAGTGTGTCCGAAGAGGGGCGGGGGGGTATGGTGCAGTTGGACCTTTTCGGGTCAGTGGATTGGAAGCTGAGAGAATGGATTACGGGTCTTGATATTGATTCTATGACCCCCGTAGAGGCTTTGCTGGAGCTCAATAAGTTAAAAGAGAGTGTAGTTTCTAAATGAGAGTAGTTGCGGTATGAAAAACAGGATTTGTTACATATTGATGCTTGTGATTGTGGCTGGGTTTTTGCTTGGAGCGCCTCAGGCCTTCTCCAAAAGCGAGGGTGGCCCAGCCACGCTTCTCACGCGCGCTGATAAGAGCAGAAAGGTCCTGTACGAGTCATCTAAAAAACAGAAATATCGACATAACTGGTTAAAATGTATTCGTCTTTATGAAAAGGTTTACAAGATCTATCCCAAGAGCGATCAGGGCATTTGGGCACGTTATCATTCGGCCGGCCTTTACACCGGGCTTTACAGATACTCGGGGAAATCGAAAGATTTAGATGAAGCGCTCACCCTCTACAGGGGTCTTACTGATAAACATAAAGACCATTCTCTTGCAGATGATGCTCAGTATAAGATCGGGGAAATATTCTATAAATTCAGGAAGGACCCTGCCCAGGCCTATGTTGAATTCTTAAAGGTAGAAGTAAACTTCCCCTCCGGAGACATGCGGCCCAAGGCCAAGCAGATGGTCGACAAGCTTGCCGTGACACTGCGCAGGAAGAATGAAAAGAAAGGCTCAGGTAGCGCCCCTCTCTCTAAATCTAAACGAGTGTCTGTCAAAGATATCCGCTACTGGTCGACCCCCAACTACACGCGGGTAGTGATTGATGTCCAAGGCCCTGTGAAATATGAGCACCATTTATTGAAGGCTGATCCCGAGCATAAGAAACTACGCAGGCTTTATTTAGATCTCAAAAACGCTCGTGTCCCTAAGAGTATTGATAGTGTGGTTCCGATTAAGGATGATTTGCTTCGGATGGCCAGGGCAGGTCAGTATACCAAAAACACGGTGCGTGTTGTTCTGGATATAGAAAAAATCGGGGGTTATAATGTCTTCCACCTCTATGACCCGTTTAGAATAGTGGTGGACGTGCACAGGTTTAAAAAGGGTGAAATTAGGATCAGACCGGAGCTTGCGTCAAAGAAGAGGGATGTAAGGAAGGGTATAAGGAGGGAGAAGAAGCCTGAGAAGGCGGTCTCCTTAGCGAGGCAGCTCGGCTTGAATGTTAAGAGAATTGTGATCGACCCTGGTCATGGTGGGAAAGATCCTGGTTGCCGGATTGGAGGACGTTATAAAGAAAAGGATATTACGCTGAGTATTGCCAGATTTTTGGCCAAAGAGCTAAGAGAAAAGATCGGTTGCGAAGTTTTTCTTACCCGGGATAAAGACATCTTTTTATCTTTAGAACAAAGGACGGCCATTGCCAATATGAAAAAGGCGGACCTGTTCATTTCATTGCATGTCAACGCCCACAGGAGTAGCAGGATTCATGGATTAGAGACCTATTTTCTGAACATGGCAACTGATAAGAGGGCGGTAATGGTGGCGGCAAGGGAAAATGCTACATCAGAAAAGAATATGAGCGATCTCCAGACCATCCTGAACGATCTGATGTTAAATACCAAGATCAATGAGTCGAGCAGATTAGCGCATCACGTACAGGAGGGGATGGTAGTAAATACCAAAAAAAAGTATAAAGGAATCAAAAGTTTAGGTGTAAAGCAGGCTCCTTTTTATGTCCTTATTGGCGCGCAAATGCCGGCTATACTCGTGGAGGTAGGCTTTCTGACCAATAGCAGAGAGAGACAGAGGCTGCTGAGCACAAAATATCAGAAAAGAGTGGTAGAAGGGATCTATGCAGGCATAAGTTCCTATATCCATAGTATCGATAAGGTCTATCAGGGAGGGTGATTCGATTGGGGAATGCGGATTGCGGTCCCGCCACGGGCGGGATTGGATTGTCAATGGACGATCGGAAAGCCTATTTCATCCTCAGGTATGCATCTATAAACATGTCGATACCCCCGTCCATAACTTTCTCTACATTTCCCTCGTCAATATTTGTCCGGTGATCCTTCACAAGCCTGTAGGGGTTGAATACATAAGATCTTATCTGACTCCCCCATGCGATCTCTTTTTGATTCTGGTGTCTCTCTTGTTTTTTCTTTTCCAGTTTTCCCTTTTCAACATCGTATAGCTTTGCCTTCAGCACCTTCATTGCCATTTCTTTGTTGCGATGCTGGGATTTCTCATTTTGACACTGGGTTACGATTCCTGTGGGAAGGTGGGTAATCCTCACTGCCGAACTGGTCTTGTTTACATGCTGGCCCCCTGGACCACTGGCCCTGAACGTGTCAATGCGAAGGTCATTTTCATCTACTTCGATGGTGATATCCGTGTCAACTTCCGGCAAAACAGAGAGAGAGGCAAAGGATGTGTGCCTCCTCCCTGTAGCGTCAAAGGGAGAGATCCTGACCATACGATGGATCCCATGTTCCGATTTCAGGTATCCATATGCGTAAGGCCCGGTTATCGTAAGGGTGACGTTTTTTATGCCGGCCTCATCTCCCGGGAGATAGTCAATGACCTGGACCTTCATACCCTTGTCCTCACCCCATCGGGTGTACATTCTGAAGAGCATTTCTACCCAGTCCTGGGCCTCAGTTCCCCCTGCTCCTGCATTAATTGCTACAATGGCATTTCGCTTGTCATCCGGCTCTCCGAGCAGGGCCTGAAATTCGAGCCCCTTGATCGCTCTCTGTATCTCAGCTACATCATTACTTACCTCTTTCAGGGATGAGGTGTCTTTCTCTTCCTGGGCGATTTCAGCAAGGAGTTTGGCATCTTCTGCATCTTTGTGAAGTGTCTGCCATGTATCGATCTTTTCCCTTAATAAGGACCTATCCTGGCTCAGACGGGAAACCGCTTCCTGGTCCTGCTGCCAGAAATCAGGGTTGGACATCAATTTTTCAATTTTTTTAAGTTCCTCTTCACTGTTGGTTAAGTCAAAGATGACCTCTTAGATCATCAAGTTGAACCATAATAGCATCGATATTTTCGGTGATTTCCTCAAACATTGTGCACCTCCTGACACGGTTTTAATGCCTGACATTCTAATCCTTGAAAAAACAATTTCAACCCTAACATTTCAAAAGTCACTTGGTTTTGATTGACCGGCCACGGGAAAGGAAAGAAATGCCCTGCTGCGCCTTTGTGCCGATCATCACCCCTTCAATTATCGGTTCATTGACCTCTGATTCCGATTTCCACTTGATAATGAAGTTTGCCCCCGAACCGCCACCCTTATCCGACTCACCAACGATGTAGTGGCTTGATGCTATTGGATTTAATTGTTGGGGTTGTTTCAGATAATGTTTGATCAGTTTTCCATCTGAATCATAATAGTCCACCGACAGGATGATAATCTGATGATCGGGATCGGTATTGCGTATGCTGAGAGTGGCGGCTAACAAAAAGGGACGTTCCCGGTCGCCAATGTAAATATGAGAATAGATCGGTACATATACTGTTTGTCCCTTTGAGAGTTGGATTTCCGATGCGGCCTGGCTGGGAGTGGTTATCAGGCCTGCCGCCAATAATACACCTCCAAAAAACGCCAATAATGGTAGCCGTCCATAATGTATCATCTTTTTTACTCCTTTCCCTCCCTCAAAAACTCCTTTTGGTTGACACTGATTGAAAATTTCTTTTGGGTAACGGTTCCCATAAATATACCTCCAAGCACCAGGTTTTACCCCAAAATAGTATGCAATATATAACCCCAAGTCAAGGACTAAGGATGATCCGCTTATGGTGGAGAGGCGGCCTTGGAGAAGCGCAAGACCTTTTCCGCGGAGATTGTGATATCCGATGTTAGGATGCCAAAAATGGACAGCCTGGCATTATTGGGGAATCTCTTCTGGGGCAGGCCATGCTATTCTCTTGAAATTAGCAGATGAAGAACAAAACAGGGGTGAAAATCAAAAAAAAGAGCAACTTTTCAGAGACCTAACAGGTTAGGGCTGCCAGATGTAACCTTCTGCCATTCTGGGGGCAGCGGCAATGCTGGGTTTATATCGGTAACCCTCACTTTCCTGACTCCCTCTATTTCTTGGCTATGATAGCAGCGGTCTAGCTTGAGTTTATTAAGAATTTAGTTTTCTCAGCGCCCCGCTAAGATTTTTA
>CAZFSF010000016.1:0-5891 GCA_964522045.1 uncultured Desulfobacteraceae bacterium
TCTTTGATGCTGTCTCTGCCCTATTGGGTCTGAGACAGAGAATCGCCTACGAGGGACAGGCCGCTATCGAACTTGAGATGTGTCAGAGCCCCAAGGAAAATAGATGCTACCCCTGGCAGATCAGACAGGAAGGGGACGGATGGGTGATGATAACAACCGGGATCGTGAGAGGAATAGTGGAAGATATTGAAAAAGGAGAGGTCAGGGGGGTAATCAGCCGGCGTTTTCACAACTCTTTGATAGGGATGTTAAAAGAAATATGTGTCAAGATCATGGAAGAAAGCGGTATTGAACAGGTGGCGTTGAGCGGCGGTTCTTTTCAAAACATGACACTCCTCACGGGTCTTACCCGCGCCCTCAAAGACGAGGGGTTGAGGGTATACAGTCACGCTAAGGTTCCCACAAATGATGGTTCTCTCTCCCTTGGACAGGCGGTTTGCGCCGGACTCATATATTCGGGTTTTAAAGGAGAATTTGAGGAATCCTATGAAATACATTGATGAATACAGAGACGGAGAAGTGGCACGGGCACTGTCAGATAAGATCAGGGCTATTTCAACAAAACAGGTCAGGCTGATGGAGATCTGCGGGACCCATACCATGGCCATTTTCAGGCATGGAATTCGCAGTCTCCTGCCGGATACCGTTGAATTGGTTTCAGGACCCGGCTGTCCTGTCTGCGTTACGGCCATGGAAGAGATAGACAGGGCCGTGAAACTGGCACAGTCACCCGGTGTCATTGTGACAACCTTTGGGGACATGATCAGGGTGCCCGGGAGTGAATCATCTTTGCAGCAGGAACAGGCAAAAGGGGCAGATGTCAGGATGGTCTATTCCACCTTTGATGCCTTGAAGTTTGCCGCCGAAAACCTCGATAATGAAGTGGTATTCTTAGGAATCGGTTTTGAGACCACAGCACCCACGGTTGCCGCCGCCATCAAGACTGCCCATGAGAACAGGCAGACAAACTTCTCGGTCCTCTCTGCCCACAAACTCCTTCCCCCTGCCATGGACGCACTCCTTTCAAGCGGTAACCTTGGCATTGACGGTTTCATATGCCCCGGTCACGTGACCACTATCATTGGGACCTCTTCCTATGAAAAGGTTGTAGATGAGTATCATACGCCCTGCGTCGTGGTTGGGTTTGAGCCCCTCGATATCCTGCAGGGGATACTGATGTTAGTTGAACAGAGAGAAGAGGGAAGGGCGGAAGTACAAATTCAGTACACCAGGGGAGTCAATCCGGAAGGGAATCCGGGCGCCTTGAAGATATTGGACGAAGTCTTTACACCCTGTGATTCTCCCTGGCGAGGCCTCGGCAAGATACCTGGAAGTGGTCTGGCAATCAGGGAGAAATATTCAGCCCTTGACGCCAAGAACAGGTTCGAATTATCCGTACCCCCGGCCAAAGAGCCTTTAGGATGCCTTTGCGCTGAGATTCTAAGGGCGGCTGCCAGACCGCCAGACTGCAAACTGTTCAGGCTCGCATGTACCCCGCGAACACCTGTAGGACCATGTATGGTATCAAGCGAAGGCACGTGCGCGGCATATTTCAAATATCATGAAGATTAATCGGGATGAACTTCAATTGTTTGACGCCCTTAAACTCTCGGATCTTCCAAGAAAGAACTCCGGCATGCTGAGAGGTTCTTCAGGCACGAGGCCCGCTATCTGGATTGTCGAGGAAAACGGGGTACGGGCTGTGGTCAAGGACTTCAGCAAAAACAAGTTCCTTTTCAGAAATACGATAGGTCGTTTTCTGATATGGAGAGAGGCAAAGGCCTACAGGAAGCTGCGGGAAATCACGGGTGTGCCCGCTTTTTACAGGGTTATAGATGGGCTTGCCTTGGTAACAGAAGAGATACCGGGTAGGGATCTGGAAAACCTTGAAAAAGAGATAAAGCTCCCGGATTCCTTTTTTGAAGAGTTGAAGGAGTTAGTGATCCGCATTCACAACAAAGGGTTGGCCCATTGTGACTTGAAAAGGGCGCCCAACACCCTCTTGGGGGATAACGGGCTTCCTTATATTATCGACTGGGCAGCCTCCATCTCTGAAGAGGAGTTCAGAATTCCACCTCTAAGTCTTATCTACCGGAGATTTAAATTAGACGACCAGATGGCCATTACCAAACTCAAGTTACGTCACAGCCCTGAAACGGTAAGCCCGGAAGAGGTAGCCCGTTATAACTACCGGAGTTGGGGAGAGAGGCTTATCAGGGCTATAAGGGATAGGCTCAGGGAGGTATTGCAGAAGGCCGTATAAAAAGACGAACGTCCAGGTAAGCGAAGACTCCGACATCGAATTTTGAATGAAGGAAAGAAAAAAAGGACGAACAGCGAACAGGCTAAACTTCAGGCACTTTTCCGGTTTATCCGGATTAGGTAACAGAATCAGGTGTCGGCATCCTGGTCTGAAATGGAGACCATGATTTTGTCTGCTATCCCCCTGCCGATGGCAAGCCTTGTAGGCCCTTGGGCTAAGATAATTCTTCCACGTCCCGCGTTGTTGATGATTTTTATAAGGTCGCCCGGGCGTAATCCCATATCCGTCAGTCTGGCCTGCTTTCTCCGTCCCCCGGCGATCTCCTTTATCACAACTCTTTCGCCCTCCTTGGCCATGGTCAGGGGCATCAATGGGGTCCTTTGAGAGAGACATCCTGAGCAGAGGCCGTAGATATCCATCCTGTGCTGAAGCATGTGAAACCCGGAACTCGCTGCAATCCCTACCTGTAATCTCTCCATGTTTTCGTCGAAAAATTCTACAATTTTTCCGCATTTGGTGCAGATAAGGTGGTCATGATGTTTCCCGAGATGTCGGTGTTCATAGCGGATAGGTTGCCCCTCAAACTGCTTTTTCTGAGCAAAACCCAAGTCAACCATCCGGTTCATGCACTGTTTGACAAATCGAGGTTCAAAATCATTGCCCTCTTCTCTAAGTAGATGGAGCATCTCCTCAAGGGTTATATGATCTTCTGTCCCCAAAAAAACACCGATGATGTTTAGCCTGTCCTGAATCCGATCTTCTCCGTCTGCTTCTATAAGCGTCCTGAAATTTGTCTTTTCGAAGTAATCATTTTTTTTCATATCTGATCTCTTGTAAATCTTAGCCCTATGGTTTATTTTCTTTTAAGAACTCCACAAACCCTCTTACCCCATTGGCCATAAATACCCTCTCTCTTGCTTGGATATCGGGATCCATGACACTAAACGCCGCAAGATTTGGGTCTTTTTCAAGCAACAGGTCGATGCAGTTTCTTGTGATCTCTTTGTTGTCTCCACCCTGGCTGACCAACTCACCAATGATAGCCTCCCATCGAATAAGCTGGTCACGGAAAATATTTAACATCCGATGGGAATTCGCGGCTTCGCCAAAGTGGGCATAGCGAATTGGCTGGTCCTCCAAAGCTAACAGACGATCAATACTTTTAAGGAAGAGATCGAAAAAAAACCTTGGCGGTGTTGCCGGGCGCAAATATTCCAAGCCGTTAACGGTAAAATAATTTCCGGCTGCCTCACCAACAAAAACCCTGTCTTTGTAGCTGTAACTTAGGTGATGAAGGGCGTGGCCAGGTGTTTCTATTACCATTAGATCCTTAAGGTTGCACTCTGTGTGAGGAATTAATCTCTCCCTGGCAACCGGCTTTGGAGGTCCGTAGATCTTGGCAAGATCCCCGAGGACACTCAGACTGCCCGCCCAGAGATTTGAAGGCTCTGCCAGATGTTTGATCCCTTTTTCATGACATACAGCCTTTGCCATGGGATAATAGTCAAGTAAATCGGCCAAAGCGCCCCCGTGATCAATATGAACATGGGTGAGAAGGACATAATCCACCCTGTCCAAACCGATCGACACTAAGGAATCTATTAGCCGGTTGGCTGTATTGGCTGGACCCACGTCAACCAGAAAATTTAAGGCCCCCTGACACACCCAGGATCCAAAGAAGGGGTTGAACCCAGGCATATCCTGTTTAATTTCAATTAGTTGCTCACGCATATTGTCCAAAATTGAAGGTGTAAGGCGCAAGGCGTTAGACGCAAGGAGGTTAATGAGCACCCACCATTCCCGCTAAAGTCGGGATCTTCTACAAGTATCCAGTATTTCCGGTGAAGACGGGATCTTCGACAGGTATCAGGAATATAGTGATGTGGTTAATGAGAGTCAAGGAATTGAATGCATACAAAATGTTGTTCACTCCGTGCCAAAAACATGATAAGAAAGTGCAGCATGCCCTTTTAAGAGATGATTTCATTATATTTGAATACTGAGGTTGACTGTCGTTGAAAAAACAGTTCCCTATTCTCATTGCGGAAGATAACCCTGTTTCACGAATGCTCCTGGAGAAGACTCTAATAAAGGCCGGTTATGAAGTCGCCACTGTCACGAACGGACGCGAGGCCTTAGAGTCTTTTAAGAAAAAATTCTTCCCGATTGTCTTAACGGACTGGATGATGCCTGAAATGGATGGGCCCCAATTATGCAACGCAATCAGAAAAAATATATCAACCGGTTATGTTTTCATCTTTATGCTCACAGCCAAGGGTTCTACAGGCGATATGGTTGCCGGTTTGGAAGCCGGCGCTGACGATTATTTAACCAAGCCCTTTAACCGCGATGAACTGATTGCCCGTCTCAATACGGCCACGCGTGTCCTAAAATTAGAAAAGTCACTAAAAGACGCCAATGAGGAGATCAGAACACTCTCTATCACTGACCCTCTAACAAAATGCTACAACCGCACTTTTATGGACGAACAATTTCCAAAAGAGCTTAAAAGGGCTATCAGATATAATCATCCCATATCTCTGGTTATGGTTGATATAGATTACTTTAAAAAGGTTAATGACAAGTATGGCCACCAGGCCGGAGATGAAGTATTGAAAGACCTTGTCAGATCAATAAATAAATTGATCCGGTCTGATGTTGATTGGCTGGCAAGGTTTGGGGGCGAGGAATTCTTGGTTGTCTTTCCAGAGACGGCTTTTGAGCGGGCTGAGGCCTTAGCCGAAAGACTCCGCAGAAATATCTCCCAAAAGACCATTCACATTAAGGAAAAAGAGATACGGATTACTGCCAGTTTTGGCGTCTCCGGCTTTACGTCTTCGGATTCCATAAAGGAGATTTCCCATGAGGCAATGATCAGCCTGGCGGATAGATTTCTTTATCAGGCCAAAGAGGAAGGGCGAAACAGAGTTGTGGGACGGCCAATTGACGATTGAGGTATTTAGAAATGTTTACCGGTCTCATAGAGGGTATTGGAAAGATAAGCGGCACCCGACGTACCTACAATGAAATGAGGGTTACCATCACGCCTCTTTTTGATACAACTGACTGTCAGCTTGGAGACAGCATATCTGTCAACGGTGCATGCCTGACTGTGACAGAGGTGCGCGATGGTACACTCAGCATGGATGTCTCAAAAGAGACCATCTCCCGAACTACCGTGGGGCTATTAAGACTGGGAGACGAGGTGAATCTTGAGAGGGCAATGCGCCTGACTGATCGCTTGGGAGGGCATTTAGTCTCAGGGCATGTGGATGGGATTGGAAAGATCCTCAAAAAAGAGCAGGTGCATCAATCGTGGATTATAAGGATAGGTATTGAAGAAGCTATTTCACGCTATACAATAAACAAAGGCTCTATTGCCGTTGACGGGATCAGTTTGACCATTAATGCTTGTGAAAAAGATTTTTTTGAGGTAAATATCATCCCCCAAACAGGGGTGGTGACCACACTTTTGACGAAAAAGATAGGGGACCCTGTCAACATTGAGACTGACTTGATCGGCAAATATGTAGAAAAATTATTTTTCAAGGGAGGGGGAAGGCAGGAAAAAAAGAAATCTTCCGGCATTGACTTTGAGACCCTTGTTAAACACGGATTCGACAGATAA
>CAZFSF010000016.1:5991-17001 GCA_964522045.1 uncultured Desulfobacteraceae bacterium
TCTTCGTAATTTTCGTGCTGAACAAGAAACTAAATTGAGAGAGGATATCAAGAATGCCTATTTCTAAGATAAAAGAGGTATTAGAGGATTTAAGACAGGGAAAAATGATTATCCTTGTTGATGATGAGGACAGGGAGAACGAAGGAGATTTAACCATCGCTGCTGAGAGAGTTACACCTGAGGCCATCAATTTCATGGCTAAATACGGTCGCGGCCTTATCTGCCTTGCATTGGAACCGGAGATTGTGGAAAATTTAAATCTCGATCAGATGGCTCGAAATAATCGTTCCCCTTATCAGACAGCCTTTACCGTGTCTGTGGAGGCCGCGTGCGGAGTTACTACCGGAATATCCGCTGCGGACAGGGCCCATACCATCTTGACCGCAATAGCGGATAATGCAAAACCGCAAGACCTTGTTCAACCGGGGCACGTCTTTCCACTAAGGGCGAGAAGGGGAGGGGTCTTGTTCAGGACCGGCCAGACAGAAGGATCTGTAGATCTTGCTCGCCTCGCCGGTCTCAAGCCGGCAGGGGTAATATGTGAGATTATGAAGGATGACGGTTCCATGGCCAGGTTGCCTGACCTTGAAAAATTTGCAGATGAACACGATCTCAAAATTGCCTCTGTAGCAGATATTATATCTTACCGGATGCGGACCGAGTCTTTTGTCCACAAGGCAGCAGAGACGGTTCTACCCACCCCATTTGGCGAGTTCAAAGCAATAGGTTTTGTAAATGATATCGATGAGTACGAGCATTTAGCTTTAGTAAAAGGTGATATTGCCGAGGACCAGGAGATTATGGTGAGGGTTCATTCAGGGTGCCTTACCGGAGACGTTTTTGGATCTTACCGGTGTGACTGTGGGGAGCAGTTAAAAAAAGCTATGTCCATGGTCCAGGATGAGGGCTTAGGTATTATACTCTATCTACAGCAGGAGGGCAGGGGTATCGGTCTTGCAAACAAATTAAAGGCCTATGCCCTACAAGACCAGGGGTTGGACACGGTGGAGGCAAATGAAGAGCTTGGTTTTGCTGCTGATCTGAGGGATTATGGAGTGGGAGCCCAGATTCTGGCTGCCCTTGGTGTACATAAAATGAAGTTGATTACCAACAATCCTAAGAAGATTATTGGGCTCGAAGGTTATGGGTTAGAGGTTACAGGAAGAGTGCCGATCGAGTGTTTGCCCAGGCCGGAAAACATGAGATATTTGTCCACAAAATGCCATAAGTTAGGACATCTTTTGCAACTAATTGACGAATAATAAATTGAAAGGGGGGGTGTTATGCCCAGGGTAGTGGAAGGTCGGCTTTTAGCTGAGGGGTTCCGGTTTGCAATTATCGTTAGTCGCTTCAATGATTTTATCTGTTCAAGACTTATGGAAGGGGCGATAGATGCCTTGGTAAGACATGGAAGCGATGAGGAAAAGATTTTTATTATTAAGGTGCCCGGGGCGTTTGAGATGCCTTTGGCTGCAAAAAAACTGGCTCAGGGCGGGTTGTATGATGCTGTCATATGTCTTGGCGCCGTTATCAGAGGAGCTACTCCTCATTTCGATTATGTGGCAGCCGAGGTCTCTAAAGGGATAGCGAGTGTGGCCTTGGAGAGCGATATTCCGGTTACTTTCGGTGTACTGACCACAGATAATCTGGAGCAGGCAATTGAGAGGGCCGGTTCCAAATCCGGGAACAAGGGATATGAGGCAGCCATGGCTGCCATTGAAATGGCAAATCTCTTTAAGGAATTGCAGGGTTAGTGAATTGTGGAATTGACGGTATTTTGTTGATTTCAATTCCCAAATTCCTCAATAAAATCTGTAATGGAGAAATATGGGAGAGAGAAGACGGGCCCGCGAATTAGCTGTTCAGGTCCTCTTTCATTTGGAATTCACTCCTGATGATCCATCGGAGGTCTTTGATCTGGTATGCGAGAATTTCGATGCCCGGAAATCAATTAGAGATTTCTCAAAGCAGCTTGTTTTAGGAGTTTGCGAGAAGAAGAAGACCTTGGACAAGGTTATAAGCGAGGCATCAAAGAACTGGCGTATTGAAAGAATGGCCCGTCTCGACAGGTCGATATTGAGATTAGCTACCTTTGAAATTATGTTTATTGAAGATATCCCCCCGAAGGTCTCCCTTGATGAGGCCGTGGAAATAGGGAAGAAATTCGGAAGCGATGATTCAGGCAGGTATATAAATGGTGTATTAGATAATATCTACAATACCGCGGTAAAAAGTGACTGAAGTGAGCTAAAGTTAGAAACGGGATGATGGCGTATGAAATATAACCCACAGGAACTGGAAATTAAGTGGCAAGCCCATTGGGAAATGAGCTGTCTTTTCAAGTCAGTAGAAGATCTATCTAAAGAGAAATATTACCTCTTGGAAATGTTCCCCTATCCATCCGGAAAGATCCATATTGGTCATGTGCGTAATTATACTATTGGCGATGTGGTGGCGAGATTTAAGCGAATGTGCGGCAAGAACGTGCTCCATCCTATGGGCTGGGATGCCTTTGGAATGCCTGCGGAGAATGCGGCCATTGAGAATAACAGCCATCCCGCCCAATGGACCTACGGTAATATAGAGGCCATGAAGTCCCAGCTTAAGAGAATGGGCTTCAGCTATGACTGGGACAGGGAGTTGGCCACCTGTGATCCCGAATATTACCGGTGGGAACAGTTAATATTCTTAGAGATGTATGAGAAGGGACTTGCCTATAAGAAGAAAACCTTTGTCAACTGGTGCGACAAGTGCCAGACGGTGCTTGCCAACGAGCAGGTTGAAGATGGGTGCTGTTGGCGCCATCCTGAACTCGAAGTCACTATCAAGGATATGGATAGCTGGTTTCTCAAAATAACCGAATACGCCGATGAGATCCTCGATTATTGCCAAAAGCTACCTGGATGGCCGGACAGGGTGCTTACCATGCAGAGGAACTGGATAGGTAAGAGCTATGGCGCCATCATCCGGTTTCCAATGGTCGGTTCTGACGAGATTATCGAGGTTTTTACCACACGCCAGGACACCGTGTTCGGAGCAACCTTTATGTGTCTTGCCCCAGAGCACCCTCTCGTAGATCAGATAGTGAACGGGTTTAAAGAAGAGAAGGAGGTTTTAGAGTTCGTGGAACGGACCCTAAGAATGGATAACGTCACGCGGACGGCAGATTTTACCGCCAAGGAGGGGGTCTTTACAGGGAGACATTGTCTGAATCCAGTGACAGGGGAGAAAATTCCGGTTTTTGTGGCTAATTTTGTCCTCTTCGATTACGGCACCGGGGCCATAATGGCGGTTCCCACCCATGACCAGAGGGATTTTGAGTTTGCTAAAAAATATGGGTTGCAGCTCAGGGTTGTCATAACCCCTCCGGACGAGGATCTCAATGAGGAAACCATGGCAGAGGCCTATGTAGATGAGGGGATCTTAGTTAACTCAGGCCCATTCAATGGCCAGCGCAACTTAGCGGCCTTGGACAGTATTGCTGACTACCTGGAATCCTTGGGAAAGGGCCATAAAACTGTTAATTTCAGGATCAGGGACTGGGGCATATCCAGGCAACGTTACTGGGGGACGCCTATCCCTATTATCTACTGCGACAAATGCGGCACGGTTCCTGTCCCTGAACAGGACCTTCCTGTGGTTCTCCCTTTAGACCTCCATATGAGGCCGAATGGGGGGTCTCCCCTCCCTTTTGAGCCTGTCTTTTTCGAAACCACATGTCCCAAATGCAAAGGTCAGGCTCGGCGCGAAACAGACACAATGGACACCTTTGTTGAGTCTTCCTGGTATTTTGATCGCTACACATGTCCAGATTACGACAAGGGCCCTCTCGATCCAAACAGGGTAGATTACTGGATGCCTGTAGACCAGTATATCGGGGGCATTGAGCATGCCATTCTCCATCTCCTTTATTCCCGTTTTTATACAAGGGTTCTGAGGGACTTTGGTCATCACAAGGTAAGCGAGCCTTTTACCAACCTGCTGACACAGGGAATGGTTTGCAAGGAGACTGAGGAATGTCCGGAACATGGCTTTCTATACCCCAATGAGGTCAAAGACGGAAAATGTATTTTGTGCGGGGCAGGAGTAATCACAGGCAATATTGTAAAGATGTCCAAATCCAAGAAGAATGTCGTTGATCCCCAGGAGCTTATAGATAGCTATGGTGCCGACACTGTCCGGATGTTTTGTCTGTTTGCCTCGCCCCCGGACAAAGACCTGGAATGGAGTAACAAGGGAGTAGAGGGCTCATACAGATTTCTCAATCGAGTCTGGAGGCTGGTAGTTACTCATATTGACAAGATCACGAAAGTTACAGCTTATAAGGGAAGGGAAACCCTGTCAGGGCAATTAAGATCACTATACCGAAAGACTCACGAAACCATAAAGAAGGTGACCGAAGACATAGAGAAGAGGTTTCATTTTAATACTGCCATTTCTGCTGTAATGGAATTGGTCAATGAAGTTAATCAGTTTCTGAACAGTAAAGATCAAAAAGACGACATTGCCTGGTCTGTGGTCAGGGAGGCCGTCGAGGCAACGGTGGTGCTGCTTTCACCGGTAGTGCCGCATATCACCGAAGAGTTATGGCAGATGTTAGGCCATGACAGCTCGCTTCTTGAGGTGCCCTGGCCCTCCTATAACGAAGAGGCCCTGCATACTGAAAAGCGACTGATCGTGCTCCAGGTAAATGGAAAGGTGAGAAACAGGATCGAAGTGCCCGTCTCCTATGAGGCAAAAGAGATTGAGGGAGAGGCGTTGGCAGATGAAAGGATCCAGCATTTTATCGGTGAAAAGCCGATCAAGAAAGTTATTGTCGTCCAGAATAAACTGGTCAACGTGGTGGTGTGAAATTGAATATTGACTACTGATCCCGCGATGCGCGGGATTGAATATTTGTGGAATTGCTCCGCTCAGTTTTTTTCAATTAATATGAGGACTTCCTTAAATCGTCAATTTGCAGTTTCAATAAGGCAACCTTGAATCCCGAACCCCGAATTCTTTGAACGCTATAAATATGGCAAATAACAAATTCATTCCAGTTTCCAGTTTCCAGTTTCCAGCTTCCATCCTTCTGTTCCTGTTTTTTGTCTCTGGGTGCGGTTATAATCTCCAGGACACGAGGCAGCCAAAAGGGATAAGCATCCCGAGCCTGGCCATACCTTTAATGGCAAGCCCCTCCTCTAATTTAGGCTTTGAGGGCGACTTTACCATGATGATTCGCCAGGAATTTGTCAAGCATTCCCAGGTTCCTCTTGTTTCAAAGGACCAGGCAGAGGTAGTTCTGATTGGAAGAGTGCTTGATATCAAGACCGAACCCCTGAGTTATAAAATAACGGACGGCACATTTGAGGTAACAAATTCCCGCTGGTTGAAGATCAAATTAGCCGCCAAACTGTTAGATCGGACTACCGGAAAGGTAATATGGAACGATGACAAGTTAGAGGAAAAGGCATCCTTCACTGTCAGTTCGGATCCCCTGAAGACAGCATACAACCAGAGAAGAGCGACTAAAATGCTCGCCAAACTACTGGCAGAAAGAATCTATCTGAAGACCATGGAACGGTTTTGATGCCGGCAGATCTCTCCCCTGAACATGTCCTGGACCTGCTAAAGAGTGGCCAATTAGGCAAGGTTTATCTCTTCTACGGCCCTGGGGATTTTCAAATAGAAAGGGTGCTGGGCCTAATTCGTGAAACCTTTATTCCTGAAGCTGCAAGGGATTTTAATCTCCAGATCTTTTACGGGGACAAGAATACAAGCCCCGTAGATATCACCGATGCTGCCCGCTCCATCCCCTTTATGTCTTCAAATCGTCTTATTATTGTCAGGAGGACCGAAAACATTTCAGGGTCGGCCCTTGAGGGCTTTATCCCGTATATTGACAAACCAGCGGAATCTACCTGCTTGATATTTGTATCATCCAAGACTGACTTCAAGAAAAAATTCTACAAGAAAATCAGGAGCACTGGTGGCGCGGTCAATTTTAAACAACTCTATGACAGGCAGGTCCTACCATGGATAAAGAGGATGGCAAAAGATCTCGGGTTAACCATCACCGAAGAGGCCTGTGTCTATCTCCAGGGCATCGTGGGGAATCGCTTGAGGGATCTCAGCTCTGAGATTGAAAAACTATATCTCCGCCATGGGAAAAGGACTGTTGGGGTAGAGGAAATAAAGGGACTCGCCATTTATAGCCGTATCTATACGATTTTCGAATTAATGGATCAGATATCGCTCAGACGACGAGCAGAATCAATGTCGATATTAAGCAGGTATATAGAAGAGGAGGGTAGGGATGCAGCATTCGGAATTATTGGGATGCTTAACCGGCAAATCCGCCTGATTATCCAGGCGAAGTCCATCACCGAGCAGGGCGGGAGGGCTCCCGATGTGACTAAGAAACTTCATGTTCCACCCTTTTTAGCGAATAAAATTTTCCAACAGTCTAAGCATTGGAGCGTAAAGAATCTTGAAAAAGCCTTGTATCTGCTATATCAGGCCGACGGACACCTGAAGTCGGGCTCTCAGGCGCAGCTTATTCTCGAAAACCTGGTATTATCTCTATAGCCTGTCTGCGTGGAGCGCTGTGGGGCAGATCAGCCCTTAGATGCGGAGAGCCGGTTAATATGGGTGGCCAAACGGGAAATCTTTCGAGATGCCTGATTCCTGTGTATTACACCTTTAGAAGCGGCCTTTTGAATAATAGAAACGGTTTTAACAAAGCTCTTTTTGGCCTGGTCTACTGAATCGTCAGCTAAAGCGGTTCGGACTTCCTTGACCGCCTTCTTGGCCCTTGTCTTGTAACCCTTGTTTCTAATTCTCTTGACCTCGTTTTGTCTTGCCCTCTTAAGGGCTGATTTATGGTTTGCCAAATCCGTGCCTCCTTATGGCAGTGAGTATTTATCCCGCGATGCGCGGGATTGACGATTGAATATTGTTGGAGCTAAGCTGGATTTTCTTAAAACTTAAATAATATTTAAGCTTCTATAATATAAAAAAGACTCTGTTATGTCAAGGATTTTCTGTGCCGATTAAAGAAAGCAACCCAAGGGAAAAAAGCCTTGGCCGCGCGGCCGGGGTAGTTAGCTTTTTCACCTTCCAGAGTCGGATCCTTGGCCTGGTTCGTGACATGGTTTTGGCAGCGCTTTTCGGTTCCGGGATGGCTGCTGACGCCTTTTTCGTAGCATTTCGCATTCCTAATCTCTTGCGACGGCTTTTTGCCGAAGGATCTCTTACCATTGCCTTTATCCCGGTGTTCACGGAATATCTGACCCTCAAGACCAAAAAAGATGCCTTTGATTTGGCAAGGGTTGTGCTGACGACACTCTCCATTATCTTAGTTATAGTAACCCTCTTAGGCATTCTCTTTTCTCCCTGGATAGTAAGGATTCAGGCATTTGGTTTCGGGAGTTCCGGTGTCAAATACGATCTAACCGTTCTGCTGACCCGCATAACATTCCCATACATATTCTTCATCAGCATTGTGGCTTTTTTTATGGGGGTTCTCAATTCTCTGAGGCGTTTTGCGGCCCCGGCAGCCGCCCCCATTTTTCTGAATGTAGGTATCATCGGCGCTGCATATCTGATCTCACCTCATTGCGAAGCCCCGATTGTTGGTGTAGCAATAGGTGTCCTCATAGGCGGAGCTCTGCAAGTAGGTTTGCAGATCCCATCGGCTATCAGAGAAGGTCTCAGGCTTTACCCAAAATGGCAATTAGATCATCCTGCGTTGAAGAGGATAGGTCTACTTATGCTTCCAGCGATTCTCGGGTCTGCCGTGTATCAGTTCAACCAGTTTATGGGAACATTGCTTGCGACATTCCTGCCGGAAGGGAGCGTTTCATGGCTTTACTACGCCGACCGCCTTGTTCAGTTTCCTCTCGGTATTTTCGCCATAGCCATAAGTACAGCGGCGCTTCCTTCCCTCGCAGCTGAGGCCGCTAAAAGGGACCTTGCACAGTTCCAGAGCACCCTGAACCATGCCCTGTGCCTTGTTTTCTTTATCACCTTGCCATCCATGGTGGGACTGATAATACTTGGTAAACCGATTATTCAGATCCTCTTTGAAAGGGGAGCCTTTGATACCCGCTCGTCTGTGATGACGGCTTATGCCCTCTTCTATTACACTTTGGGTCTCTGGGCATTTTCCGGAGTCCGGATTATGGTTTCAGCATTCTATGCCCTCCAGGACACAAAGACCCCTGTAAAAGTGGCTGTAATTGCCTTGGTAGTCAATCTAACTTTAAGCCTGGCGCTCATGGGACCACTGAAACACGGGGGGCTCGCACTCGCCCTTTCTCTTGCTTCGTCTGTCCAGTTTTTGTTCCTGATTTTTTTTCTAAAGAAAAAAACCTCGGTGCTCAATCTCAGACCGGTCCTGATATCTGTCTCCAAGTCGGCCCTGGCGGCCGCTCTTATGGGCCTTGGTGTCTGGTATTTTAACTCCAGGTGGCTAATTGCCGGTGAGGGTACAAGTTTCCCAGGCATGGTCACCAACTTAGCCGCACTTATAGTAATCGGGATAATAATCTACTTTGGCGCTGCCCGTTTCTTGGGTTGTACTGAAATTGCGTCGATCATGGGGATATTATCGCGTAGGAGAAAGAAGTGAAATAGGCGTTCGCGGGCACATCATAATCTTAATCGTACTCTTATTCATAATCGTGTTGAGTAAGATTATGATTATGATTAAGATTATGAAACAGGAGCGCTCTCAGGAGAATGATGGATATTAATAGTATTACAGCGATTATACCCCAACCGGTTGTCTTGAGCAATATTGATGATTCTCCCGGTCCATGTTGCATGAGTTTTGGATTCGAGCTTACCCCCCTTATGCAGTCTATAAAAAGGGTTGGCCTGATTAACCCGCCACTGCTCAAAAGGGACAATGAGGCAAGGATAACAATTATTACTGGATATCGCAGGATAAAGGCCTTAAAATTATTGAAGGCAGATCGCGCGGCATGTCGGATCTTATCAGGAGATGATATCCTGCCGATTGAATGC
This sequence comes from uncultured Desulfobacteraceae bacterium, assembly GCA_964522045.1. GTDB lineage: Bacteria > Desulfobacterota > DSM-4660 > Desulfatiglandales > Desulfatiglandaceae > Desulfacyla. The sequence goes on from CAZFSF010000016.1 coordinate 15,004, forward strand.
CTCCTGCTGAATCTCCATGACAATCTTGCTGTAAGAGAACTTAACGATGTGGAGAAGGGGATGGTTCTGGCGCGCCTCATCCCATGGATTAAATCCCGGGAAATCGTGGAGCACTATATGCCGTTGCTCGGCCTTCCATCCAAGAAGGCTACCCTTTCTTCCTACCTGAGGCTTGAGGAGGAAATGGGGATTCGGGCCAAGGAATGTATTGCGCAGGGACAACTATCATTGAGGAATGCCATGATGCTCCTCGATATTGATTCAATCTCAAGATCGTCTATTATTGATCTTATATCAAATATAAAGTTAACCGTTAATCAACAACGACAGTTAATTGATTATACAGTTGATTTAGCGCATATTGAGGGCACGTCTATTCCTGACATTTTAGATAATCAATCAGTGAAAAGGATAAAATCAGATACCCGGATGAACAATCCCCAAAAGGGGAGGACGCTGATCCGTCATTTTAGGATAAGACGTTACCCTTCAGTATCAATGGCGGAAAGAGAGTTCAAAAAAATGGTTTCCAGGTTGAATCTCGGAGAAATGGTCAGGATCGATCATTCTTCTTCTTTTGAGTTCCCTTATTATCGTCTCGAAGTCCTTTTTAAAGACGGTCCGTCATTAAGGGAGAAGCTGGAGAATTTGATGGGAGAAGATATCAACATCTTAACAGATCCATGGAAAAAGGATTTGTTCACCACGAACAAGAAGAGATGATAAAACTATCAGGAACTCATTTTTCGAGTTGCGAATAAGCTGTAGGTTTTCCTTGCATCTTTGCGCCTTTGCGCGAGACCTTTTCTTTTCCAGTTCATCCAGTTTAGGGATTATGGATATCTCATGTCAACAAGAATAGGCAAAGTAATTTTAGATGAGGGGGTACAGAAATACCCAACCACAAAATCAATCCTGTTGCAGTTAAGAGATATACCTGTCAGGAAGGAACGGGATGACAACGCGGAAGAAGTCCCCAACATCTCAGATGACATGAAAATGGATATGGGCAAGGATACCGTGCATCTCGTATCCTATCAGGGGGAGTTTCTTAAACCATGTCCAGGGACCAAGGAATATATTTGTTGCGGATACCAGATACTAAACGTGGGAACAAACTGTCCTCTCGATTGCAGCTACTGTATCCTTCAGGCATATTTTAACCGTCCCAATCTGAGGGTCCATGTCAATTTGAAAGAGCAGCTTGGCCAGGTCTATCAGACCATAGATAGCGAACCTGACAAGATCTTTAGGGTAGGCACAGGAGAATTCACAGACAGCCTTGCCCTCGATCCGGTTATTAGATGGAGCGAAATTATCCTTCCCGGGTTCTCAAAGAGAAAAAATGTGGTACTGGAGCTTAAGACCAAGACAGCAAATACCAGTGGCCTCCTCGAATCAGGATATAGAGACCGGATAATCGTTTCGTGGTCCCTGAACAGTCCTTTTATATCACGCAGGGAAGAACACAGAGCAGCAAGTTTGACCAAGAGGCTTCAATGTGCTCGGGAATGCCAATCAGCAGGGTTTACCATAGGATTTCATTTTGATCCCCTTATACTGCACAGAGACTGGAGGGATGAATACAAAAGGACTGTCGATCTTATGGACAAATACATCGAGCCTGAAGGAATTATCTGGATAAGCTTAGGATCGTTCAGATTCATGCCGGCGCTCAAACCGATTATAAGGCGACGACACCCGGAGACATCTGTTTTAGACGGTGAGTTTATTTTAGGCTTGGACGGAAAAATGCGCTATTTTAAACCGTTACGCATGGAGCTTTATGCCTTTTTAAGGGAACTGCTCTGTCAATGGCACACCAATTTAGGTCTTTATCTCTGTATGGAGTCGGATGACGTCTGGCAGGAGAGTATGGGATGGACTCCTCAAACCTCCGAGGGACTCCGAAATTATTTAGATGAACGAGTACGGCGGTTTTTTGGGTAGCAATCACCGGGAATATGTGTTAAAAAACTAAGTAGTGTCGATTCATAA
>CAZFSF010000016.1:17101-18791 GCA_964522045.1 uncultured Desulfobacteraceae bacterium
ACTGAGTAACCGTTCACTGTCCAAAGGTTCTGGTCTGTGAATGCCTGCGAAAATGGAATGAAAAACAAATTACAGCGAGGAGAAAAAACTATGACAATCAAGGAAAACGTTGAGAACGCTCTTCAAAAGGTGAGGCCTTCACTCCAGGCTGATGGAGGGGATGTCCAGCTTGTTGATGTGGATGATGATGGACTGGTCAAAGTGAAACTGATGGGCGCGTGCGGGGGATGCCCCATGTCTCAGATGACACTCAAAATGGGAATTGAGAAGATCCTGAAACAAAACGTGCCTGAAGTAACGAGTGTGGAATCGGTATGATGAAAATAACAATTTAAGGAGATATTATGGAGATCAATAAAGTTGGTGTAGTTGGCGCAGGAGCCATGGGAAACGGCATTGCGCAGATGGCGGCCCAGATCGGTTGTGAAGTTATTTTGAGAGATATCAAGGATGAATTTGTAGAGCGGGGATTAAGCAGTATTGACCGTTTTCTTTCAAAGAGCGTTGAAAAGGGAAAGATCGAGGCCGGGGAGAAAGATGCGATATTAGGCAGGATCAAGGGGACAACTGATATGAGCGTTCTCAACGATGTCGATTTCGTAATCGAGGCCGTGATTGAGGATCTTGAATTAAAGAAGAGTGTTTTCAAGGAACTTGATGAACTCTGTGCGCCCGAGGTGATTTTGGCCACCAATACCTCCTCTATGTCTTTGACCGAAATTGCAGCGGCCACAAAACGCCCGGAAAAGGTCTGCGGAATGCACTTTTTTAATCCTGCACCAATTATGCGACTCGTCGAGATAATCAGGGGATATTCAACTAATGATGAGACAGTTAAGGTTACAACCGAGCTTGCAGAGAAGATGGGTAAAATCCCGGTGGAGGTGAAAAAAGACTCCCCCGGCTTTATCGTCAACAGGATTATGATTCCTCACATGTTAGAGGCAATAAAAATTGTCGAAGAGGGGGTCGCAAGTATTGAGGATGTGGACATTGCAGTCAAAAACGGCCTCAATTATCCGATGGGACCCTTTGAGCTGATGGACCTGACCGGCATTGATATTGCCTACTTCGTCTCTGAGTATTTTTATAAGGAATTGAATAAGGAATCCAAGTGGGTTTCTCCAAACCTGCTTAAGACCATGATTCGGGCGAATAAATTAGGAAGAAAAACTGGGGGCGGCTGGTACGACTACAGTAAGTAGCGAGGGCTGTTCACTGGCCATCCTACTATTGCGAAGAAATAAAAAAGGCAGTTCTATTTGAGCTGCCTTTTTTATTTGCGTGAAAAAGGGGAGGTACTATTTGTTCTTATGCCGCATCTTTTTGCGAAGTTTTCGGTATTTATGCTTTGTAATTTTTTTTCGCCGCTTCTTGACAACACTACCCATTCGATACAACCTCCATATGAGAATTGATTCTGATTTACGAAATCGCTTTGTATTTCGTGTCTGGCCCAAAAGGTGGGATAATAAAGTGCTATCGCAACAGATATTACAGGCTAAACACTAAACACCAAAAAACTAAAAACAAGGATATTTCCTTTTGAATTTTTTAATATACCAAATTCTAAGATAATATGTCAACGTATATTTTCAAAGGGTGGGTGACTCTATAATTTTCCCGGGAAGCGGTTTTTCATATTCAGAGACGTAAGTTTACATAATATACATTATCAGACTACTTCTTT
>CAZFSF010000016.1:18891-28934 GCA_964522045.1 uncultured Desulfobacteraceae bacterium
TTTTTTAGCCCCTTAAGGTTGTTTTTCTGTTCTTTCGACCCATATAGCCTTCGATCCGCCTCTTCAACCAACGTTTCTGCTGTTAGATTATCAGAAAAAATAACACTGCCCGTGCTTGCCGTAATACCGCATTCTTCCTCAATCCCTTTTTCAATCCTGGCTGACATCATTCCGGCAATAACCTCATCCGCATCTATTAACAGGACAGCAAATTCGTCACCACCGTAGCGGAAGCCTAAATCAACACCCTGTCGGACATTACCATTTATGACCTTTCCAACATTTTGAAGGAGTTCGTCGCCTGCCAAGTGTCCATGCTTATCATTATATTGCTTGAAATCATCCAGATCAAGAAGGATCAATGCCAGATCATGTTTTTGTCTCCTGGTCCTTGCAATCTCCTCGTTGAGACGCGCATAGAAATGCCTCTGATTATAAAGATCGGTCAACGAATCGGTGATGGATAATCTTTGCAGTTCTTGTCGTATATTTCTCTCAATTATGGCCCTCTTCATCTTTGCCTCAAGTTCTTCGATAACAAAAGGCTTGTTGACAAAATCCGTGGCTCCAGTATTAATCACTTCAACGTAGTTAAACTCTCGGGAATACCCGGTCATTGCAATTGCACAGATTTCGGGATGGCTTCTCTTGGTTCGCTTGATCAATTCGAGCCCGTCAATTCCGGACATACGAATATCTGTAAGTAAAAAAGTATATGGTCTGTTCGTAAGCAGCTCTAAGGCTTCTTCACCGCTAACCGCGGAATCGGCCTTGAAACCAAGGTACTCTAACATGGCAACAACCGGTTCCCTTACAGATTCTTCGTCATCCACCACAAGGACAAACTCATCGCCATAGTTGATGTTTTCTATTTCCACTTTCAAACCGCCACAGATTTTCACTAATGATGAATTTCCATTTTTGCGAATTCATCAAGAATAGAGCTCTATTATTCTACAACTTCACCCCAAAGCGAGTTGAGAAAGGAATGTTTGATAGTTACTTTATGTAAGCTTCCTATTTCATTGTTATTACTAATAAAATTTACCACCTTGTGTGACGCTGTTCGTCCAGTTAGCTGCCCGCCCCTTTTACTTGAGCCTTCAACCAATACCTCTAATTGCCTCCCCTCAAGGGCTTTATTCTTTTTGAGTGTTATGTTTTTTTGGAGATCTTGCAGGATGTTCAATCGCAAAGCCTTCACGGTTTTGTCGATCTTGCCACCCATCTTCTCTGCAGATGTACCCTTTCTATCAGAATATTTGAAGGAAAAAAGTGAATCAAACTCCACACGCCTGATAAGATCCAGAGTCAGCTCGAAATCCTCATCCGATTCATCTGGAAAACCTACCATAACATCACTTGTGATGGCAATATCCGGATTGACCCTCCTCAATTTGTCAATTAGCTCCAAGTACCTTTCCCGAGTATAACCCCGTCTCATGAGTTTAAGTATCCGGTTTGACCCTGCTTGAAATGGAAGATGAATATGGGGACAGAGATTCTTAATATAATGAAAGGAGTGAATGAGATCATCGGAGAGGTCCTTTGGGTGTGATGTTGTAAAACGGAGCCTCAGAAGCCCATTCAGGCTGCTCAGATCATGCAGGAGTGCTGGAAAATCCCATTTTTCTTTCTCCCCTTCCCATAAATAGGAATTCACGTTTTGACCGAGCAAGGTTACCTCTTTGATCCCTTCTGAGAGCAAATTTTTCGCCTCAGCTAAAATCTCATCCGGGGGCCTTGAAATCTCCCGTCCCCTGACATAGGGAACAATACAATAACTGCAGAAGTTATTACATCCCTCCATAATTGAGACGTGACCCATAATCCTTTTGTGGAAGTATCCCCTGCACGGAACTGGTTGGGGAGGCGCCAGATCCAGACGAGTAGCCACGATTTTCTCTGAATGCCTGCCGATTCCTTCCAGTATCTCTTGAAACCGGCCCAATTCCCTAGGTCCTATAACGAGGTCAAGATGCGGGAATCTTTTTAGCAGCTCGGGGCCCTTCATCTGGGCGAGACATCCAACCATGCCAAGGATTAGGTTCGGGTTCCCCTTCTTGATGGAGGACATACGTCCAAGGAAACTGTATGCCTTCTGTTCAGGTTTGGCCCTCACGGCACAGGTATTAATCAGTATGATATCGGCATTGTCCGGGGTGTTTACCGGGGAAAGACCATTATTGACCAAAAATTGGGCCAGATAATCAGAGTCATAGTCATTCATCTGGCAACCCATGGTCTTAATATAGAAATTCCTTGGCAATGATATACCTTTCTTGAGGCACTTGTTTTATTCTCAGGCCCTCTTCAATTTTTAGAGAGTTTAACAGTTCAAAGACTATCTCTTCGCATCCCGGCGCGATGGATATTTCTATTAATGCAGTGTACGGGTCTAAAGTTGTAACTACGGCCATCCCATCATAGGATTCAAGAGTAAACCTGAGATAACTGATTTCCTTGCGATCTACATGAAATACCTGGGGTTGGATTTCAATCATCAATCCTCTGTGTTGTTCCGCCCCACATGAGTTTGGTCCTGAGAATATTGAAATAGCTGTGGTCCGGGGGCCTGAACAGGTTGATCTTTTCTCTTGATTTATGAATGTGTACCATATCATCATGATGAAGTTCGAATCCTACTTGCCCATCAAATGTCAAGATAACGGTCCCTTCACTCTCCTTCCCCATCCTTATTCCGATAACAGCGCTATCCGGAACAATGATAGGGCGATTAGTCAGTGTAAAGGGGCAGATGGGTGTCAGGATAAAACTCTCTATGGTTGGATACAGTATCGGACCGCCAGCCGATAAATTGTAGGCAGTCGAACCTGTGGGAGTGGATATGATAAGACCATCGGCCCTGAAAGTAGTAAGAATTTCGTCGTCAATGGTAACATCAAGGTCTATGATCCTGGCCAATGTGCTCTTGTTTATCACCACATCGTTGAGCACCTGAAAACGGATTATCTCTGCTTTGTCTCGCATGACTCTGGTTTCGAGCATTACCCTGCTTTCCACATCGAGACCGCCATTTATCATTGTCTCAACAACGGGATAGATCCGGTTCAACGGGATACAAGTGAGGAAACCGAGGCCCCCTAAATTGACCCCTAATATGGGGACACCATATCGGCCAATACGGCGCGCTGCTCCCAAGAGAGTTCCGTCCCCCCCTAAGACAATGACCCAGTCGACGTCCTTTGGGATCGTTGATGACTCTTTACAAGTCCCGTTTACAGACCCCTCAGCATTCATCTCCTCTGAAAAAACAGCGGTGCCCCTTTTTTTGAACCACTCTCCGAGTTTTTCTGCTTCTGTTCTTGCCGGATCGTGATGGTGTTTATAGATTATTCCAACCGATGAAGAAGACATAGGACCATTACTAAGTTAAAAGTGACTAAAGTGAAGGAAGTCTATCTGTTTTAAACCACGGCGCCGAAAACATTCCACTACTCCTTCACAAAAAGCGGAACAATTTCAAAGCGATTTACATCCACCAACCCTCTGTCGGTCAGCTTCAATTCGGGGATCACAGGAAGGGCAAGGAAGGAGAGGACCATGAATGGTTCGTCCAATTGACATCCAAGCCCTGACACGGCTTCCTTGACCGAGGTTATGGATTTGACAAGAGGTCCCAGGGGTTGAGTTGACATTAGACCTCCTATCTCAAGGGGCACCTTTGCGAGAGTAACCCTTCCCCGCACCACGGCAAGCCCACCTCCCATATCTCTGATCACCTCGACCGCTCTGCAGATCTCTTCGTCATCGACCCCGGCAACGATCACGTTATGAGAATCATGGGAAACGGATGAGGCAATTGCGCCTTCAATAAGGCCGAAACCGTGGACCAGCCCAAGTCCGATATTGCCGCTGCCTCTGTGTCTCTCCACAACAGAGAGCTTTAGCAGGTCAGTTTCAACGTCTGTCTTTACAAACCCGTCTATTGATTTTACCTCTTCATAGCGCATACGGGTCATGATCTGTCCGGGCACTAGTTTTATCACCCGTGCCCTCCCCCCCGGATGAGGAATATGAAAATCCTCAGCACTTAACTGGGCGATCTTTAACGGTTCATGTTGATCAAAGAGTGAATCTAACGGATTTTCGGGAAAGTCAATCAGTTCTCCATCTTTCACGATTAGCCTGCCGTCCTTATACACAGAGGTAACAGCAAAATCATTTAGATCGTCCAAGACCACAATATCCGCACGATAACCCGGGGCAATGGCGCCTCTCCCTCTGAGGCCAAAGTACTGGGCCGGGTTAAGCGTAGTTAGCCGGATTGCCGTAACAGGGTCGAGTCCTGATTGAACTGCTTTTCTAACAACAAAATCGAGATGTCCCCTCTCCTGGATATCCTCAGCATGCAGGTCGTCTGAAACAAAACAGAAACGACCTGAATTCTTGTCATTAACAAGTGGAAGCAACTCGTGAAGATTTTTTGCGGATGTCCCTTCACGGATCATAAGCATCATCCCGTTCTCCATTTTTTCGAGCGCTTCTTTGCGATCGGTCGATTCGTGATCTGAACCAATTCCGGCGCTCAGATATGCCTGAAGATCATAACCGGTCAACATGGGGCAGTGCCCGTCCACAACCCGGTTTTGGAAAAGAACGATCTTTTCAAGGACCTGATCGTCTCCCATGAGAACGCCCGGGAAATTCATCATCTCTGCCAGGCCCAACACCCGCGGTTCTTCCAGAAGTTCTTTGAGATCTGACGCCCTCAAAATCGCGCCCGATGTTTCCAGATGAGTAGCCGGAACACAGGAAGGGGCCGTAAAAAAAATGTCAAAGGGGATATCGCTGCTCTCCTTCAGCATATAGCGGATTCCTTCAAGACCCATAACATTTGCGATTTCATGAGGGTCTGCCACAATAGCGGTGGTTCCATGTACAACAAGCGCTTCAGCAATGTTAGAGGGAGTGAGCATGCTGCTCTCTATGTGCAAATGTCCGTCAATGAGCCCCGGCGCGATCCATTTGTCACTCACGTCGACCTCTTCTTTCCCACGATACTCAAGACCAATACCAACGATGATGCCATCGAATATTGCCACATCCGCTTCCTGAATTTTCCCGGAAAACAGGTTCACAACCCTTGCCCCTTTCAGGACAAGATCGACCGGTATTTTCCCTCTGGCGGCCAAAATCCTTTTCTTGAGGGAGTCAACCATACCGCTCATATAGTAAGCACCTTTCTTATCTCGTAGCTTTTCCAATAACAAACCATTCTTCAGTCAAATTTGACGTGGTATCAATAAGGAGATGAACGATATTCAAGTCAGTATAAAGACTTTTCAAATCTTCTAAGTCCACTGGTTCAAATTTCTTCACGTTGTTGGTATATGCCTGCTCTGTCAGGGCGTTGGACTCGTAATTCTCTTTGGTTCGTTCGGAGATGCGCCTGAGGGATACCTCCTTGGGGCATTGCGTCTGTTGGATGACTAACATCATCCCGTGTTTGGCTGCTACCTCGGCAGCGCGTCTCCTCAAGGTCTGGGTTACGAATGTGGCGTCTAAGATAATGCCCTCCCCTTCCGCTGCTGATTCATCCGCCATCCTGAACATCTCGTCATAAACAAGCGTCCTATTTTTCATGTTTGAGGCAACCTTCTCATCGAAGATGTCCTCATTCTTAAGCACCTCAAGCCGGATCAGGTCCGACCTTAGAATCCTGTACCCCTTTATTTCGGCGATCACTTCTGTGGTCTCTGTCTTGTAAGATGCAGGGAGCCCACAGGCTATCAGGACGGTCTTTGGTGTCAACTCTCTTTTTATGAAATCAACAAAAGCTTCCCTCATAATAACACTCCTTTGGCCAACAATTTAGGAATTACGAATTTAGGAATTTAGGAATTGAATGTAATTTTTTTAATCCTCTAATTCATTAACTCCTGCATCCCTTAACCTTTACACTGTTAGATCGATGCCTTCGTCTATTTAACCGGGGCCTCAATCTCTCAATTCCCAAATTTTTCTACATACGAATATGCAAGTCGGAAGTATTTCTTGGCGATATGAACAGCCTCCTCCTTTTTTTTCGCATCGATTGATTCATCATCTAACTGAAACCCGTTTACCTTCCCTCTAACAAAGGCCCGATAGACCTTATAAAAGGTGAGTAAGCGGTCTACATCTCCCTCTTGTGCACGTGCCTTATAGTCCTCCCACAAGATCTTGGCAAGGCGTTCTCCTCCATGGTATTCCAGGTCCATCAGAAGGAAGGCAACATCTGCAATCGTATCACTGTAGCGAAACCGGTCGTTAAATTCAATGCAGTCAAGAATCGGGAGGTTTTCTGTCAAACATATATGCTCCATGTGAAGATCGCCATGGCAATCCCTGATCTTTCCTCCTTTTATCCTATCAAGGAAAAGATCCCTGTTAACAATGTAGAAATCGTCTGTCCATTTTCTTATGGATCGGTATTGATCTTCAGGAATGGTTATCCCTACATAGTTCTCAACCTGCTCGAAATTTTCATCTGTATTGACTTTAAACCTTTCAGGTTCACCAAATTCATCTATCTCGTCGGTCCTTAAAGCGCCCGAGTGAAATTCCGCAAGGACCTCTGCAATCCTTTTTAGATGGTTTTGGGTGATCTCATTTCTTGCAAAGAGCGATTTCATCAGCTTTTCATCGGGAATCCTTTTCATCCTGACAGCGTATTCCACTGCCTCTCCCGAAGTTCCTCTCAAGGTGTATTTTCCCTTGTCCATTGTGACAGGGAGTACGTCTAAGTAAATCCCCTTGCTGAGTCTCCTGTTGAGTTCTACCTCTCGGTGGCAATAATATTCTCTTTTTTCAAGGGTAGAGAAGTCTAAGAACCCAAAGTCAACAGGCTTTTTGACCTTATAAACAAACTCATCTGCCACGAATACAATAGAGATATGGGTCTGAACTACGGTTACTCCCCTTGTTTTATCAGGAAGGACCATAGGATTCTGAAGATCTTTAATAATTTTGCTCATTGCTGATTTTTATCCTCGTTCAGATTAAACCCTAACGTTTTTTATGCAACGTTAGGGTAAACTGTCCGGCCACATATGAAGGAACATGCACTGTGCCCATGATAACGGGGTCCTGATGACAGTCAGATCCACCCGTTACCATCAATCCTGCCTCCTTAGCAAAGACGAGATAGGCCGAAACAGTCTCAGGGGTATGCCTTGAATGCCAGCACTCTATGCCGTCTAAGAAAGGAAGCATGGTTTCTTTGATGATGCGGCACTGCTCCTCAACAGATGCAGTCAGGGAGGCCAATGAAGTTCCGTTGGGGTCATTGGCGTGGGCGAGTATCAATTTTCCCCCTGCCCCCCGGATCAAGGTTGATGCTTCTTCAAGAGAGAGAGGCATCTTGGGCACATTGCACTTTACCAGGTATTTGTCAAAGGCCTCCTGCCTGGTATTAACCATCCCCCTTTTGACCATATAGTTGGCGATATGCGGCCTCCCAAAGGCGCCGTCAACGGTTTCTTCTATGGCCTCAAGGTCTTTATGGGTGAATGGATCTAGATGTTCGATCCTGAGTTCCCTGTTTATTTTTTTAAGAATTTCTTCAGCACGAAGTCGGCGGTGCTCCTTTAGCTTCCGTACTTTCCGGGTAAGTGGCGGGTCGTGGATGTCATATTGATAACCTAAGAGATCGAGCGATACCGGCTTGCCGTTCTTATATTGGGGATAGGAAAAAGAGATGTTTAATTCTACCCCTGAAAGATAGTGGATTCCATATTGGGAAGCCAATACTCCTGCCACTTCTTGACAATCAATGTTATCGTGATCCGTTATGGAAATCAGCCCTATGTTTCTTGAATGGGCTTCCCCAAATATTTTGTCTAAGGTTAACTTGCCATCAGAGCAGTCCTTAGAGTGAATATGCAGGTCAATTTTCATGGTTACGCTGGATGTCCTCGTCCACCTCTCATTAATCCTCTCATTGAGTCAATTTTGACGTATATTTATATTAGAGTGGAGAGGCAGGTCAAGGTCAAAAGAAGAGAGAGTGGAGATAAAGGGGATATTGAAGCGTGTGGTCAGGAAAAGAAAAGCCGTATTTATGCCAAATTAAGAATAGCTATGCTTATGCACTGTCTGTTTTGGCAATCGGTTCGTTTTTATAGTATTGATAATACGCAAAAACCTTTTTTACGTAATTCTGGGTGGCCTTTATGGGAGGGATTCCTCGATATCGCCTTACCTTGCTGCTTCCAGCGTTGTAGGCAGCCAAAGCGAATTTGAGGTTGTCGTTGAACTCATCTAAAAGCTGTTTGAGGTATTTAACACCACCGTTAACATTTTGCTCCGCGTTAAAAGTGTCCTCTACACCTAAAGCCCGGGCAGTTCTGGGCATCAACTGCATCAGCCCCTTTGCCCCATGCTTGGAAATGGCATTAGGATTGTACCTTGATTCAACCATAATAATCGCCTTGATAAGGGCTGGGTCCATTTCATGGTGCTTTGCGGCTCTAAGGATAATGGGATGAAACGGTTCGGCTTTTTTTCCTAACGCTGGTGAGATAACGACGTCCGTAGCCTTATCTGGAGCAGGATTGGGGATTCCTTCTTCCTTTTTCTCTACCTTCTCATTTGAGGGCTGATGTTCATTATTTTCCCCTGCAAAGGCGCTGAAGGCATAAAGAAGAACGGTAAATACAACGGTTAGGGTTAAGGAAATAACCCTAACCGGAAACAGTTTTGTGAATGATTCTTCGTCCATTATTTGGCTCCTAATATATAAAGTTTGGAGAACTTAGTTATCGATTAGATGTTTGTCAATCAACTTATAAGCTTCACCTCTCTCAGCAGAAAAGAGGATATTTTGTCCTGAGCATTTTCTGTGCCAAAAGAAGTCAAATCAAGAACTGTTTGATTTTGTTGGTGATTTTAGATCAATGGAATGAAGGAAAGGAAAGACTCAGTGTGGCATTTACTACCCTGATTGTGTCGTTAAAGCCATAATAAGGGCTATAGGTTCTTGGAATTCGTTGACTTTTAGGCGCTGCTGGCCTAAAAAAGGCAGTGGACAAGTCGTTGAGTGGTTGAGTTGTTAAGTTGTAAGAGAGAGGTTCTGTTAGCAACTCGACCAATTAATCCCGCGGGACTGAAACAGGGGGGCATGGATGATTGAGCAAATAAGAGAAACCGCGGATTTTTTGAAGTCAAGGCTAAACGATTCTCCCACAATAGGGATGATTACTGGAACCGGCCTTGGGGCCCTCACAGAAAGGATCAATGCTGATTTCCGCCTGCCCTATGAAGAAATACCCAATTTTCCGAGTTCGACCGTTGAAGGACATAAGGGGATTTTAGCGGCAGGCAAACTTGCAGGTAGACCGCTAATCGCCATGGAAGGTCGTTTTCATCTTTATGAGGGTTATTCGCCTCAGGAAGTCACGTTCCCTGTGAGAGTAATGGCAGAGCTGGGGGTAAAATATCTTTTAATGTCAAGCGCAGCCGGTGGTCTCAATCCCCAGTTTGAACGAGGGGATTTTATGATTATGACAGACCATATTAATCTGAAAGGAGTTAATCCCTTAAGAGGGCCTAACTTAGGCGAATCAGACTCTCGTTTCCCTGACATGACCCAGGTATATTCCCCTGATCTAATCAGACTCGCAAAGACAAAAGCGATCGAATTAGGGATCCTGATCAGACAAGGCATCTATGTTGGAGTCTTGGGACCTTCTCTCGAAACACCTGCAGAAACACGGTTTTTGAGGATGATAGGCGCTGATGCGGTTGGTATGTCCACTGTTTCACAGGCCATTGTCGGCGTTCATTGCGGCCTCGAAATCTTAGCCATTGTCGTCATCACCAACTTGAATCTGCCAGACTGCATGAGGAAGACTTCCATTGAAGAGATAATCGACGTGTCCCGGCAGGCAGGTCCGGTTCTCTCGGATCTATGGGAACGGATCATCGGAAACCTTCCCGATATATAGAGACCTTTGAAAAACGCCCCCTTTCGCCCAATCTCTGTGTTGCATTCGGATTTAAATCCTCGAAATATTCAATATATTCCTGTGGTTAAAATC
>CAZFSF010000017.1:0-28276 GCA_964522045.1 uncultured Desulfobacteraceae bacterium
TTAGCACAGCCCGGGACCCACCAGTAAAACTGGTGGATTATGGTTTTATTTAATCCGCACGTAAATTTCAATTTTAGCCACAGATCAATAATACCATATGAGTTCATTTAAGGGTACCTTTTCTTTGGAAAATCAATAAATTGCTAACCAGGAATTCCGTCCACAAGCCTGTTTTATCTATCCTGGTCGAGTCGGGGAGTCGGGGAGAATTTGTGATATTATCATTCAGACAGGCTGATCGAGAGTTGAGATATGTCATGGTTACCACAACCTAAGCAGATGTTGTGATATGAGCTCAATACCACACCCAGCCCATATTTGAAATCGGCTTCCGGGCAATCCTCAGAGGCCCCAAGATGTTGTGGTCAATCCTCTGGTGGGATTTCGCCGCATGATGCAGGGTTACCGTTACCCCCGCGTTTTGAGATTTCCAGATTCGGAACAGTGCCAGATCTAATCTTGACTTTTCCGAGGTTAGGCATTGAGGCTGTCAATCCAGCATTCGGTCAAATTTCCGGTGTGGATTATCGATCCACCTTATGGTTTCCACTTCGTTTACTTTCCCCGAATATCTCTGAATTTTCAGGCAGTATTAGCGCCTGGGTGAAGTTTTTGGTAGCGTCTTTCACATGGGTAAAGAAAAAGAATTGTCTGGAATTTCTGCCAATATTTTCGTCTCCGATGACTCATTGGTTTCTTAGATGTAATATGTTTCGGTCCCGCCAAGAATCTCTGTTTTGATTTTTTCGACGACCTATCTGTTCGCCTTGATTCGATAAGAGCAGTATCAGTGTCTGGAAGATATTTGACCTTCATTGCCCGCCTGCGACGCAATAACTCGGCCTTACGCTCCTTTTTCAGGCGAAAGAGCAGAGAGTTCTATCCTCAACACAATATCCGTTCCTTTGCGAAGGACATCGATCTTTCCGCCGTGTCGATGGATGATGATCTTGGACAGGGGCAGATCATGCACTGTGGATTCCGGTTTTCCTGTAAAACGGGGAAAAAAGAACTGCTCCAGATCATCTTCTGCCAACCCCTCGGCCCTGTATCTGATTGTAACAACCGGGTTTTCGTCTTCCATCATTGTGGAGACAGAGAGCTTTTCCCCCTCGGGCATGGACAGGACCGAGTGCTCCAATAGATTATCAAAGACCTTTCTAAGCAACCCCTCATCTCCCTGAATAACAGTGACTGACGAAGAAAAGGATTCTGCCAGATCAATCCCCTTTGCCTTGATCTGATCTTTCAGATCCTTTAGCGAAGATCGGAGGAGATGGTTCAGATCCACTTCTGACACGGAAAGGGTAAACGGCTCTATGGAAGAGAGGATGATCTTTAAGATATGCTCAAGTCGAGCTACCTCTTCCACGATGATACCCGCAAATTCCCGAGATTTATCATCCTCAGAAAGGGAGTCTCTGAGTCGGCGCGCAAAACCGCCGGCAGTGGTCAGAGGGTTTCTCATTTCATGGGCAAACCGCGCCGATATTTCGCCCAATACTTTGACCTCCTCGCTCCGCAGGGCCGCTTCCTGAAGCCTTTTCAGCTCGGTAATGTCCACCATGATCCCTTCAAGCCATTTGAGCCTCCCCTTATCATCTTTGAAGGGAATGGCCCGATCTATAAATGTGAGTCCGTGTCCCTTCTTGTCTCTCACTTCCCGTTCAACGTGAAACCCCTTTGAATTCTCTTTCAAGGTTCTCAGTATCTCTTCACCCTGTGCCCTGTTACACCCCCAGATCTTTTCCTCCCAAAACCTGCGGTTCCCGACCACTTCATCGGCGGTATATCCTAATTTTTCGGTAAAATAGGGATTGATAAACTCCGTGGTCCCATCATATAAGATCCTGTATACGCTGAGCGGCAGATTATCAACCAGGGTGCGATATTTTTCCTCCGAAGAGACCAGATCTGCGGTTCTTTCCCGGACTCTCTTCTCCAAAGTCTTCGCATAATCCTCTTTTTGCTTCTCTCTTTCTTTTAGGGAATCCAGCATGGTATTCAGAGATTGGGTCAACAGTCCGATTTCATCGTCAGGACATGACTCCAGACGGGTCTCCCTCTTTCCCTCGGCTATCTCCTCGGCCTTGGTTACGATGTCCTCTATGGGCCGAATGAATAGTATGGCAACCGCCCATATCAGGGCAAAAGAGATGAGAATCCCGGCTACCCCCACAAAAATCATCAGATTTCTTGTCTTTGACAATCGCCCGACGATTGACAAACGGGTTGCGTTGATTTCCACCACGGCCACTACATCTCCGAAGTAGTCTCTTATGGGCCCCACCAAGATGCAGCTTGCTGGATGGCTGGGTGGGGAAATTGAGATTATCGGGTTTTCAGGTGGGCCGCCAGCGAGATGTTTGGCCGGGCAGGAAGCCTTTACCTCTCGCATGGTGGTGGAAAGAAGAGTGTAGGATTCACCCTTTTTTTCATATACGGTGAGATCGGCGCCCCAGCTCTCCTTGAGATCTTCTAAAAAGGGCCTCCCAAACGGGTATCCGATCTCAAAACTTCCCGCCAGCTTACCCCTGTAATATACAGGGGCAACCCCTCGAATGCCTAAGCCTGTCGGGCCCCATTCGAGACTCGCTATTCCCCTGCCACTTTTCATGACATCCATGATCGACTTTCTGTAAGAGATCTTCTCTCCAGGCATATCCGGGGCATGCACTCGTAGAAAAGACTGTCCGGGAGGGATATGAAAATGGAACTGCCTGATCCCGAAATCTTTTTTGAGGCGTTCATACAGAGGCAAGACGTAGTCATAAAGGGTCTTAAATTCTTTATTTGCCAATAACTCCTGGACCCGAGGATCCTCAGCAACGATGGTGGCCATGGAAAGGGCCTGGACTCCCTTGTGCCGGATCCTCGTCAAAAAGAGGTGGTAGAAATCGAGGATCTCCTTTCGCTCTTCCCGCTTAATGATATCTTGCTGGGAACTCAGGCCGATATATACCAACATCGTAGTTCCAACGAAGGAAAAGAGAAGAAAGGGGATCAAGAGCTTCCATTTCAAACTGATACCCTGGATTCTGTATATGAAGTCAGATAGCATAGCCATAATTCAATTGCCGTACGAGACCAGGGGCATTTTATTGATGTCCTGGAGGATTCTTCTCTGTCTTTTCAATACATAAGGACTTGGATTGTTTGGAGACCAGCGGTGTGGGCTCGGGAGGATGGCCGCTAACAGGGCGGCCTGGCGCCGGGAAACATGGGCGGATGAAATGTGGAAATAGGTCCTTGAGGCTGCTTCGACCCCCATGATCCCCTTTCCCAAGTCCACCGTGTTCAGATAGATCTCAAGGATCCTTTCCTTGCTCCAGAATATCTCAACAAGGACTGTATAGTAGGCCTCTAAGATCTTTCTCAATAAGCTTCTGGCGGGCCAGAGAAATACGGTTCTTGCCATCTGCATGCTAATCGTACTTGCGCCCCTGAAACCCTTCCTTGAAACCATATCTCTCATGGCTTCATTGATCTCCGTAAAATCAAATCCATTATGAGACAAAAATCGTTGATCTTCACCTGCAAGAACCGCCTTTCTGATATGGGGAGCTATCTCGTTTAGCGGACGCCATTCATTTATAGACGCTCCCTGCTTACCGGACCCCATGTTCCGGATTCCCTCCCAGGCGATCATCATGGTAAAGGGTGGGTTTATAAACCGCAACAAGATCACCTGTAGCAGGCTCAAGATCACAAGAACGAACAGAGCCATCCCTATCCATTTCAGGATACGGGGCAAGAACCTCTTTTTCCTCTTCTTCTTGGGCAAAACAGCTTTACCCCTGATCTTCCTTCACGTCTTCCCATACCCGGTTCATCTGATCCAGGGTGGCCTCTTCCAGCCCTATTCCGGAATCGGCTAATCGTGCTTCCATCTTCTCAAAACGCTCTAAAAACTTCTGATTCCCCTTTCTCAGAAGATTTTCGGCATTTGAGCCCGAGTGTCTTGCCAAATTCGTCAGGCTAAAAAGAAGATCACCCATCTCCTCGACAATACCTTCCTGATCACCATCCTTTATGGCAGACCCTAATTCCTCAACCTCTTCCTGGACCTTTGCCCAGATCTCTCCCCTATTTGCCCAATCAAACCCGACCTTGGAGGCCCTTTCACTCAATCTGTGCGCCCTTAAGAGGGCCGGTAAACCTGAAGGGATACTCTGAAGCAAAAACGAAGTGTTTTTGGGCTTCCCCTTTTCCGTCCTCTTTATCTTTACCCAGTTGGATGAAACATCTTCAGGGCTCTCTACCCTTGTGTTGCCGAAAACATGGGGGTGCCTGCGGGTCATCTTTTCGGTGATCCCTTCAACGACCTCATTAAGATCAAATTCTCCCCTCTCTGATGCTAATTGGGCCAAAAAAAGGATTTGAAACAGAAGATCACCTAACTCTGAGCAAACCTCCTCTGGCGATGAGCCTTCGAGGGCGTCTAAGACCTCATAGGCCTCTTCAAGAAGGTATATCTTAATGGTGGAATCTGTTTGCCTGGCATCCCACGGGCAGCCGCCAGGACCTCTGAGCCTGGCCACCAACTCCACGAGAGATCGAATTGCACCTGCTAATCTATCTGTGTCCATCTGTCCCGGAGGCGCCCTCGATCTTTTCCGAAATGGACTGCTCGATCCTTTCCTTCTGCTCGACAAATTGCTTCTTCAAATTCTGATAGGCCCCGGGAGACAGGAGTCCAACGATAGACTGATAAGAATTGATAATGATTGGCGCCAGTTTTGAATCAGCTATGAGATTTGACTTCGAAGGGACAAAAAAGGTAAGTAAAACAATGGCAAAATAGGTTATGATAACACCTTTTAAAACAGCCAGGACAGCACCTAAGGTTCTGTCTGCCCAGCCTAAAAAGATCTTCTTGACTAACTTTTTCAGCAACCAGCCAACAACATTACAAAGGACAAGGACAACCAAAAAAATAAGCCCAAAACTGATCAAGGGAAGAAATTTCCCTGATGGAAGAAAGGGCTTCAAAAAATCCGTCATCTGCGGTTGATAATGAGAAGCAAGCCAGATGCCTAAGATGACCCCTGCAAGAGATCCCACCTCACGGATAAATCCCCGGAATATGCCGCGCACTATCAAAAAAACCATGCAGGCAATGATGATCACGTCAAGCAGATTCATATGGCTTTTATCCTAAGAGTAATCGGTTCCGCGTTTCCCGTCACTGCGGGATTCAAGGTTAAAAGGTTTTCGTCTATCGATATCCTTAACTCCATAGCATAATACAAGGAAATCTTCAAGAACTTCAACGTCTAATCAGCAATGGGTTGAAATGCGTGTCGTGATCATAGACATCTAATCCTTCATGTCGCTTTAAAAAGCCCACCACCTTATATGTAACAGGTGTAGCAGCAGCTTCATAGGCTGATTTAACAAGCCATTGTGTAATGATGGCAAGGATCAAGGCCCTGATTGGGATGGTTCCGGCAAAGGCCAAAATTATAAAAACTGAGGAATCGACCCCCTGACCCAACAGTGTGGAAGCTATAGTGCGGGTCCACAACCAGCGGCCACCTGTGGCGATTTTCATCTTTGCCATGACATAGGCGTTACAGAACTCTCCAACGAGATAGGCCAAAAAAGAGGCAGTTAGGAGCCTTGGCGCATACCCCAATATTCGCTCGTAAGCGGTTTGCCCATCCCAGAATGAAGCCGGGGGAATTATCTGGCCCAACCAGATAGCGATGACGGCCAAGAGATTGCAGAAAAATCCTAACCAGATGACTTTTCTCGCCTCGGAGTATCCATACACTTCGGTCAGGACATCCCCCGTGATATAACTCACAGGGAATATGATTACGCCTGCGGGCAAAATTAGCCCCAGCACCCCTATCAATTTCACTGAAGTTATATTCGCGGTAATCAGGCTGGTTATAAATACGGCAACCACCACCACAAACCATAAAGAATACCGGTTCTTGGTGCTTATGTTTTTGAGTTCCTTCTTCATTTTTCCCATTTTGAATCCAAGAAAATGCCTGAACCACGCCTTGGCGTGGTTCAAGCCCTAACCGGGCTGGTGCTCTTTTCGAAGCAGGTCATTCACGGTCTTAACAGGATTAAAAGTGATACCCGGAACTTCCACAAAAAGCGTAATCCATCGTGCCATGGACCCGTTCCATAGTCCCGGGTGCTCCAACGCCTTGAGATCTCTTCCATCTTTTGATTTCTGTGAGATAACAACGGCCTTTGGATCAACAAACCTATTCAGATCAAAGGGCCTGCCCTGCCAATCGCGAACACCACATACAAGATCTACCGGATTGAAATGGGTAGAGGCCTCGAGGATGTCCCGCTGTTCTTTGGAATCAAGATCGATCTGGACGGTTTCCACTATCTGAAGGGACCTTTCGCCGGTTTCGTCTTCCACCCAAAAAGGGCCGCCACCAGGTTCCCCTCTATTTTTTACCATTCCGCAAACCCTTACAGGACGATCAAGCCTCTCCATCAGATAAGTCCTCTTAGCCTCAGGGGGTGCGCTCTTTATAAGTTCGGGGACTGAAAGCAGAAGTTTATCCTCTAAAAAAGCGGCAGCCTCGGCCAAAAGCTGATGGTCTATATCGCCCGATGCCAGTCTTTTCATATAACCACGGATCTGATTCCGGGTGGAAATCAGGTAACCGCCCGTGATCTTTTTCCATCTGAAGGTCTCAGGTTTAAGATAATCGGGGACTACGTTGTCTATATTTTTTATGAAGATGATATCCCCATCTATATTATTCAGGTTTTTGAGCAAGGCCCCATGCCCCCCCGGCCTAAACAACAACTTTCCATCCTCTTGCCGGAAAGGCGTATTATCCAATGTAACCGCAAGGGTATCGGTGGATTTTGCCTGCATGGAAAAGGAAATATCATAGCGCACACCATATCTCTCTTCATAGATAGGTCTATCTGCTTTAAAAGAGGAGTCGAACCCATTCAAATGTTCCTGTGACACTGTAAGATGAAGAGGACACAGTCCATCTTCATCCGCCACATAGGAAGCGGCCTCAACTAAGTGCTCTTCAAAGGCCGTCCGACTCCCCTCCGGATACTCGTGAAACTTAAGCAGCCCTTTCGGAAGATTTGCATAATCGAGGCCATCATCTGTGAGAAGAAAGCGGAGGATATCTCTGAAACATCCCGTTTCTAATAGTGTATCTACATTGAAACCCTGACCGGATAATACCGATTTGAGTTCCCTGAAAAATGCGAATTTTTTTAGCCCGTCCATAAAATCAAGGAGCTGCTTTGCGTCTCCATCTCCCGCAGACGCCCTCATGGAAACCTCATCCCCCGTGATTTCTTTCTCCTGATTCAGGTACCGAAGGAGAACCTTGAACATCCTTGAGGCCGCGCCTGATGCTGGAACAAACTTGACGCAGTTATACCCGGCCCCCTCCCTCTCATAGATCTCGAGCAGAGAGGTCTTCTTTTCCGGGGCAAAAACCATAATGCCATCCCCAACCGTACAGGGGCCACCTAATTTAAGAAAGGGTTTAGGCATTTTAAACAAATCCAGTTGCCTATGGACCTCATCAATAGTAAGTCCGTGCTCCTCTATCTGTCTAAGATCCTTATCGGCAAAGACATCTTTGTCCATCTGCAACTCCTTGCACAACTTGCTCCAACGGTTAGCACCCATCCACGTTTCAAGTTTCAAGTTCCCAATCCCCAGCATCCAGCATCCAGTAAATGTTGATAGTCAAGCAGTCCGGATGTCAACAAAAAAATGAACAGACATCCAAGAAATAGGGACAGAATGACATGCGACCTTAAGGATATATTAGAAATTTATATGGAATTTATAAAATTTGTAACTATAATAATTAAGTTTCGATTCGAAACGTTGATTTGCTTAAGTAAACAACAGACTGAGACCTTTGCAAAAAGCCCTCTTTTGAAGGTCTCAGACCATTAACAACTAACTGTAATTATTAAACACCTTTAATGGAGGTCATGCTAAATTGAACCCATTTTACAAAAATCTTGCCCTCTGGCTTGTAATCAGCCTTATGATGGTGATGCTTTTTCAGATTTTCAAACAGCCCGACAGGGGGAGTGCAGCCATCAGCTATAGTGACTTTTTGAACATGGTGGATAGTGGAAGCGTCAACCAGGTGACTATTAAAGGGGAAAATATCTCCGGGATGTCCGCGCAGGGCCCGTTCAAGACCTATGCCCCTAAAGATCCTGAACTCATCAGCCTGCTCAGGAGTAAAGGGGTCAAGATAACCGCAAGGCCCCAGGAAGACTCCTCGTGGTTCCAGGTCTTTCTCTCCTGGGTCCCTATGCTGTTGTTAATAGGCGTATGGATATTTTTCATGCGTCAGATGCAGGCAGGAGGAGGAAAGGCCCTATCCTTTGGAAAGAGCCGCGCCAGGCTCATGACCGATTCTCAGGAAAAAGTCACCTTTGAAGATGTGGCGGGGATTGATGAGGCCAAGGAAGAACTTGGAGAGATAGTGGAATTTTTAAGCGATCCCAAGAAATTTACCAGGCTCGGGGGGAGGATCCCTAAAGGCGTACTGCTGGTAGGTTCTCCAGGCACGGGAAAAACACTTCTTGCAAGGGCCATAGCGGGCGAAGCAGGTGTCCCTTTTTTCACCATCAGCGGCTCGGATTTTGTGGAGATGTTCGTCGGGGTAGGGGCTTCGAGGGTCAGAGACCTATTTAACCAGGGCAAGAAGAATGCGCCCTGCATCATATTCATAGATGAGATAGACGCTGTCGGCCGGCATCGCGGGGCAGGCCTCGGGGGCGGACACGATGAGCGTGAACAGACCCTTAATCAACTCCTCGTAGAGATGGACGGTTTCGAGTCCAATGAGGGAGTCATACTCATATCAGCGACCAACAGACCGGACGTGCTCGATCCCGCCCTGCTGAGGCCTGGCCGTTTCGACCGCCAGGTGGTGGTTCCGGTCCCGGATCTCGGGGGACGGGAGGGTATCCTCAGAGTTCATCTCAAGAAAAAGCTGGTGGCTGATAATCTGGACATCTCCGTGCTTGCAAGGGGCACACCCGGGTTTACAGGTGCTGACCTCGAAAACATGGTAAATGAGGCCGCCCTGATGGCAGCAAGACGGGGTAAAGACAGGGTGGAGATGGATGATTTCGAAGATGCTAAAGACAAGGTCCTGATGGGTACAGAACGTAAGAGCATGATCATCAGCGAAGAAGAGAAAAAAATTACCGCCTATCACGAGTCAGGGCATACCCTGGTAGCCAGGTTACTTCCGGACACAGATCCTATTCATAAAGTCACCATTATTCCGCGGGGTCTCGCTTTAGGTCTCACCCAACAGCTACCGATCAACGAAAAGCACACTTACCCGAAGGAACACCTCTTGAATAACATCGCGATATTAATGGGAGGGAGGGCCGCTGAGGAAATCGTGCTCAACACCGAAACAACCGGCGCTGGAAACGATATTGAGAGGGCATCAGAGCTTGCCCGAAAAATGGTCTGCAATTTTGGCATGAGTAAGGAATTAGGTCCTTTGAGCTTCGGGAAGAAGGACGAACAGATATTCTTAGGGCGGGAACTCTCCCAGCACAGAGATTACGGTGAAGAAACAGCGCGAAAGATCGATGAGGAAGTGCACAGTATCGTTACCGGAGCTTACGAAAAAACCAGCCAGCTTATCAGGGATAACCTGGATACTATGCACAGAATGGCCACCGCCCTCCTTGAAAAGGAGACCCTCACTGGCGCCGATATCGACAAGATAATGGCGGGCGATCAAGAACCGGGCGTAAAGAAGAAGGCCAAGAGAAAAAAAGAGCCTGCTCCCCCCAAAAAAGTCAAGCCCCGCACAGCATCAAACATAGAGGAGACTGACATTGAGCCTTCTGAGGACGGGAAAGAGTAGGGTGGGATTTGTTCTAAGCTGGAAAACCCATCGCCTCGACTTACGCAGAAGGACCCACGTCATGGGCGTCCTCAACGTAACTCCCGATTCCTTTTCAGATGGGAGCCATTATTTTGAAGCAGACAGGGCAGTGGAACATGCCCTCGCAATGGACCGAGACGGGGCAGACATCATCGACGTGGGAGGGGAATCAACCAGACCATATTCCAAAAAAATCTCTATTGCCGAAGAGATAGACCGGGTGATCCCGGTCATAGAGGCGCTCCATGGAGAAGTCTCCGCCCCCATCAGCATAGATACCTGCAAGAGCACGGTAGCAGAAGAAGCATTGAAGGCAGGGGCATCCATCATCAACGATATCAGCGCCCTCAGGTTCGATCCAAAAATGTCCATGATTGCGGCCCGGGCAGGTGTTCCCGTTATCCTTATGCATATGAAGGGCACGCCCGGGGACATGCAGAACAATCCTGTATATGATGATCTAATCAATGAGATCCTGGACTTTTTAAGAGATGCGGTTGACCGTTCCGAGGCCGCCGGCATTAGCAGGGAATTGACTGTCGTAGACCCCGGCATCGGTTTTGGAAAGACCTTTGATCACAATCTCAAAATCATCAGAGATCTTTCCCGATTCAAATCCCTTGAACGACCCGTCTTGTTGGGCCCATCCAACAAGGCCTTCATCGGTCATATCTTAGATAGAGAGCCCCATGAGAGGGACACAGGCTCCATGGCTGCTGTGGCCGCAGGAGTCATTAATGGCGCTCATATAGTCAGGGCGCATAATGTCAAAAAAGCCGTGGAGACGGTTAAGATCATTGACGCGGTTAAACGCGGGAGCGTGGGGTAAAAGGGTATGTTATTCTGTATTGATATCGGTAATACGAATATTGTCCTGGGAGTAACAGATCAGGAACAGATCCTCCACCACTGGAGGATCAGGACCGAAAAGGAGACCACGGCCGATGAACTGGGCATCCTTGTAGGCACTTTTTTCCAGTGGGAGGGGATAACATTCCAGGATATCAGCGATACGATTATCTCGTGTGTGGTCCCCCCGCTGCTCAATACCGTGGAAGAGTTTTCGCGCCGTTACTTCAAGGTTGAGCCCGTTATTATTGGTCCCGGTACGAAGACAGGGATGCCGATTCTATATGATAATCCCAAGGAAGTGGGCGCCGACCGGATTGTAAATGCGGTGGCCGCTTACGAAAAATATGGCACCGCCTTGATCGTGGTCGATTTTGGCACGGCCACGACCTTTGATTATATCTCAAAGGAGGGCGCCTATATGGGTGGGGCCATTGCCCCAGGGGTAATCATATCTTGCGAGGCCCTCTTTATAGAGGCCTCCAAGCTTCCGAGAGTCGAGATATTTACCCGGCCGAACACTGTCATAGCAAAAGACACCATCAGCAGCATGAACGCCGGGATTATCTATGGTTATGCGGGTTTGGTGGACGGCATTGTCAACAGGATGCAAAATGAGTCAGGGGAAGAGCCAGTGGTCATTGCCACAGGGGGCCTGGCGCCTATTATCTCAGAAGTCTCGGAAACGATAGTCCATGTTGAGGAATTTTTGACTCTCCAGGGACTTATAATCCTGTTCAAGAGAAACCAGTAAACCCCAACACTTCGATGTCACCTTCTAAACCCCAAGAACTACCCCTGATTAAACCGCCAAGGCTGAGGCCGGGGGATCTGATCGGCATTATCTCTCCGGCCGGACCTGTGGATGAATCCGAGCTGCAACCCGATCTGAAACTGCTGGAATCCTCCGATCTAAGAACTCATGTTGCGCCCCACGTATATGACAGGCATGATTACTTGGCAGGAGATGATGAGGCCCGGCTTTCAGACCTCCATGCCATGTTCCGGGACAGAAAGATAAAAGCCATTTTTTGTGCCCGCGGAGGATATGGAACTCTGAGGCTCCTTGACAAAATTGACTATGATCTGATCAGGGAACACCCGAAGACAATTGTAGGCTACAGCGATATTACCGCCCTCTTAATGGCCATACACAAGAAGACCGGGCTCGTAACTTTTCACGGACCAATGGTGCGTGGGCTTTCCGCCCTTCATGACAACAGCCGGGAGAGTCTTTTCAAACTCATCTCATCAAATCAACCGGTTTCATTCAGCCCCATGGCAGGAAATTCTCTCATTTCAGGGAGGGCTAAAGGACCCCTGATTGGGGGCAATCTGAGTCTCATCTGTCATCTGGTCGGGACGTCTTTTCTTCCATCCCTTGACGGCTGTATCCTGTTTATTGAGGACAGGGGGGAACCTTTATACCGCATAGACCGCATGCTCACCCATCTTGCATTGACCGGCCAATTGAAAGGGATTGCCGGTCTCATAGGGGGCGAATTTATCGAGTGCGGCGATAACTCTGCCATTAATGATCTGCTGAAAACCCTGGCTTCTGACCTGGAGATCCCTCTGACAACCGGGTTCCCCGTTGGACACGGCCTGACAAACCTGGCCCTCCCCCTTGGTCCACCCGCTCAACTTGATACCGATTCCATGACCCTTTCCCTATTGGAATCATGCGTTATTTGATCGACGAATTGATGGATTAAGGAATTAAATTCAATACTAACAGCTTTCATGTCTGCACAAAAAAACCAAGATCTTGTTAGATTTAAAAAGTGGCTAAAAGAGGGCACAGGGGTCATCTCCCTTGTCGGTCTTTCAGGATCGGCACAGTCCTATTTCTTTTCCGAAGTGTTGACCGATCTTGACAGACCCTGTCTCGTCATCCTCCCGGAAAGAAAAAACGCCGAACGGCTTTATAAAGAGCTCCAGTTCTTTATGGGTGGCCCGGAGGCCAAGGATGACTTTCCCTCCTCACGACTCCATCAGTTTTTCCCCTATGATATGTCTCCCCTGACCGGGCTCAGCCCGCACCGGGAATTGGTCACCAGACGAATCAAATCCCTCTATGCCCTGATGTCTGACAAAAAGCCTGTTGTAATTACCTCTCTCGAAGCGATTTGCTTCAGGGTCATGCCAAAGGAATCACTCCTAAAATCTTTAGAATACCTTGAAGCAGGGGAGGATGTAGAGAGAGGCCTATTACTCACAAAGCTCGAAACCAACGGCTATCAACGAACATCATTGGTAGAAGAAAGGGGAGATTATTCTGTCCGGGGGGGTGTTATCGACATATTCTCGCCCCTTTATCCCCTCCCTCTCCGCCTGGAGTTTTGGGGGGACCGGCTCGAATCGATTCGTCAATTTGATCCTATCAGCCAGCGATCACAGAGCCATTCAAGGGAAATGATTCTTCTTCCTGCCGTGGAAATCATAATGGATGAAGAGGGCGTTAAGAGGGCCAGATCCATGGGGCGGCTTCCAAGACAACCGGAGGACGGAATAGGTTTCCCTGGGCAGGAGGCCTGGCTCCATCATTTTTATCCCCATCTCGACACGCTCTTCGAATATCTCCCTGAAAACGGGATCATCACCCTTTTTGATCCGCACCGTATGGAGTCTGACGGCTGGAAGATAGAGAAGAAATTTTATAAAGACGAAGAGAGATTCCGGGAAGAATCTGCAGGGAAAGGTGCGCCCTTTCCTGATATTGACGGTGTCTTTGTCCCCTTCGAGGAAATCGCACAGCAGTTTAAAAAATATCAACGGATCGAAATAGGGGAATTGAACCTGAGTAAAGAGGAAGTACCCGGGAAAACCGCAGAGATCATAGAAGCCTTAGAGACCATAGAGATCCGGGGACATTTCCAGTTGGAGGACGACCTGGAAGTCAGGCTTGCCAACAGGGGCAGGGTATCCATGGCCCCATTTGCCAACAGAATCGCATCGTGGCTCGCAACCCGATCAAGGGTCATCATAACCTGCACCACGGAACAACAGGCCAACCGTTTAAGAGAAATCTTGGCAAATTATGATGTCCGGGTGGCAAGCGTGGCTCAGGGATGGGATAATGTCCCCGAAACGCCGGGGCTGAGTCTCTGTTTGGGTAGACTCCCACGCGGTTTTACCTGGCCGGACATCGGTCTTTATGTGGTCAGCGAAGATGAAATATTCGGTCCTAAGAGGGCCATGCGAAGACAGAAAAAAACCGGGCGCAAAGGCGCACTTTCGTGGTCCAACTTCAGCCAGCTCAAGGCAGGTGACCTTGTTGTGCATGAGGATCACGGAATCGGCAGGTATGGCGGGCTCTCTGCAATGGAGATAGCCCACAAGGTGAATGATTTCATCATTGTGGAATATGCCAACCATTCGCGGCTTTATATCCCGGCTGACCGAGTCAGCATTCTACAAAAATATGCCGGGGCCGGTGAAAGAGACCCAAAGCTTGACCAGTTAGGGGGCTACTCGTGGAACATAGCAAAGCAGAAGGCCAAAAAATCGGTCAAGAAAATCGCCAAACAACTTGTGGAGCTCTATGCCCTGAGAAAATATCGAAAAGGACACGCATTTTCTCCTCCTGACCATTACTACCGCGAATTCGAGTCCACATTCGAACATGAAGAAACCGATGACCAGATCAAAGCGATTGAAGATGTCTTAGAGGACTTAGCTTCGGAACAACCGATGGATCGTCTTATATGTGGAGACGTGGGTTTCGGGAAGACTGAGGTAGCTATTCGAGCCGCATTCAAGATTGTCACGGATGGGAAGCAGGTGGCTTTCCTTGTACCCACGACGGTCTTGGCCGAGCAGCACTTTGAGACCTTTAAGAAGAGAATGACGCCTTATTCCATTGAAGTTGGGGTTCTCAGCCGCTTTAAAACCAGGACCCAGCAGGCTGAGGTTATCAGCAAACTGAGGTCCGGCAGAATAGACGTGCTGATCGGCACACACAGAATCCTTCAGAGGGATGTGAAATTCGCTGATTTAGGGCTCCTGATTATTGACGAAGAACAGCGGTTTGGTGTCAAGCAAAAGGAGACATTAAAAAAATACCGTGCCTTGGTGGACGTGTTGGCCATAACCGCCACCCCGGTTCCAAGAACGCTCCAGATGTCTATGATAGGAGTTAGGGACCTGAGCATCATCGAAACCCCACCCCAGGACAGATTGGCCATTGAGACGTATCTCTCACCCTATGACGACCCTCTTATCATCAGGGCCATAGAGGCTGAATTGGAGAGGGGAGGGCAGACCTTCTTTGTCCACAACAGGGTGCGCACCATCGACCATACGGCTGATAAACTGAGAAGGATGGTTCCCCGGGCACGTATTGCAGTGGCCCACGGCCAAATGAAGTCAAAAGAGCTGGAAGAGACCATGATGAGATTCCTACGAAAGGAAATCGATCTCCTCGTCTGCACAACCATAATCGAATCGGGTCTTGATATTCCTTCTGCCAACACCATTATCATCAATCAGGCAGATCGCCTCGGCCTGGCTCAAATTTATCAGTTAAGAGGAAGGGTTGGACGGGCCAAAGAAAAGGCATACGCCTATTTAATTATTTCAAACGACTCAGTGCTCACAAGAGATGCGGAAAAGAGGTTGAAGGCCCTCATGGATTTTTCCAGCTTAGGCGCCGGTCTTAACCTCGCCATGCACGACCTCAGGATCCGGGGCGGGGGCAATATCCTCGGATTTTCCCAGTCGGGGCATATTTCAGCGGTTGGATATGAGCTATATGTCAAACTCATCGAGCGAGCAGTTACCGAATTAAAAGGTGAAGAATGGGAGGATGATATAAACCCGGAAATCAATATAGATATTCCCTCACACCTGCCGGAGAGTTATATTATGGACACAGATGTCAGGTTGAACCTATACCGCAGACTTTCTAACCTCCTTGAGAAGTCAGAATTGAAAGAGATCACCGAAGAAATCCGCGATCGTTTCGGTCCCCCGCCAAAGGAGGTCGTCAATCTCTTCGGTTTGATGTCGATCCGGCTGTTATTGAAAAGGCTTCGAATCAGCAAATTAGACATGGGACGTAATAGCCTCACATTAACCTTTTCCCAGGAAATGGGCGCAGATGCGGAAGATCTGGTCCGACTGATAAGTGCCAGACCTAACAGATTCCGGCTTTTACCCAACAACAAGCTGAAAATCTACGCCGGCACTTTCTCTTTGCCGGACGATTTTCCCAAGATAGAACAGGCAATGAAAACGCTTGATTTCAAAGCAGAACGATCAAATGGGGCGCCTGAAAAATTGAGCGCGCTTCCCTAAGGGCTCGAAAAAAACATGTTTAAATTTTTTAGCTTTGCTGTTAATATAAAAAGTTTAGGCTCATGGAATGAGCGGGTTGGCATTGCAAACAAAAACCGGACAACAACAAATGACCCACGGGATGATTAGGAAAAAAATCAGGGTTATGACCCATGGTCTTTATTGTCTTTTTTGTTGGACCCTGATTTTTCTCCCTCTCGGTTGCGGTCTGTCTGATCATGGGGGGGACGATCCGGTAATGGTTATAGGCTCGAAACACCTCTCTTGTGACGCATTGAAAAAGGAGATGGAATTCATTGGCGGCGGTATGCCCGTTCCGGTTAAGCATGCAAAAGAGATAAAGAAGCAGCTAATTAAACAGATCATAGACTATTATCTTATCATCGAATATGGGAAACAAAATAACATCTCTATCTCTGAAAAAGAATTCCAAAGGAATTTAAAGGAGATCAAGAGGGAATACTCAGAAGATACCTTTCGTAAAGTGCTGCTTCAGGGATATGTAGATCCCGCGTTATGGGAGCATCGCTTGAGGAATCAGCTCCTTGTGGGCAAGGTTATCAAACAGGTTTTAGAAAAAATCGCCTCACCCAGTTATGAAGAGATAAAGATCTATTTCCAAAAGAACAGAAATGAATTCAGATCCCCGGAGATGTTAAGATTCCGGCAAATAGTCTGTAAATCAAAAAGAGAAGCAGAGAACCTGCGCGACCGCATCCATGCCGGGGAAGATATGGGCAAACTTGCCAAGAAATATTCAATAGCCCCTGAGGCCGAGGTCCATGGCGAAGTTGGTTGGGTAGCCCGGGGCGATTTAGACGAATCCATGGAAGATGCCCTCTTTTCAATGCAGAGTGGCAAAATCAGCCCTATTATCAAAACCTCTTTTGGCTATCATATCTTCGAGGTAATGTCCCGTAGGCCTGCCGGCATTGAAGGACTTCCGGAAGTCATGCCCGAAATAGAATCACGACTTCTCCGCCAAAAGCACGAAGTCTTTTACGAGAAATGGTTGGAAAAGCTCAGATCTAACTTTAAAGTCAAGGTTAATCAAGATATGTTGAACAAAGTAGAGCTATCTTAATCAGGATAACTGAGAATTTAGGAATTGGGGAATTCCTGAATTCTATTTTTAAAGGACCAAATGAAGCAATTAAAAGCAATAGCCTCTTTAATCCTCCTCTTTATCGGGACGATTTTATTATTTCACTCGTCGGTCTCGGGCGAGATCTGTAACAGAGTTGTTGCCATTGTTAACGATGAGGTCGTTACTCTCTATGAGCTCAATACCAGGATGCAGGCCCTCACGGGAATTCCATCCGAGCAACTGAAGAACAGGTCCGAAGAGATCTATCTTAAAACCCGCCAAAAAGTCTTGGACGACCTGATTGATCAGAAAATTGGCCTTGAAAAGATCAAGGAATTAGAAATCAAGGTAACTGCCAAGGAGATAGATCAGGCCGTCGAAAGGATAAAGGCAGATAACCAGTTAACCCAGGAAGACCTGCTTGCCGAACTAAAAAAGCAAGGGGGGAATTATGAATCGTACAGAGAATCTATTAAAAAGGAATTGGAAAGGATACAACTGATCAACTATGAAGTGAAATCAAAGATTATCCTCAGGGAAGAAGAAATCGAGGAATACTACAACACACACAGGGATGAATTCACGAGTGAGGGCAAAGTCCGTCTTGCTCTCATTTTTCTCAAGCAAGAGGATCCGGCCGACAGAAATGAGGCCCGCGCTCTTTACCAAAAGGCCCAGAATATCGTCTCAATGATTAAAGACGGGAAGAATTTTGCAGATCTGGCAAGGAAATTCTCCAACGGGCCCGGGGCAAATGAGGGAGGTGACCTTGGTGTATTCAAGATGTCCGAGCTTAATCCAGAGATGGCTGAGATTATTAAGGATCTATCTGCTGGCGAAGTAAGTAAGCCAGTTATCAGGCCTTATGGGATAAAGATTATCAAGGTAGAAGAAAAAGATGGGGGAGGAGAAAAATCTCTCGAGCAGGTTCAAAACGCCATTCGGACAATCCTTTATAGAAAGGAACTTGACAAAAAGTATTCCGCCTGGATCAAAGAGTTGAGAAAGAAGGCATATATAAAAATTATTTTTTAATCCAATCCAGGAACTTATATGGGCAGAGGCAAAAACCACCCATTAGATGAGGAAACCAGGGACTGGGAATTTCCATCTGGCAAAGAACTCGGTGCCCTCTTGAGGAATAAAAGGGAAGAGATGGGTCTCAGTTATGCCCAGATTTCCGAACAAACAAAACTCAGACCCCACTTCCTTGAGGCCTTAGAAAATGAAGAATGGGATCATCTTCCCTCGCCCGCTTTTGTAAAAGGATTTATTCGCTCTTATGCCCGCGCCCTTGGTCTGTCGGAAGGTGGCCTTCTTGCCCTTTATCAGGAGATTACCCCTCAGCACCATGAGACTCCTGGGCCTGTTCTGCCTCCGGTTAATAAGAGAAAAAAACTGGCTCTGTACCTTTTCCTGATTCTCGCTTGTTCTGCGGTGGGCTTCGCATTTTACACGTGGATTGAAGATCCGACTCGCATGGGGGGAGTAATTGACAATGAGGCAGTGGCCCCGTCGGATAAAAAACTGATTGAGTCAAGAAAGACTCAGGATACCCGGAAAGAGATGGCAGAGGTGCCCTTGGATGAACAGGAACCAATTACGGATCTCTCCGAGCCCAAAAAAGCTGCGCTTGTGGAAGAAAGACCCCCGGCATCTGAAAGAGATTCTTTGGAACAGGCCGGTCCACAATTAGCAAAGGAAGAGCCAATTCCAGAGAAAGAGGTATCCTCTCATGAATCAATTAGCAACATTGAACCCGAACCAACTGTCTCTAATACTCCCCTGCCCACCGAAACAACCGAGCGGGCGTTAGTTTTAAAGGCCATTGTCAAGGAAAGGACATGGGTCAGGGTACGTATTGATAACGAAAAACCGAAAGAGTATATCCTTGGTCCTGAAAGCCGGCCCCAGTGGAGGGCAAGAAAGGGTTTTCAATTGCTGATCGGTAACGCCGGGGGGATTGACCTTGAGTTCAACGGCAAAAAAATGGAAGACTTAGGGAAACAGGGCCAGGTAATTAGATTGAGTCTCCCAAAGGAATATGAAAGGAGCATTTCAGAAAATTAAAGTGGAAAACGTATTAGACATCTTTGAGGCAAGGGATTTTGTTGAGCAGGTTACCGACAGGGTACTCGTATCGCGCCTGTTAAAAAAACGTACCACCTGCTACATAGGTTTTGATCCAACCGCCAAGAGCTTCCATGTTGGCAGCCTTCTCCCCATTATGTCTTTGGTGCATATGCAGAGAGCAGGCCACAGACCTATCGCAGTAATTGGAGGCGGAACCGCCCTTGTTGGCGACCCGAGCGGGAAGACCGAGATGCGACCCATTATGACCCGTGACAAGATAAACGAAAATGCCGGGTTCTTAAAAGAGCAGTTAGCGAGGTTCATCGAGTTTGGGGACGGGAAGGCGATTATGGTGAATAATGCCGATTGGCTGACCGGCCTCCACTACATAGATTTTTTGAGAGATATTGGCCGACATTTTAGCGTAAACAGGATGTTGGCCGCGGAGAGCTACAGGGCCAGACTCGAGACCGGGCTCAATTTCATCGAATTCAATTACATGCTGCTGCAGGCATACGATTTCTGGCACCTGTTCAAGACCTACGATTGCCGCCTCCAGATGGGTGGAAACGACCAGTGGGGGAATATCCTGGCAGGGGCGGACCTGACAAGACGTATGGAGGGCGAGATCATTCACGGTCTTACATTTCCCCTGTTGACAACCTCTTCAGGCATAAAGATGGGTAAGACACACAAGGGGGCGATCTGGCTTGATCCGGAATTGACTTCGCCGTATGAATACTACCAGTATTGGATCAACCAGAATGACGAGGACATAGGGCGGTTCTTGTCTCTTTTTACCCTTCTGCCTATGGATGAAGTCAGACGGCTGCGCACACTAAAGGGCTCCGACATCAGAAAGGCGAAAGAAGTCCTGGCCTATGAGGCCACCAAATTGTGCCATGGCCAAACAGAAGCTGATCAGGCGCAAAATGCCTCCAGACAGCTATTCGGACCGGATAAATCTGCCTCATCAGAATCTGTGCCCGTTTATCAAATCGGCCGGCAACGGCTTGAGGCAGGCATTCCTGCCTATATCCTCTTTGAGGACTCAGACCTCTGCAAGTCCCGGGGCGAAGCCCGCAGGCTTATTGCCCAGGGAGGAGGATATCTCAACGACCGAAAAATCAAGGCCTTTGATCAGTTAATCACATTAGAGGATTCAGAAGACGATTCATGGCTCCTTAGGGCAGGGAAAAAAAGATATGTTAAGGTCATTGTAGATTAATTGTAGATTAAAGGTATAGCTTTTTTATGAAAAACGCAACAAAGAAGGGTACAACAAGGACAGGTAAGGACCATCCGGCTTCAAAAAAGGTGGGCCTTGTTCCGGCGATTCAGATGACTGATACAGCTTTAGTCCCTTTTGATCCGCTTCAAATTTACCTCATGGAGGTAAAGCGTTATGACCTCATTTCGAGAGAAGAGGAGAGAGCGTTAGCAGTCAAGATCAGGGAAAAAAATGACGATAAGGCTGCCTACAGGCTTGTCACTGCTAATCTAAGATTGGTTGTAAAGATCGCCATGGATTTTCATCGGTACTGGACAAAAAATCTATTAGACCTGATCCAGGAAGGAAATTTGGGCCTTTTACAAGCTGTGAGAAAATTTGATCCTTATCGCGGGATAAAATTTTCCTATTACGCCTCATTCTGGATTAAGGCTTATATCCTTAAATTCATAATGGACAACTGGAAGTTAGTCAAAATTGGAACCACTCAGAGCCAGCGCAAATTGTTTTTCAATCTCGCTAAAGAAAGAGATAAGCTGATCGCCCAAGGCTTTGCTCCTGTGCCGAAGTTGTTAGCTGAACGGCTTGATGTCAAAGAAGAAGAAGTTGTCGAAATGACTCAACGCTTAGGGGGATGGGAAGTTTCCCTCAGCTCACCTGTGGGAGGAGACGATTCGAGGGAGTCCTTCGATGCCTTCCTACCCGATCCGGGGATAGCTATAGACGAGCAAATCTCCGAGAATCAAGGTCGGAAACTACTTCTAAAAAGTCTCGGAGAATTCCGTAAGACACTTTCCGGAAAAGAAGCCGACATCTTCGACAACCGGATTATGGCGGAAAAGCCTTTAACCTTACAAGACCTTGGAGATAAATACCACATCTCACGCGAGAGAATACGTCAGATCCAGGAAAAGATTATAAAAAATATCAAGAAATGGCTTAAAGAAAAAATTCCCAATTTTGAGGAGGAATACTCTGACTTCTTAAGATGAGACCTTTGAAAAACGTTTCCCGCTAAAGGGGGATTAAGATCAAGGCGCATGAGTCCCGCTTTAGCGGGATTAAGTGGGATGATCTGGGCATTATCTCACAGAAGATTGGAGCATAAGGGAACATGAAACAAAAACCCGAAACAGAAAGCAACAGACAGGGCATAACCGCTCAAAGGTCATTATTACACCGATATTTGAAATCTGCCCCGCTTCTTTTTCTCTTTTTTATCGTGGGATTAGCGTCAGCATGCGCGCCGGTCACATCCGGCGTATTAAAAAAGGAACCGGTACCCGCAAAACCGGAGAGAGAGATCCCCGCTATAAAAAAGGATCAAATCCAGCACGCATATCAGGATTTCACCATGGCCTCAATCGCCCTGTCCCGGGGGAATTATGGAGAAGCACGAAAGTATCTTGAGTCTGCGATTAGAGAAGACCCGCAATCGGCCTATCTGAACAGAAAAATGGGACTGCTGCTGAAAGAACTACGTGAGTACTCTGACGCTTTAGTCTATGCACGCAAGGGCGTCGCTCTCGAGCCGCAAAGTATAACGGGCATAACATTATTGGGGGATCTATACGCCCTCACGGGCAATGATGATCTTGCAATTGAACAATATCAAAAGATACTTGACCTCGACCCGAAGACCCAGCGCATAAGACTGTTATTAACTACGATTCTGGTCAGAAAGAAGCAATTCCAAAAGGCACTTAAACATTTGGACACCCTGATCGAGCAAAATCCTGAATTAGTTGTTGCCCATTATTATCGCGGGAGAATCAACTTGGAAATGGGCCGCTACAAGGAGGCAGAGAAGGCCTTTGACGAAGCGCTGAAACTTAATAGCGGCTTGGAGCCGGCCCTTTTTGATCAAGCCACTATTTATCAGATGACCAAAAGGGAGAAGGAAGCCGCTCAAGCCTATGAGAGATTGTTGGAATTATATCCCGATAATATCCCTGCCAGGGAAAGGTTAGTAGCTCTCTATTCGAAGTTGGGTCTCGAAGAGAAGGCTTTAGAGCATGTGAAAAAGATCAAGGAACATTCAAGACCGGGAGCGCCTGAGAGGCAGGCGCTTGGCCTCATATACCTGAGACAGGGAAAAATCGATGAATCGATCGCGGAACTTGATCTGATTGTTAATGCCTGGCCCAATGATGATAAATCGAGATACTATCTCGCTGTAGCCTATGAAGAAAAAGGGGATATCAAAAAGGCATTGGAACAGTTGAGGCAGATCAAGTCAGAATCTAAGTACTTTGGCAGCGCCCAGATTCAAATAGCCCACCTTCTGATTACAGAGGAAAAATATGATGCGGCCATAAAGGTCCTTGAAAAAGCGATTGCATTGGAGCAGGACAAGATTGAACTCTACCTGATGCTTGCATCCGCTTATGAAACTAAAGAGGTGTATGATAAGGCCATAACAGTCATTAAAGAAGGGCTGAAGATAAACGATAAGAACGTAGACCTTATTTTTCGGTTAGGCGTTCTTTTGGATAAAACCGGCTCCAATGAATTATGTATTGAGCAGATGGAAAAAATACTTGAAATAGACTCGAATAATGCGGATGCTCTCAACTATATAGGGTACACCTATGCCGAACAGGGGATTAAATTGGATAAGGCAATGGAATTGGTCCAAAAGGCATTGAAACTAAAGCCTGAGAGCGGCTATATAATTGATAGTCTCGGGTGGATTTTTTACAAGAAAGGGTCATATGAAAAGGCTATCCATTATCTCGATAAAGCAGCAAATCTCACAAAGGATGACCCTACCATAAATGAGCATTTAGGCGACGCCTACCTCAAGAAGAAGGAATACAAAAAAGCACTTCTCTATTATGAAAAGGCACTTTCCCTGAAGCATCCCAAAGAAAAACAATTAAAAGAGAAGATAACTGGGGTGAAAGAGCTTTTAAAGAAAAAAAATTGAACACCGTCAAACAAAGGAATCTCTCTATCAGAAGGCTGTTTTTGGTCCTTCTTTTACTTCTTTTAAGCTGCTGTGCCCGTATCGTGATTACCCCCCCATCTCCTCCCCTTGACCACCAGGCCATTACAGGCATTATTTCGGCCTTTAAAGAACAGGGGGTTGCGGTTAGCACCCTCTTTTCTTCGGGAACGCTCACGCTCGATATCAAAGGTTCCGAATCAGATGCAACAACCTTGATAGTTGCGACCAGAGATCCATCCAAAATCAAGATAGAAATAACACACCCCTGGGGCCGTCCCCTGCTTCACATCCTGATAATGGGTTCGAGCCTTGAAATCCTTTCCTTTACTGACAAACGATTATACTCCGGCCAAATTGGAACCCTTGGCCTGTCGAAATTAATACCGGTGCCCCTGAGTCTTGAACTTCTCTGGACCCTGGCAAGGGCGTATCCGGTATTACTCAAATACAGTAGTATGCGATCACTAAAAGGGAACCAGATAACCCTGTTAGATCAAAGGGGGGATAAAACCCAGGTCATTGATCTATATCCCAAAAGCGACCTTCCGCAAAGGGTCTCTTTCTGTCAACAAAATGCCGAAATGACGTTTTCGGGCTTCCAAAATAGCGGCGGTATTTGGCACGCTAAAGAAATACGGCTGAATAGCCCAGAGGACAACGCCCGATTGGCGCTTGAGATAAGGCAAATGATCTTCAACAAACCGGTGCCAAAAGCGATATTCAGATTAGAAACCCCTCCGGATTTTGAATTAGTTCCCCTCAAGAGTGTAAATCGAGAGGATTAGCTTGGATATCTCATTTATAATTGTTAACTGGAATACCAAAGACCTCTTGCTTAAATGTCTTGCCTCCATTTACCGGACTGTCAACGAAATCGCTTTCGAGGTCTGGGTAGTAGATAATGGATCTTCCGATGGAAGTGTCGGGGCAATCAAAGAGAAATATCCACACATTAAAGTAATTGAAAACCGAACAAACCTGGGCTTTGCCGCTGCAAACAACCTTGCCCTTGAACGTATGGATGGTCACTATGCACTACTGCTCAATAGCGACACAGTCTTGACTGAAGGCGCTGTCAGCGAACTTTACAATTTTATGCAGGAAAATCCGGAGACAGCCATTACCTGCGGGCAGTTATTGAACCCTGATGGTTCCAAGCAGAACTCGATAGCAAATTTTCCCTCCCTGCTCTCCTTGGTATCAAATGAAACCTTGCTTAGGTTCCTGTTACCAAGCAGATTTCCGAGTAAGAAAAGGGAATACAGAACGCCGATTGAAATAGACTCCTGCATTGGGGCCTGCATGCTAATCCGGAAAAAGGCCATTGATGAAGTAGGATTCCTTGACGATCGATATTTCTTTTTTCTTGAAGAAACAGATTGGGCCTACAGAATCAAGAAGGCCGGATGGAAAATCCTTTTTGTTCCTGCTGCACGAATATTCCATGCCCAGGGGAAAAGCGTAGGAATCAGGTCAGATGCCAGGATTATGTTCT
The DNA here is from genome assembly GCA_964522045.1 of uncultured Desulfobacteraceae bacterium. Lineage (GTDB taxonomy): Bacteria > Desulfobacterota > DSM-4660 > Desulfatiglandales > Desulfatiglandaceae > Desulfacyla. The sequence continues at coordinate 24,883 of CAZFSF010000017.1, forward strand.
ATCGTTCCAGATATCTTTTTTTCAGGAAATGGAGTTTAAGGCCTTACCCCCTTGTATGTTTGGTAATTTTTTCTCGTCTACTGATAAACACCCTGCTTTCACTCTTAGGTGTAGCGTTTACCCTTGGTCTGAAAAAGGATCTGAAAAGAAAACTCATCGTTTACGCTCAACTGATTCTATGGCATATGAAAGGATGTCCCTGAGAATTAGAAAGCGGTTGAGTCGTTCAGTGTCTGAGTGGTTTATCGTTACGAGAAGTTGACAGCAGAAGAGATAATATCAGACATAGAGAGACGCTTTCACGAGATCGCAAAATCAGGATCGCCATTAACCGTTGACAGTTAGGCTGTTGATCATATATTCTTTTTATTTCCATGACCTGAACCCGTGAACCTAATAAACGCTTATCAAAAAGGAGATAAGATATGATCCAGGATCTCGTACAGCATATCGACCGGTTGATCCAGCAAAGACCTGCCGCTAAAACTGCTTTAGCCCCTTTCCGTGAGCTCGCACTCCTCATGATACAGGTAGATCCCCATGTCAAACCGGTCGAGCTTGAAAAAGGGGTTATGGATATCAAGCAACAGGAGGGATTTCCTCTCTTTTCAAAAGAGGACTTGCCCCTTGATTTCGATGCCGCCGCCGACCTGTTAAAAAAATTCTTAGAGCACTTAGGTGCAACTGACAGGAATGACAGGGAAGGGTTGAAAAAGGCGCTTAAGAAAGCCGATGACACAGGCGAATGGTCGGGAAATCTGTTCAAGACTATTTTAGAGCAGGATGAGAAGGCGCTGTCACTGATTGCAAGAGAGGTTGACCTCGACTCCAAGGTCCTCCAGTTTCTTGGTCAGGTAGCCCTGACACCCTCGATCTATGCCCTTCGTGATGCCTTGAGTTCCAACATAGACACGGATGGGTGGGATTATGGTTATTGTCCCCTGTGCGGCTCTCAGCCGGATATGGCCTATTTTGCAAAATCAGGCAAGAGATATCTACACTGTGAACTCTGCGGTGAAGAATGGGTCTTTTCCAGGATCAGGTGCCCTTTTTGCGATAACCGGGACCAGGAAACGCTCGGGTACTTCGAGGCTGAAGAGGAGGAGGGGTTCCGGGTCTATTTTTGCAGGGAATGCATGAGATACCTCAAGACCATTGACAAAAAGACCTTTGAGGAGGTGGCGCCTTTAGAATTAGAGAACCTGGCCACCATCCACTTGGACCTCTTGGCCAATAAAAATGAGTTCAAGTAGAAGTAGTTGCTACTCCCCTAACAAACTCAAATAAAACCTGATCAGTTCCATCTGGTCCCGGTATCGAAGATCTTTATTCTCCTTCCCTATTGCAGATAACAGGTTATCAGACACAACCCTTGCATCATCATTTCTTCCTGTCCCGGTCAGTCTCCGAAAAAGATAGTCATATATCTGCGAGCGGACAGGAAGATCGCTTTCCACGAACTTGGAAATACACTCCCCCCAACGCCCTTGATCCGCCATATAGGCGATGGCCAGAGATCGGACAGCATTTTCATCATACCGGTTTTCATAGGGTATGGCATAGCCAAGGGCCTCTTCTATATATTGTTTAAGCTTAAACGGGCTTTCCGGGGCACAAAAGTAGCATGGCAGAATATAGCCTTCTGACCTGGTTCCGTAGAGATGCTCCTCCTCCCCGCTCTTCTCAATAGCCCGGCATAGGCGCGTGCCCTGATATATCCTGCCTCCTATGGTGTATTCGTATCGCCTCAAAAAGCCCGGGCTGTACCTTTTCATCAACTCGATGGAATAATCTATGGTCTCGTAGGTCTCGCCTGGAAGGCCAAAGATCATTGATATGGTACAGGCCAGAGAGTGTTTTTCACAGACATCTAACGTCTTGCAGATATCCCTCTCGCGGTAGGAGGTGTGATTCCTTTCAAGGACCTCATCGGCAAAGCTGTCACAGGTAAGGATGATAGAAAACCCGGCCTCAGCCAGAAGTCCGGCAAAATCAGAATTAAAGGGCCTTGACAGAAACTGGGAAGCAAAACCAAATCGATCGTGCAGGTCCTCTTCAATGATCCTTTCAACTAACTGAGAGCAGTATGTGAGATTGGGTAGGTTGAATTCCGTATCCACAAAAAAAATATTCCTGATCCCCTCATCCTTTTGAGATATGCTCTTCAACTCCTCGATAATTCGATCAATTTTTCTAAAAACAATTTCCCTCCCCTCGATGATCGGTTCTACGCAGTAACTGCATCCCTGGTTGCACCCCCTCTTGACCTGCACAGGGAGAGCTACTGTCTCAAAGGCATATTGGAATTTTCTATCCCTCACTGGGCGCAGGGCATCTCCCATGAAGCAATAAGCCTTTCTCGCATTGACACTGTACTGGCCATCGAAACGGGCGAGACCGGCTATCCGGTTAATCATTTCCCTATCAGGAAAGGCCTCGATGAATTGTCTAAACGGTTCCTCGCCTTCACCCACTACCCCGTATTCGATGCGCAGATACTTCAAGATGGCCGCCGGAGATATGGTAAATGCCCCTCCGCCCGCGATGATGGGGATCCCGGGGGCATGCCTTTTGATGAAGTCCGCAATTCTCCTTATCTCCGGCAGGAAATAAAAGGTCCTGTAATCATCCCCGCCGTAGTTGCCATATGTCTCGCAAGACATACAGGTATCAATATTTCTTATGCCTAATCCTACCACCTCAGGTCTATTCCGCTCCAGGATGTGTAACAAATTTGTTTCAAGGTCAGGCTCGGGCAAAAAAGGATATTCAACCGTCACATCATGTCCTGATTGACGGAGATAGTCAGCGATCAGGTCGAGCCCAAAGGGATAGACCTGTTTGATGAGGTAGTATCTGTCTGTATAGAGGAGTAAAACTTTTGCTTTTTCCACTTTGCATTCTCCGTAAATAGTGTCTGAACGAAAAATCATAGTTTTCGTTCTGACACTAAATAGGGGCTACATGAAACTCCCTCTTTACTAACACCAAAGCCCACTTTCTTTCAACCCGTGCAACGCAAAAATTCAGCGCGTGTTAAGCGATTTAATCCCGACTGTGGTGGGATTGAGTGGTTACGCGGTTGTTATTAGAGAGCTTATGTCATTATTGACATATATAACTAACTGATTTTTAAGCAAAAAAAATGTTGACAAAGCTTTTTGTTTGGGTGTTTAATTCAAATCGAGTTAAGTACTACTACTAATTTCGTAATTTTGTCCATTTCATATATCAAGTTCTGTCATTAAGAGGACGCAGCCATTCTATAATTTCAATATTTTTTCTAATCTTTCAATGTGGTTTAAGCCCGGAGCATTCTATCCCGGGCGTCGTTTTTCTTATTTAACCCCAAACCTTAACAGAAGAAAGGAGGAGGCATGAACGTTACGCGTCG